>NZ_CP077091.1:3950000-4284500 GCF_014268595.2 Pseudomonas hamedanensis
TTAAGCTCAGCCACCGCACCCGCACTGAGACCCAGCACGCGCTGTAAAACTTCCAACGTGTGCTCGCCTAATAAAGGCGGCGCATGACGATACTCGACAGGCGTCTCTGACAGCCGAATCGGGCTGGCCACTTGAGGCACCAATCCGGCGAGCGCGTGCGGCAGCTCGATAGCCAGACCGCGCGCCTTCACCTGCGCGTCTTCAAATACCTGCGACAAATCATTGATCGGCCCACAGGGCACACCCGCTTGCTCCAACCGGGCTACCCACTCGGCCGTGGTCTTGAAGACCGTGGCCTGGCGGATCAATGGAATCAACACTGCGCGGTTCGCCACTCGCAGCTTGTTCGTCGCGAAGCGCGGATCATCCGCCCACTGCGGCTGCCCCGCCACTTCGGCAAACTTGCGGAACTGCCCGTCGTTACCCACGGTGAGGATAAAGTCGCCATCAGCCGTAGGAAAATCCTGATAAGGCACGATGTTCGGATGCGCATTACCCAGACGCTTTGGCGCATTGCCTGTGGTCAGGTAGTTCATGGCCTGGTTGGCCAGACAGGCGACCTGCACATCGAGCAATGCCATATCGATATGCTGACCACCGCCATCATGGTCCCGATGGGCCAACGCCGCCAGAATCGCCACCGTCGAATACAGCCCGGTCAGGATATCCGTCAATGCCACCCCAACCTTCACCGGACCAGCCCCTTCATCGCCATCGGGCCGGCCGGTCAAGCTCATCAAGCCGCCCAGCCCCTGAATCATGAAGTCATAGCCGGCACGCTTTGCATACGGTCCGGTCTGGCCGAAGCCGGTGATGGAACAATAGATAAGATTCGGGTTGATCGCTTTCAGCGACTCATAGTCCAGCCCGTACGCCGCCAGACCGCCGACCTTGAAGTTCTCGATAAGAATGTCCGACTTCGCCGCGAGGTCCCGCACCAGTTTCTGCCCTTCGGCACGTGTGAAATCGATGGTCACCGATTGCTTGTTACGGTTCGCCGAAAGGTAATACGCCGCCTCGGACGTATTCTCGCCATACGCATCTTTAAGGAACGGCGGCCCCCAGGCACGCGTGTCATCGCCATTGCCGGGGCGCTCGACCTTGATCACCTCGGCGCCAAGGTCAGCGAGGATCTGCCCGGCCCACGGCCCGGCCAGCACTCGCGATAAATCCAGTACCCGCAGATGCGACAGCGCGCCCATGGTCAGCCCTCCTATTAATAGAACGCCTGCAGACCGGTTTGCGCCCGCCCGAGGATCAAGGCATGAACGTCGTGAGTACCTTCATAGGTGTTCACCACCTCAAGGTTGACCAAGTGACGGGCCACGCCGAACTCGTCAGAGATGCCGTTGCCACCGAGCATGTCGCGAGCCATACGGGCGATGTCCAGCGACTTGCCGCACGAGTTGCGCTTCATGATCGAAGTGATTTCGACCGCAGCGGTGCCTTCGTCCTTCATGCGCCCCAGACGCAGGCAGCCCTGCAGGGCCAGCGTGATCTCAGTTTGCATGTCGGCCAGCTTCTTCTGGACCAATTGCGTAGCGGCCAAAGGACGACCGAACTGCTGGCGATCCAGGGTGTACTGGCGCGCGGTGTGCCAGCAGAATTCGGCAGCGCCCAATGCCCCCCAGGAAATGCCATAGCGCGCAGAGTTAAGGCAGGTGAACGGCCCTTTCAGGCCACGCACGTCGGGGAAAATGTTCTCTTCCGGCACGAACACGTTGTCCATCACAATTTCACCGGTGATCGACGCCCGCAGGCCGAGCTTGCCATGAATCGCCGGCGCGCTCAGGCCTTTCCAGCCTTTCTCCAGGACGAAGCCGCGGATGTCGCCGGCATCGTCTTTGGCCCAGACCACGAAGACATCGGCGATCGGACTGTTGGTGATCCACATCTTTGCGCCAGTCAGGCTGTAGCCGCCGTCGACTTTACGCGCGCGGCTAATCATCGCGCCGGGATCGGAACCGTGATTCGGCTCGGTCAGGCCGAAGCAGCCGATCCATTCGCCGGAGGCCAGTTTCGGCAGGTACTTCTGCTTCTGCGCTTCGGTACCGAATTCGTTGATCGGCACCATCACCAGCGAAGACTGCACGCTCATCATCGAGCGGTAGCCGGAGTCGACGCGCTCTACTTCACGAGCGATCAAGCCGTAGCTGACGTAATTCAAGCCGCTGCCGCCGTACTGCTCAGGGATGGTCGCGCCCAACAGGCCGACTTCACCCATTTCACGGAAGATTGCCGGGTCGGTTTTCTCATGCCGGAAAGCTTCGAGGACACGCGGTGCGAGGCTCTGTTGAGCGAACTGCTCGGCGGTGGCGCGGATCATGCGCTCTTCTTCAGTGAGCTGTTGATCCAGCAGCAGGGGATCGATCCAGTTGAAACTCGCTTTACCGCCCATGGGTGTGTCCTCGCAAATCGGGTGAATTAACGTGGCATTGATCCTAGGCGCGGTTCTCGTTGGCGGCAAACGAGGATTTCGCATGCTGTTGTGTGATTTTCTCACTCCGAAACGGCATAAACTGCCACTTAACCGACGTATCAGTGAGATTAACGTACATGCGCAGAAAGATTCCCAGCACTGCCGCCCTGATCAGCTTCGAAGCCGCCGCACGCCACGAGAGTTTTACCAGGGCCGCCGAAGAACTTTCGCTGACTCAGGGCGCGATTTGCCGACAGATCGCCAGCCTCGAGGAGTTTCTCGGAGTGGAACTGTTCCGACGTTCGCGGCGCGGCGTAAAGCTGACCGAAGCGGGCCTGTCTTACAGTCGTCGTGTGGCGACTCAGCTTGATGCCGTCGAACGCGACACCCTTTCAGTGATGGGCCAGCAGGGCACCAACGTGATCGAATTGGCTGTAGTGCCCACCTTCGGCACGCAATGGCTACTGCCACGGCTCAAGGATTTCCAGCTCAAGCACCCGGAAGTCACCGTTAACCTGACCAACCGCACCCGGCCCTTCCTATTTGCCGATACCGAATTCGACGCTGCGATCTACTTCGGCGACGCCGATTGGTCCGGTACCGAGTCCCACCGGTTGATGGGCGAAAATCCGATGCCGGTGTGCAGCCCCGCCCTACTCCACAACAAAGAGCAACTGACAGCTCAAGCCATCGCAGAATTGCCACTGTTGCAACAGACCACTCGCCCGTATGCCTGGCGTCAGTGGTTCAACTCACAACAACTGAACATCCCCCGAGACATGACAGGGCCGCGCTACGAACTATTCTCCATGCTCGCCCAAGCCGCGATGCACGACATGGGGATTGCGTTGATTCCACCTTTCCTGATTCAGCGCGAGCTGGCCGAGAAGCGCTTGGTGATTGCCAACCCCCAAGCACTTACGAGCATCAAGGCCTATTACTTGATGATTCCCGAGCGAAAGGTCGAATCGGCGTCGCTCAAGGCATTTCGCGACTGGTTGGTGAATCAGGCACATAGCTACAGCCTAGAGGAATAAGGGCATACAGCACTTCCTAACTGCGTAGTCAGGAAACCGAAAGCACTACAGATATAACTATTTGTCGCAATTTCGCTGACTGTATCCGAAAGTCGTACAGACGTCCCAGAAGCGCCTAAGTACGTGGCTTTGAGCCTCCATTGGCGACGCATTACTGCCTATTCACGCCACCGATGAGAAATTTTTCCATCTTCAGCCAGAATCCTTACAGGGCACGGTCTGCAAGGGATTCAACTGGCCATCTGCGACATTCGGTCACGGCATGACTTGTAGTTAATTTTCCGTCACCCATCATAATCCCTTGAAGGGCATAAAGTTCGCCTGCAAAATGCCGCGCCCCGCCCTGATTTGGCGGGATCGTGCTGATCGGCCGCCCCAGTCGCACCATCCGCAGTGCCTGGGTTTACTCAATAAGATCACGCAGGAGATTTGACGTGCACATTGGTGTTCCTCTCGAAACCCAGACCGGTGAAACGCGGGTTGCTGCAACCCCGGAAACCATTAAAAAGCTGATCAGCCAAGGTCATAAGGTCACTGTGCAAACCGGTGCAGGCGTCAAAGCCAGCATCGTCGACAGTGCCTATGAAGCGGCAGGCGCAACCATTGGCAGTGCCAACGATGCGTTTGGCGCCGAGCTGATTCTCAAGGTGGTCGCCCCAAGCGATGCCGAACTGACGCTGATCAAGCGCGGAACGGTGCTGGTGGGCATGCTCAACCCATTCAACAACGAGACCATCGCGAAGATGGCCGAATGCGGCATTACCGCGTTCGCCCTCGAAGCGGCGCCGCGTACCTCGCGGGCGCAGAGTCTTGATGTGTTGTCGTCGCAGGCGAATATCGCCGGCTACAAAGCGGTGTTGCTCGCGGCTCACTATTACCCACGCTTCATGCCGATGCTGATGACTGCTGCGGGCACCGTGAAAGCGGCGCGGGTGCTGATTCTTGGCGCAGGCGTGGCCGGATTGCAGGCGATTGCCACGGCAAAACGTCTGGGTGCGGTGATCGAAGCGTCCGACGTGCGTCCGGCCGTAAAGGAACAGATCGAATCCCTCGGCGCCAAGTTCGTCGACGTGCCTTACGAGACCGATGAAGAGCGCGAATGCGCCGTCGGTGTCGGCGGTTACGCGCGGCCGATGCCGGCGAGCTGGATGCAGCGCCAGGCCCAGGCCGTTCACGAACGCGCGAAACAGGCCGACATTGTCATCACCACCGCGCTGATTCCGGGCCGCAAGGCACCGACGCTGTTGAGCGCGGAAACCGTGGCGCAGATGAAACCGGGTTCGGTGGTCATCGACCTCGCGGCGGCTCAGGGTGGCAACTGCCCACTGACCGTGGCTGATCAGGTCGTGGTCGAAAACGGCGTGACCATTTGCGGCCCGACCAATCTGGCCGGCGAAGTCGCTGCAGACGCCTCGGCACTGTACGCACGCAACCTGCTGGACTTCCTCAAGCTGGTCTTCACCAAGGAAGGCCAGTTCGACGTCAACCTCGAAGACGACATCGTCGCCGCGTGCCTGATGTGCCGCGACGGCCAAGTCATCCGCAAAAACGCCTAAGCAGGGATTCAGACGATGGAAGAGCTTATCTCCCCCGGTATCTACAACCTGATCATCTTCGTGCTGGCGATTTATGTCGGTTATCACGTGGTCTGGAACGTTACACCTGCGCTGCACACGCCGTTGATGGCAGTGACCAACGCGATTTCCGCGATTGTCATCGTAGGCGCCATGCTGGCTGCGGCGCTGACGGTCACGCCTCTGGGCAAAACCATGGGCACGCTCGCCGTGGCACTCGCGGCGGTCAACGTTTTTGGTGGCTTTCTGGTCACCCGCCGCATGCTCGAGATGTTCAAGAAGAAAGCCCCGAAAGCAAAAGAAGAGGCGCCATCGTCATGAGCATGAATCTCGTCACGACGCTTTACCTGATCGCGTCGATCTGCTTTATCCAGGCCCTTAAAGGCTTGTCGCACCCGACCACCTCGCGGCGCGGCAACCTGTTCGGCATGCTCGGCATGGCGCTGGCCATCATCACCACGGTTGGCCTCATCTATAAGCTTGGCGCAGAGCTTGCGACTGCCGGCATTGGCTATGTCATCGTCGGCCTGCTGGTCGGCGGCACTGCCGGTTCGATCATGGCCAAGCGCGTTGAAATGACCAAGATGCCGGAGCTGGTCGCGTTCATGCACAGCATGATCGGTCTGGCCGCGGTGTTCATCGCTATTGCAGCGGTGGTCGAGCCGCAATCGCTGGGCATCGTCAAACAGCTGGGCGATGCGATCCCGGCGGGTAACCGTCTGGAGCTGTTCCTCGGCGCCGCGATCGGTGCCATCACCTTCTCCGGTTCGGTAATTGCCTTTGGCAAGCTTTCGGGCAAGTACAAGTTCCGCCTGTTCCAGGGCGCACCGGTACAGTTCAGCGGTCAGCACAAGCTGAACGCCGTACTGGGACTGGCAACGCTGGCACTCGGCCTGACCTTCATGTTCACCGGCAACCTCACCGCGTTTGCGCTGATGCTCGCGCTGGCGTTCGTGATGGGCGTGCTGATCATCATCCCGATCGGCGGCGCCGACATGCCGGTAGTCGTGTCGATGCTCAACAGCTATTCGGGCTGGGCGGCAGCGGGTATCGGTTTCTCGCTGAACAACTCGATGTTGATCATTGCAGGCTCCTTGGTGGGTTCGAGCGGTGCGATTCTTTCGTACATCATGTGCAAGGCGATGAACCGTTCCTTCTTTAATGTGCTGCTGGGTGGTTTCGGCAACACCGCCGATGCCGGTCCGGCCGGCGCGAAAGAAGCACGCCCGGTGAAATCCGGTTCGGCTGACGACGCGACCTTCCTGCTGACCAACGCTGACACCGTGATTATCGTGCCGGGTTACGGCCTGGCGGTGGCTCGCGCACAACACGCCCTGAAGGAACTGACCGAGAAGCTGACCCATCGCGGCGTGACCGTGAAGTACGCGATCCACCCAGTGGCAGGTCGGATGCCCGGGCACATGAACGTATTGCTCGCCGAGGCCGAAGTGCCTTACGACCAAGTGTTCGAGATGGAGGATATCAACTCCGAATTCGGCCAGGCCGACGTGGTGTTGGTGCTCGGTGCGAACGACGTGGTCAACCCGGCCGCGAAGAACGATCCGAAGTCGCCGATTGCCGGCATGCCGATCCTTGAAGCGTTCAAGGCCAAGACCATCATCGTCAACAAGCGTTCGATGGCCAGCGGCTATGCCGGCCTGGACAACGAACTGTTCTACCTCGACAAGACCATGATGGTCTTCGGCGACGCGAAGAAAGTCATCGAAGACATGGTTAAAGCCGTCGAGTAATCTCCCGCAGCGATAACGAACGCCCCGACTTGTCGGGGCGTTTTAGTTTGCGCAAAGCGCTGGACAATTTGCCGCGTTGTTGCCGATCCGGTAACGGTGTTTTACTTGAAAGCCGCTAAATAGACGCCTCATTTGCGACCTTGGTAGCGGGACAGGCGCCCGGCAAATTCACTAGACTGCGCATCCTGCTACTCGCTGCCCGAGAAATCATTCATGTACCGTGACCGTATTCGCCTGCCTTCGTTGTTGGACAAAGTGATGAGCGCCGCCGACGCCGCTGCTCTGATTGAGGACGGCATGACCGTCGGCATGAGCGGCTTCACCCGTGCCGGCGAAGCCAAAGCCGTCCCGCACGCACTGGCCGAGCGCGCCAAGGTCACGCCGCTGAAGATCAGCTTGATGACGGGTGCCAGCCTGGGCAACGACCTCGACAAGCAATTGACCGAAGCCGGCGTACTGTCACGACGCATGCCGTTTCAGGTCGACAGCACCCTGCGCAAGGCGATCAACGCCGGCGAGGTGATGTTCATCGATCAGCACCTGTCGGAGACTGTCGAGCAACTGCGCAATCAGCAACTGAAGCTGCCGGACATCGCCGTCATCGAAGCCGTCGCGATCACTGAGCAGGGCCACATCGTGCCGACCACTTCGGTAGGCAACTCGGCCAGCTTCGCGATCTTCGCCAAACAGGTGATTGTCGAAATCAACCTGGCGCATAACGCCAACCTCGAAGGCCTGCACGACATTTATATCCCGACGTACCGCCCGACGCGGACGCCGATCCCGCTGGTAAAAGTAGACGACCGTATCGGCAGCACGGCGATACCGATCCCGCCGGAAAAAATCGTTGCCATTGTCATCACCCAGCAGGCGGACTCACCGTCCACGGTGTCGACACCGGACGTTGATACCAACGCCATCGCTGAACATCTGATCACCTTCTTCAAGCAGGAAGTCGACGCCGGGCGAATGACCACCAAGCTCGGCCCGTTGCAGGCGGGAATTGGCAATATTGCCAACGCGGTAATGTGCGGCTTGATCGACTCGCCGTTCGAAGAACTGACCATGTACTCCGAAGTGCTGCAGGACTCGACCTTCGACCTGATCGATGCTGGCAAGCTGAGCTTTGCCTCGGGCAGCTCCATCACCCTGTCGGAGCGACGCAACAGCGACGTGTTCGGCAATCTGGAAAAGTACAAGGGCAAGCTGGTGTTGCGTCCGCAAGAGATCTCCAACCACCCGGAAGTGGTGCGCCGCCTGGGGATCATCGGCATCAACACCGCGCTGGAATTCGACATCTATGGCAACGTCAACTCCACCCATGTCTGCGGCACGCGGATGATGAACGGCATCGGCGGCTCCGGCGACTTCGCGCGCAACGCGCATCTGGCGGTGTTTGTGACCAAATCGATTGCCAAGGGCGGCGCGATTTCCAGCGTGGTGCCGATGGTCAGCCACGTTGACCACACCGAACATGACGTCGACATTCTAGTGACCGAGGTCGGTCTGGCCGACCTGCGCGGCCTGGCACCGCGCGAACGTGCCCGTGTGATTATCGACAACTGTGTGCATCCGGATTTCCGCCAGGCGCTGAATGATTACTTCACCGCAGCCTGTACCATTGGTGGGCACACGCCACACATTCTGCGCGAAGCCTTGAGCTGGCATATCAATCTGGAAGAAACCGGACGCATGCTCGCGGTGTAATCGCACAGATAAACCATCGGCGTACACGCAGTGTGTTCCGATGGACTTTCGCATACCTCTATTCCTGCAAAAACTGTACTGCTGTACCGGTCTATTCCGGCGGCAGCAGACTACGATTTTGGCTGTATCGGGCTTAAACGCACCGAATCGGTGCAGACAGGTACAGTTTGCTCGATTTTGACCCGTACACCGCCTATAAACAGTTAACTGGTCACTCACAATACAGTTGAACTGTATCTACAGAGACTAGGCAATCGAGAGGATCATGGGCACCAGTCAAACCACTACCTGATCCCGCCACAAGCGGAAGGATGTCAACCATGGAACGTACACTCAGTTCCGAACTGTTCTTCGAAGATAAAGCTGTAAACACCCAGGCTTCCCTGCCTCTGCGCGTTCTCGCCAACCTGATGTTGTGGCAGCGCCGCATCTCCAGCCGCCATCAACTGGCTCGTCTGGATTCGCGTCTGCTGGCTGACGCCGGTATCAGCGAAGCACAACGCTACGAAGAGCTGAGCAAGCCGTTCTGGCGCTAAGTAGCGTCGCTGGCTCTGGTCGTTAGACCCACCGCCAGCAACCCGAATTGAATAAAACAGAACCCGTCGTGGGAAACCACGACGGGTTTTGTCGTTTTGGACAGCGGCGCGTCTGGCGTGCCAATTGACCATCAACCATTACAGTTTTATCAAATTAAACAATCGCCATAACAGTTGTGAAAAAGGCGCTTGTAAAGGTTGCCATCACTGGGCGAACAGCGCCCGCCGGCCTAATATCCACACAGAACGTGGCGAACGTTAAGCAACTGGCGTCTGACTCCTCAGATACCGAGCCACCTCTCACTACGGTTTATCCAAAGGAGTTACACCATGACCCGTCTTCGTCTGCTCAGTGCCGCTGCCCTGCTGGCTATGGCTACCAATGCCAGCGCTACCAGCTTCATCGTGACCACCGACTCCCTCGTCGGCGCTCTGAAAGCGTCTTCCGACGCCACGTCGGATGTGACGTCCTCCTTTCGTGACGACAAGATCGTCCTGGCCGCCCGTGATGACGCCGCCAGTTTCGTAGCCAGCGAAGGCGATATCCGTGGCGTGAAGCTGGAAAGCGCTCTGGATCACATTCGCCACCAGGCGCCACAGTTGCAGGCCACCGACGCCCAGTTGGCTCAGGCCATCCTGACGATCTAAGCGACGGAACTGATCGGGACACTTCGCTCGTGTCCCGATGTTTCAACGCTGGCTCTGGCCCGGGCATTGCGCTAGCCTTTGAGCTCGCCAACCATTACCGAGTCTCATGCGTTTTCTTTCGAATTTGCTGTTCCCTTCTGCTGTATTGATGGTCTGCTGGGCGGCGCCTGCCAGCGCCTTTGATGCCTTCAATGCGTCGACCCAAGGCACCGTTGTCAGCGGTTACGCCACCAGCATGGTGTCTTCTGCACCGTTCGACCGTAAACTGCTGCTCGCCGCTCACGATGACGCGGCGGCATTCGTTGCCAGTGACGGTGAATGGCGAGGTGCCCGGCTGGAGTCCGCGCTGCATTATCTGCGCAAGACCCGGCCAAAACTTCATGCCAGCGACCTTGAACTGGCCGAGGCAATTCTCGTCCAATAGTTATCCTTGTCCTTCCGGAGTCGTTCCATGCGTAGCCCGCTGATTGCTGCCGCCCTTGGCCTGTTTTTGTTGGCCGACGTGGCCCAGGCGCAAACCCTGGTAGCCACCAGTAACATCATCGTTCGTGCCTCCCAGCGCACCATCGATTTCACCTCCGACACCACCACGTCCATCCGCGATTCGAAAATCATCCGCGAAGCCCATGACGACGCCGCCAGTTTCGTCGCCAGCAACGGCGACATCCGCGGTGCTCACCTCGAAGCTGCGCTCAATACCCTGCGTACCCGCGTGCCGGAAGCGCGCGACGCCAGTGACCAGGTACTCGCCGAAGCTATCCTCGCACTGTGAGGTCCATGGGTGCCTGGCTGCTGGCCGGGGCGTTGTTGCTGCTTGGCAACAGCGCCCACGCCGGCCTGCAATTGCGGCTCAAGAGTGACGGTCTGAGCCCCGCCCAGCAACAGGCCAGCCAGGCGCTGATCGATGAGGCCCTGCAGAAGCTGCCGCCGAGCTTCATCGAGCGGCTGGACCGGCGCATCGATGTCGGCTGGACCGACGATATGCCCGCCAATGCTTACGGGCAGGCGACGCTGGTTTCCGAGCTCGATCTGAATCGCAAGCTGCTCGCCGGCCTTACCGACGGCAGCGCCGCCAAAACAAAGACCAATCGCCCCCACGGCACTGTGCGTCAGGAACTGCTCGCCACGGTGCTGCACGAAATCACTCATATTTATGACCGCGCGCGCTTATGGCCGGGCGCCGAACGCACGCTGGTCCAACGCTGCACCCGGCGTTTCGATAGCGCAGGACTGATCGGCATTCCCGATGAGTGTCGCGGACAGAATGGCCGTCGCTTCACCCTCAGTGACGACCCGCGCCTGCTCGACCTTGCCGGCTGGCAGCAATATGTCGGTCGTCGCGGCGAGCGTGAACAACACAACCGGCAGATCGCCCGCAGCCCTGATCTGTACGAAATTTCAAGCCCCAAGGAATTCGTCGCGGTCAACATGGAGTACTTCCTCCTCGACCCGAGCTACGCCTGTCGCCGTCCGGCGCTGTATCGCTACTACAAGGACCACTTCGGCTGGGCGCCATCGGGCAAGGACACCTGCAGCAAGAGCTTTGCCTTCCTCAATGCGGGCAATGACTTCGCCAGGCAGCCCTTGGGGCGCGTCGATCCGGAACGCGTCTATGCCGTCGATTACCTGCTGGCCGAGGCGAATCAGAACTGGGTCAGCCGCTGGGGCCACAGCATGTTGCGCCTGGTCATCTGCGCGCCGGGCCGCCCGCGTGGCCCGGATTGCCGCCTCGACCTCGATCATCATCTGGTGTGGTCGTACCGCGCCTTTGTTGGCGACGTGCAGCTGTCGAGCTGGGACGGACTGGTTGGCAAATACCCCTCGCGCCTGTTCGTATTGCCGTTGGCACAAGTGATCGACGAATACACCAAGACCGAATTGCGCAGCCTCGCCTCCGTGCCGCTGAAGCTGTCCCGCGAGGAAATCGAAGGCGTCGTCGAACATGCCGCCGAGATGCACTGGAGCTACGACGGCAACTATTTTTTCCTCTCCAACAACTGCGCGGTGGAAGGTTTGAAACTGTTGCGCAGCGGCAGCAACAACAGCCAACTCGTTGGGCTCGACAGCATCATGCCCAATGGCTTGCTCGAAGTGCTCAAGGGCCGAGGATTGGCCGACACCAGCGTGCTCGACGATCCGAAAGAAGCGCTGCGTCTGGGTTATCGCTTCGACTCGTTCCGTGATCGCTATCAGGCGATGTTCGATGTGCTGAAGAAGCAACTGCCGATCAAGCAGACCACCGTCGAGGACTGGCTTTCGTTGACAGCAGAGGAACGCCGGGAATGGTTCGAACGAGCCGACCTGCGTACCAGTGCGGCGCTGCTGCTATTGGAGCAGGCCAGTTTCCGTCGGCAGTTGCTGCTCGCGCAGGACGAGGTCAAACAGCGCTACCTCGGCGCGCGCGAACTGGAGAATGGTGGCATGGATAAAGCCAACGCTACCTTGCAGCAGATCCTCGCCAACAGCGGTTTCCTAAGCCGTCCGGCGGAGCTGCTCGACTCAAAAGGTTATGGATTACCGCAGCCAAGCGAGTTTGACAGGCTGGAAGCAGAAAGCAGTCAGCGGCAGAAGAAGCTGCTGGCCCTGTCCGGCGATCTCGATACCGAAGTGCGCAAGCTGCTCGAACCCAAGCGTGCCGCCGAGATTGCCGCCAGCGAGGCCAACGTGAAGCAGATTGGCGAGCATCTGCGCAAATTGCACAAGGCCTCGGGCGGACTGCAATTGCCCTGAAAAACAAAAAGGCTTCAGAACACGGTTCTGAAGCCTTTTTGTTTATTCTTTGTGCGCTTAGCCGCGAGCCTTGCGCACGCCTTGTGACAGCGCGGAGCACAGGCTCAATACACCGTCGATCGCCTGCTCAGGCGTATCGGCGCTGGCGATATGGTCGATCAAGGCCGAGCCCACCACCACACCGTCCGCCAGACGCGCGATCGCCGCGGCTTGCTCCGGCGTGCGGATACCAAAACCAATGCTGATCGGCAGATCGGTGTGCCGACGCAGACGCGCAACCGCCTCTTCGACATGCTCCAGCGTCGCCGCACCCGCCCCGGTCACACCCGCAACCGACACGTAGTAGACGAAACCGGAACTGCCGTTGAGCACGCGCGGTAAACGCGCGTCGTCGGTGGTCGGCGTGGTCAGGCGAATGAAGTCCAGGCCGGCCGCCTGCGCCGGGTCGCACAGCTCTTCGTTGTGCTCCGGCGGCATGTCGACCACGATCAGGCCATCGACGCCAGCGTCTTTAGCCTCAGCAATGAAGCGCTCGACGCCGAATTTATGAATCGGGTTGAAATAGCCCATCAGCACCAGCGGCGTGTCGCTGTTGCCGGCACGGAACTCACGCACCATCTGCAGGGTTTTCGCCAGGTTCTGTTTGGCGCCCAGCGCACGAATGTTCGCCAATTGGATGGCCGGGCCGTCGGCCATCGGATCGGTAAACGGCATGCCCAGTTCAATCACGTCGGCACCTGCCGCCGGCAAGCCTTTGAGGATCGCCAGCGAGGTGTCGTAGTCAGGATCGCCAGCGGTCACGAAGGTCACCAGCGCGGCGCGGTTCTGTTGCTTGAGGTCGGCAAAGCGGGTTTGCAGGCGGCTCATCAGTGTTTCTCCTGCTGCGATTGTTCCATATGGTGCATGACGGTCTGCATGTCTTTGTCGCCACGCCCGGACAGGTTGACCACCATCAGGTGATCCTTCGGCAGCTTCGGTGCGCGTTTGAACACTTCAGCCAGGGCGTGGGCACTTTCCAGCGCAGGGATAATCCCTTCCAGGCGGCAGCATTTGTGGAACGCTTCGAGCGCTTCGTCGTCGGTCACCGAGGTGTACTGGACGCGGCCGATGTCGTGCAACCAGGCGTGTTCAGGACCGATGCCCGGATAGTCGAGGCCGGCGGAAATCGAATGAGCGTCGATAATCTGGCCATCGTCGTCCTGTAGCAGGAAAGTCCGATTGCCGTGCAGCACGCCCGGAACACCGCCGTTGAGGCTGGCCGCGTGCTTGCCGGTTTCAATGCCGTAACCGGCTGCTTCGACGCCGATGATCTCAACGCTCTTGTCATCGAGGAACGGGTGGAACAGGCCCATGGCGTTGGAGCCACCGCCGATGCACGCTACTAGGCTGTCTGGCAGACGACCTTCCTGGGCTTGCAACTGGTCGCGGGTTTCTTTGCCGATCACGGCCTGGAAGTCGCGAACCATCGCCGGGTACGGGTGCGGGCCGGCCACGGTGCCGATCAGGTAGAAGGTGTTGTCGACGTTGGTCACCCAGTCACGCAGGGCTTCGTTCATCGCATCTTTCAGGGTGCCAGTGCCGGCGACTACCGGAATCACTTCGGCGCCCAGCAGCTTCATGCGAAAGACGTTGGCCTGCTGACGTTCGATGTCGGTGGTGCCCATGTAGATCACGCAGTCGAGACCGAAGCGCGCAGCGACGGTGGCCGTGGCCACGCCGTGCATGCCGGCGCCGGTCTCGGCGATGATGCGTTTCTTGCCCATGCGCCGCGCCAGCAGAATCTGACCGATGCAGTTGTTGATCTTGTGCGCGCCGGTGTGGTTCAGCTCTTCACGCTTGAGGTAGATCTTCGCGCCGCCGCAAAACTCGGTCAGGCGTTCGGCGAAATACAGTGGGCTCGGGCGTCCGACGTAGTCACGCTGGAAGTAGGCCAATTCTTCTTTGAAGGCCGGATCTTGTTTGGCCGCTTCGTATTCGCGGGCCAGATCGAGGATCAACGGCATCAGGGTTTCTGCCACGTAGCGACCACCAAACGCGCCGAACAGGCCGTTGGCGTCAGGGCCGTTACGCAGATCAGAGGTGTTCGAAGTCTGGGTCATGGGTCGCTCCAGGTGAATTCGGTCAAAAGACAATGACGTCCACTCTACCCCTGACACTGCGCCCTGAAAACCGATAAGATCGCCACAACCTGTCAGGAAAACTCACAGATATCATGAGCCACGACCTGCCCCCGTTGAATGCCCTCCGCGCCTTCGAGGCCACTGCCCGTCTGAACAGCGTCAGTCAGGCGGCCGAGCAGTTGCACGTTACCCATGGGGCTGTCAGCCGCCAGCTGAAAGTGCTGGAAGAACACCTCGGCGTCAGTTTGTTCGTCAAGGACGGGCGCGGCTTGAAACTCACAGATGCCGGGGTACGTTTGCGCGATGCCAGCGGCGAAGCGTTTGATCGGTTGCGCAGTGTTTGCGCCGAATTGACGCAAAGTACCGCCGATGCGCCGTTCGTGCTCGGCTGTTCCGGAAGCCTGCTGGCGCGCTGGTTTATTCCGCGCCTGGGACGTCTGAATGCCGACCTGCCGGACTTGCGCCTGCACTTGTCGGCCGGTGAGGGTGATCTCGATCCGCGTCGGCCCGGGCTGGATGCTTTGTTGCTGTTCGCCGAACCACCGTGGCCGGCTGATATGCAGGTCTACGAACTGGCGGCAGAGCGCATCGGCCCAGTGATGAGTCCGTTGTTCAGTGGCTATCAACGCTTGCGCACAGCGCCCGCTTCGGCATTGCTCAAAGAACCGCTGCTGCACACGACGTCGCGCCCGCAAGCCTGGCCAAGCTGGGCGCAGCAATACGCCCTCGACGCCAAGGCGTTAAGGCTTGGGCAAGGATTCGAGCATTTGTATTACTTGCTGGAGGCTGCGGTGGCAGGCCTGGGCGTGGCCATCGCGCCGGAGCCGCTGGTGACTGAAGATTTGAAGGCCGGGCGCCTCGTTGCACCGTGGGGCTTTTGCGAAACCCCGGCGCAACTGGCGTTGTGGCTACCCAAGCGCGCCGCGGACGGGCGCGCCCGGCAACTGGCGCAATGGCTCAAGAACGAGCTGCGCCAGACGGATCACTCGCCGCGCTTGAACAGCAAATAAGCCGCCAGCAGACCGATTGCACCGACCGCCACGCCGGCGGTGGTCCACGGATGCTCCTGCGCGTAGTCGCGGGTCGCGATGCCGGTCTCGCGGGTTTTCACTTTGACTTCTTCATAAGCGTCGCTGAGCAGATGACGCGAGTGCTTCAGCGCACTTTCAGCATTGCTTTTCAGCGCCTTGAGGGTCTTGCGCGACTCGTCCGAAGCATCGTCTTTCAAGCTTTCCAACGATTTGAGCAGACTCTCGATCTCGGCTTCCATGCTTTGCAACGAGGCTTTACGTAAAGAGGTGTTGGCCATGGTGGCTCTCCTGCATTGGTGATGAGTGGCGTGTGTTGGTTGGGACTTCGCCGCTTCGAGAAAGTGCAGAAAATCTGAACTTCGGCAGCGCAACGCCGCCGAAACCACAGAACGATTCACTGCTAGTCTCAATTCCACACGCCAAGGAGATCGCCATGAGTGACCATCACACCTACAAGAAAGTCGAGCT
The DNA here is from genome assembly GCF_014268595.2 of Pseudomonas hamedanensis. NCBI lineage: Bacteria > Pseudomonadati > Pseudomonadota > Gammaproteobacteria > Pseudomonadales > Pseudomonadaceae > Pseudomonas > Pseudomonas hamedanensis. The sequence continues at coordinate 3,966,022 of NZ_CP077091.1, forward strand.
GGTCGGTTCGTCGACCACCAGCATCGAAGACGCCATCAACAACGCCTTGGCCGAAGCCAATAAAACCCTGCGCAACCTGGAGTGGTTTGAAGTGACCGAGACCCGGGGTCATATCGAAAACGGCCAGGTGGCACATTTTCAGGTGACGTTGAAAGTCGGTTTCAAGATCGCCGCCAGCTGAGTTTGGTCCGGTCTTCTGAACTTGCGCGCTGGCGGAGTGCCATAGGGAATGGCAAAGCGCTATAGGTGAGCGTATCGGGCGAGGTCTCGATGCGCGCCTTTTTCAATCCGACCAGGAGTGCAACCGATGAAGAAGATCATGTTGGCAGTAGGTTTGTTGAGCCTTGCCGGTGGTGCGTTTGCTGCCGGCAAGCCTTGTGAAGAGCTGAAAGCCGAGATCGCGGCGAAGCTCGACGCCAAAGGTGTTTCCGGCTATTCGCTGGAGGTAGTCGACAAGGGCGCGGCGGCTGACGCCAAAGTGGTCGGGACCTGCGAAGGTGGCAGCAAGGAAATCGTCTACAAGCGCGGTTGATTGCGCCTGAAATACAAAAGCCGACGCGGATGCGTCGGCTTTTTTATGGACACCATGTGCCTAATGTGGGAGCGAGCTTGCTCGCGAAAGCGGTGGGTCAATGGCATATTGAGTGTCTGACACTCCGTATTCGCGAGCAAGCTCGCTCCCACAAGGGGTATGTGCGGAATCTTACCCCTTCATGACTTGCGCCAGCAGTTCGTACGAATGCACGCGATCAGCGTGCTCATACAAATCGCTGGTGAAAATCAGCTCATCCGCCTGTGTCTGCTCAATCAGCACCTCCAGCTTGGCGCGGATCTTCTGCGGGCCGCCGACCATTGCCAGGCCGAGGAAATCACCGACGGCTTCCCGTTCGTGGGGCAACCACAGGCCGTCCATGGTTTTCACCGGTGGGCGCTGCACCAGGCTTTGCCCGCGCATCAGCGCAAGGATGCGCTGGTACACCGATGTCGCCAGATAATCGGCCTGTTCGTCGGTATCCGCTGCTACCAACGGCACACCAAGCATCACGTAGGGCTTGTCGAGTACCGCCGACGGCTTGAAGTGGTTGCGATAGACGCGGATCGCCTCGTGCATGAAGCGTGGCGCAAAGTGCGAGGCGAAGGCGTAAGGCAAACCGCGCTCGCCGGCCAGTTGCGCGCTGAACAGGCTTGAGCCGAGCAGCCAGACCGGCACGTTGGTGCCGGTGCCGGGCATGGCGATCACCCGTTGCTCCGGCGTGCGCGGGCCGAGGTAGCGCATCAGTTCGGCAACGTCTTCGGGAAAGTCGTCGGCACTGCCGGAGCGTTCGCGGCGCAAGGCGCGGGCGGCCATCTGGTCGGAGCCGGGCGCGCGGCCCAGGCCCAGATCAATCCGTCCCGGGTACAGGCTTTCCAAGGTGCCGAACTGCTCGGCAATCACCAGCGGCGCGTGGTTGGGTAGCATCACGCCACCGGAACCCACGCGAATCGTCGAAGTGCCGCCCGCCAGATAACCGAGCAACACCGAAGTGGCCGAACTGGCGATGCCGTCCATGTTGTGGTGCTCAGCAACCCAGAACCGTGTGTAGCCGAGTTTCTCGGCATGCTGGGCCAGATCCAGCGAATTGCGCAGCGACTGCGCGGGGCTGCCGTTCTCGCGCACCGGCACCAGATCGAGGGTGGAAAATTTTACGTCGGACAGTTGTTTCATGAACCTGCGTCTCCAAGTGGGGAGGCAGGTTTTTCTTGCGAACGAAAACCTGCCAGATCCATAAGCGTGTTTTGTGCAATAAGGGCATATACCCGAGATTCAATAGCAGCAAAGAAATTTCCTACTAAAAAAGTCAACGATTCAGCCAGGCTGAACTTTGTTCCGCCGTCTATCCTCAGAAGCCTTGCATGCAACAACCACGACGGCGCGGCGTTGCGCGCCACATTTGAGGAGGCAGACATGGCTATCGTGAAAAAGGCATCCGCGCATTGGGAAGGCGACCTGAAAACCGGTCTCGGCTCGATTTCCACCGAAACCGGCGTACTCAGAGAAGCCCCCTACGGCTTCAAGGCACGCTTTGAAGGCGGCAAGGGCACCAACCCCGAAGAACTGATCGGCGCGGCCCACGCCGGCTGCTTCTCCATGGCGTTTTCGATGATTCTTGGCGACGCCGGCCTGAAGGCGGACAGCATCGACACCAACGCTGAAGTGACCCTCGATCAGGTCGATGGCGGCTTCGCGATCACCGCAGTGAAGCTGATTCTCAAGGCGAAGATCCCGGGCGCGACTCAGCAGCAGTTTGAGGAGTTGAGCAACAAGGCCAAGGAAGGCTGCCCGGTTTCCAAGGTATTGAATGCGAAGATTACGCTGGAGGCTTCGCTGGTCAGCTGATTTGGCGTTTGCTGGTCTGGTGTTTGCTGGTCTGGCGCTATCGCGAGCAGGCTCACTCCTACAGGGGATCGCATTCCAACTGGATAAATGCGATCCCCTGTGGGAGCGAGCCTGCTCGCGATAGCAATCTGAACATCACGCACATCTCAAGGTGTGAGCAAAGTCAGAACCCGCTCGATGAAAATGTGGTCGAATAATCGACAGCAGCTTCAGCGCACGCCCGTGCGCGCTGCCTCAAGGAGCTTCACTGATGAAACGTATTGGCTTGGCGATCCTTTGCAGTGCACTGGCCACGTCCGCTATCGCAGCCCCCAAGAACTGCGAAGAGCTCAGAAAAGAAATCGAAATCAAGATTCAGGCGAAAGCCATACCCTCGTACACCTTGGAAATCATCACCAAGGAAGAGGCAAAGCAGCACGACTCAGCCATGATTGTCGGTTCGTGCGAGAACGGTAAGAAGAGAATCATCTACCAGAAAAACGGCAACTGAATTGCTAGATGATGCAGTTGAATTCCCGGTCTTCAGCAACGATCTCGCGCCTGGCGTTGTACAAGCGTGCGCTTGGGGTGAACGCCAACGAGCGCCCTTCCAGCAGATAACGCTGACCGGCCTCGAAGTGGTCGTAACGGATCGTCAGGTAACACAGACGCTCTACCGGGCCGGTCAGCAGACTGCCACCGCCGCCAAACACTTCGAAGTCGAAACGCACCCGTAACTCATGGCTACCGGGCGTTACCTGAAAAAAACGGCCGTCGCGCAATCGCTGGTTATCGAGACGTTCGGCCATCAACAGCTTGCCGCCAGGGCTTGGCGTCGAGAATTCGATCCAGGCCATTTGCGGGTCGACGGCCGGTAACGGCGCCTGACAACCGGCGACAAGACTGGCGATGAGCAACAGCGGCAACCTACGCATGACGGAAATCCACAGATCTGAATCACCAGCATAGCGCCGATCAGCTGCTCTGGCAGCCCGCCGGTGTGCCCTGACCGACGACTTTGCGCTGTTCATCGTAGAGCTTGGCCCATGGCCGGAAGCCGATGCTGCCAGCCTGCAGTTGATAACGCTGGCCGGCGTTGAACTCCTTGAATTTCACGCTCAACTGACAATCGCGCCACAACGTTTCCGCGTCGGGGCCTATGTTGGTCGCCTCCACAGGGAATTGATAACGCACCTTCAACTCATGACTGCCAGGCTGTACTTCGAAATAACGTTTGTCGATGGCCTGTCTGGCATCGACTTGCAGCGCTTGCAGCGCCGTGTCCGGTTGCCGGGCATCGAGATCGATCCAGGCTTGCGAAGGGTCCGGATCGGGCATGCCAAAATTGGCACAACCGGCCAGCATCAGCAGGCTTCCTGTCAGCATTAACATGCGCATAGCGGTGCTCCTTAAGGCGGGATAGTCTTGCGGGCAGACTCTCCGAGGGATTTCTTATTGTGATCGGGCCGTTTTCAAGCCTTGGGTTACTTGATCGCGTTTTTGCGTTTTTGTTTCCGGGTGTGTTGTTTTTGTTGCTCAACGGTTGCGCCAGCGTCAGCTATTACGGCCAGTTGGCCAGTGGACAACTGCAATTGCTGCGCGCGCGCGAACCTGTGGAAAAGGTCATCGCCGACCCAAGCCGTGACGCAACTCTGCGCGCCCACCTGGCCCAGTCGCAGAAGGCGCGCGCCTTCGCCAGCGAACACCTGCACTTGCCCGACAACCAGAGCTATCGCCTGTACGCCGACATTGGCCGCCCGTTCGTAGTGTGGAACGTGTTCGCCACAGCAGAGTTTTCCCTGACCCCGCAAAACCACTGCTTCCCGATTGCCGGCTGCGTTGCCTATCGCGGCTATTACAACCAGAGCGCCGCGCGGGGCGAAGCGGCAATCCAGCGCCTGCAAGGCATGGACGTGGCGATTGGCGGCGTCGAGGCTTACTCGACGCTGGGCTGGTTCAACGACCCGATTCTGAATTCGATGATGGGCTGGGGCGATGAGCGTCTGGCCACGCTGATCTTTCATGAACTGGCCCATCAACGGGTCTATGTGCAGGACGACACCGAGTTCAACGAGTCCTTTGCCACGTTTGTCGAGCAAGAAGGCACGCGGCAATGGCGCGCGTTTCGCGGGCTGCCAGCGGAGTCGGACGCCAGGCTCAAGCAGCGTGACCAGTTCATCGGGCTGATACTCGACACGCGTTCACGGCTGGAGAAGCTGTACGCGCAGCCATTGGCGGCCGAGCAGATGCGCGAGCGCAAAGCCGCGGAATTCGAACGCTTGCGCCGCGATTATCGGGCCATGAGGGACAGCCAGTGGGCCGGGGACAAGCGCTATGACGCCTGGGTGAGCGCGCCGCTGAATAACGCGCGGTTGTTGCCGTTCGGGCTGTACGACCAGTGGGTGCCGGCGTTTGCCGCGTTGTTCAGGCAGGCTGGAGGGGATTGGTTGAGGTTTTATGCCGAGGTCGAGCGGTTGGGGAAGTTGCCGGTTGGTGAGCGCAAGGCAGCTTTGAAAGGACTGGCAGATCCAGATAGCTGAGGTGGTTGTGAGGACCTCATCGCGAGCAGGCTCACTCCTACAAGGGAAATGCATTCCAACTGTAGGAGTGAGCCTGCTCGCGATAGCCATCTTATCAGCGCTGCAAAAACGCCTGATGCAACTCGGCCAGTGTCTGGAAATGATAAGCCGGCGCCTCGGCCGTCAACTCCTCGAAACTACCAAACCCATAGCCCACCGCCACCGCCTCCAGGCCATTGCTGCGCGCCCCGATCAGGTCGTGTTTACGATCGCCAATCATCAGGGTCTGCGTCGGATCCAGCCCTTCTTCGGCGAGCAAGTGTGCAATCAGCTCGACCTTGTCGGTCCGCGTGCCATCCAGTTCGCTGCCGTAAATCACTTTGAAATGCCGGGCGAAATCAAAATGCCGCGCGATCTCACGGGCAAACACCCACGGCTTGGACGTCGCGATGTACAACTGGCGTCCCTGGCCGCTGAGCGTTTCCAGTAGCGGCGTCACCCCGTCGAACACGCGGTTCTCGTAGAGACCAGTGACTCTGAAGCGCTCACGATAGAAATTCACCGCGTCCCAGGCCTTGGCCTCGTCGAAATCGTAGAACTGCATGAACGCTTGCAGCAGCGGCGGGCCGATGAAATGTTCCAGTTTGCTCAGGTCGGGTTCATCGATGCCGAGCCTGGCGAGGGCAAACTGAATGGAACGGGTGATGCCCTCACGCGGGTCAGTCAGGGTGCCATCGAGGTCGAACAGTACGGTTTGATGATGCATGGAAATTCCTGGGCAGTGGCGAATCGATTCAGAGTGTGTCGTAGCCTTCGGCCAGATGCAGGTCCTTGAGCTTCACATAGTTCGCCGCGCTGTAGGTGAAGAAGGCGTTTTCCTTTTCGCTCAAGGGCCGCACCTGTTTCACCGGGCTGCCCACGTAGAGGAACCCGCTTTGCAGGCGTTTGCCCGGCGGCACCAGGCTGCCGGCGCCAATGATCACGTCGTCCTCAACCACCGCACCATCCATGACGATGCTGCCCATGCCGATCAGCACGCGGCTACCGACTGTGCAGCCGTGCAGCATGACTTTGTGGGCAATCGTCACGTCATCGCCGATCAATAAAGGGAAGCCGTCCGGGTTGAACGGGCCGGCATGGGTGATGTGCAACACACAGCCATCCTGGACGCTGGTGCGCGCGCCGATACGGATCCGGTGCATGTCGCCGCGGATCACCGTCAATGGCCAGACGGAGCTGTCTTCGCCGATTTCGACGTCGCCAATCACCACCGCGGAGCCGTCGACAAACGCGCCTTGGCTCAACTGCGGGGTGTGATTCTGGTATTTGCGAAGGGACACGATTAGTTCTCTCTCTGTCGCCGATAGCTGCGGTGAGTGTCGATTGTAATTAAGATGGGCGCATGTTTCTTCCAGCCAAGGTGCCAACCGTGAGCGTGAACAACCCTCTGCTGCAGTCCTACGACCTGCCACCGTTCTCCACGATCCGTGCCGAACATGTCCTGCCGGCCATCGAAACCATTCTGGCCGACAACCGCGCTGCGATCGCCGACATCCTCAAGACCCAGGGCCAGAACCCGACCTGGGCGGGTCTGGTGCTGGCGATGGACGAACTCAACGACCGCCTCGGTGCAGCGTGGAGTCCGGTCAGCCATCTTAACGCCGTGTGCAACAGCGCCGAGCTGCGCGAAGCTTACGAGTCATGCCTGCCGGCCCTGAGCGCCTACTCCACCGAAATGGGCCAGAATCGCGAGCTGTTCCAGGCCTATGAAGCCCTGGCCAACAGCCCGGAAGCGGCCGGCTTCGACGTGGCGCAAAAAACCATTCTGGAACATGCCCTGCGCGATTTCCGCCTGTCGGGTATTGATCTGCCGGAAGCGCAACAGAAGCGCTACGCCGAAGTGCAGAGCAAACTCTCCGAGCTGGGCAGCCGCTTCTCCAACCAGTTGCTCGACGCCACCCAGGCGTGGACCAAGCACGTCACTGACGAAGCCGCCCTCGCCGGCCTGACCGATTCGGCCAAGGCGCAAATGGCCGCTGCCGCTCAGGCCAAGGGCCTCGCCGGCTGGCTGATCACCCTCGAATTCCCTAGTTACTACGCCGTGATGACTTACGCGCAAGACCGTGCGCTGCGTGAGGAAGTCTACGCTGCCTATTGCACCCGCGCCTCGGATCAAGGCCCGAACGCCGGTCAGAATGACAACGGTCCGGTGATGGAAGAGATCCTCGACCTGCGTCAGGAATTGGCCGGCCTGCTGGGTTTCGCCAGCTTCGCCGAGCTGAGCCTGGCCACCAAAATGGCTGAGTCCAGCGACCAGGTACTGAGTTTCCTGCGCGATCTGGCCCAGCGCAGCAAACCGTTCGCCGAACAGGACCTGCAACAGCTGCGCGCCTATGCCGCCGAACAGGGCTGCAGCGATCTGCAAAGCTGGGACAGCGGTTTCTATGGCGAGAAGCTGCGTGAACAACGCTACAGCGTTGCCCAGGAAACCCTGCGCGCCTACTTCCCGATCGATAAGGTGCTGGGCGGTCTGTTTGCCATCGTCCAGCGTCTGTACGGCATTGAAATCGCCGAACTCAAAGGCTTCGACACTTGGCACCCGGACGTGCGCCTGTTCGAGATCAAGGAAAACGGCCAGCACGTCGGCCGCTTCTTCTTCGACCTCTACGCCCGCGCCAACAAGCGTGGCGGCGCGTGGATGGACGGCGCCCGCGACCGTCGCCGGACTGTTGACGGCGTGCTGCAAAGCCCGGTAGCCAATCTGGTCTGCAACTTCACCCCGGCGGACAGCGGCAAACCGGCGCTGTTGACCCACGATGAAGTCACCACGCTGTTCCACGAGTTCGGCCATGGCCTGCATCACCTGCTGACCCGCGTTGATCACGCCGGCGTATCGGGTATCAATGGCGTGGCCTGGGACGCGGTCGAGCTGCCGAGCCAGTTCATGGAAAACTGGTGCTGGGAACCGGAAGGCCTGGCGCTCATTTCCGGTCACTATGAAACCGGCGAACCGCTGCCTCAGGACCTGCTGGAAAAAATGCTCGCGGCGAAAAACTTCCAGTCCGGCCTGATGATGGTGCGCCAACTGGAGTTCTCGTTGTTCGACTTCGAACTGCACGCCACCCACGGCGATGGCCGCAGCGTGGCGCAGGTGCTCGAAGGCGTGCGCGACGAGGTTTCGGTGATGCGTCCGCCAGTCTACAACCGCTTCCCCAACAGCTTTGCGCACATCTTTGCCGGCGGTTACGCCGCGGGTTACTACAGCTATAAGTGGGCAGAAGTGCTGTCCGCCGATGCCTTCTCGAAATTCGAAGAGGACGGCGTACTCAACGCGGATACCGGTCGCGCCTTCCGCGAAGCGATTCTGGCCCGCGGCGGCTCGCAGGCACCGATGGTGCTGTTCGTCGACTTCCGTGGCCGTGAGCCGTCGATCGACGCGCTGTTGCGTCACAGCGGCCTGAGTGAGGACGCGGCAGCATGAGCGAGGGGCCTGTAATCACCAAGAAACGCTTTATCGCCGGGGCGGTCTGCCCGGCGTGCAGCGAGCCGGACAAGTTGATGATGTGGAACGAGGACGGCGTGCCGCACCGCGAGTGCGTGGCCTGCGGTTATTCCGACACGCTCAACGAACAAGGTCTGTCGGTGCCTAAAGAGCTGGGCACGCGAGTAAACACCAGCGCCTTGAAGCCTGCGCCGGACAAAAAGGTTCAGGCGGTACAGTTCTTTCCGAACCCGAAACTGAAGAAAAAGCCCGACGAGCCACAGTGAGTCGGCACCGCCCCCCTGCCGATTGTCGGATGGGGGGTGGTAACTATCTACCACCTCGCCCCTGCGCTTCCTGATTAGGCTGGTCAATCCAGCCATACTTCATGGAAGACGCCATGCCTGACACCAATCCGCTGCTACAACACTGGACGCTGCCACTTTGGTCGGCGGTGCGCGCCGAGCACCTGGTGCCCGCGATCGAAACGATCGTTGCCGACAACCAACGGATCATCAAAAACGTCATCGCCACTCAGGTGGAGCATCCCAACTGGGACGATGTGGTGATCGCCATCGATGAAGCCGACGCGCGCCTGCACGAAACCCAGGCGGTCATCGAATTCCTGACGGTGATCCGTTCCAACGATCCCGACTGGTTACAGCAGAGCGCCCTGAGCAGCGTTATCGCAGAACAGTTCATCGCTGCGAAAAGCACTAATCCGGCATTGCTCCAGACCTGCCAACGGCTGGCAAACAGTTCGATTGCGGCCAGCTTCAGCGCGTCACGCAAAGCCTCGCTGGCGAAGATCCTGCGTGAATTTCAAATGGCGGGAACCGGACTGCCGGGCGCTCAACGGGAAAAACTGGCGCAATTGAACGTCGAGATCGACCTCATGCAAAAGCTGTTCATGAGCAATCTCAACGCTGCCAGTGCCGCCTGGAGCAAGCACATTATTGACGTCTCCCTCCTGGCAGGGCTGACGCCCGCCGTGCAGGCGCATCTGGCGGCCAATGCAAAACAGGCAGGACTTCCCGGCTGGCGACTGACACTGGAGCAGAACACTTATCAGCAAATCATGATTCAGGCGCAAAATCGCGCGCTGCGCGAGGAGTGCTACAGGGCGTATTGCACACGTGCTTCGGATCAGGGGCCTGATGCCGAACACCTCGACAACGAGCCAGTGTTGATGGTGTTGCTGGCCTTGCGTCACGAAAAAGCCCGAACACTGGGCTTCGACAATTTCGCGCAGTTGCGCCTGCATGATCGTATGGCCACTGACACCTCTCAGGTCAGCGGTTTTCTGCGCAGACAAATAGCGCTCAATGCCGCCTCTCTGGCGGTTGAAACCGAGGAATTGCAGGCTTTCGCTCGCGAGCAGGGCATCGAGCAGGTCGAAGCATGGGATCAGGATTTTCTGGCTGAGCAGTTTCGTCGCCAACGCATGGACGGCGCGCTGGATGACTTGCGCGAATATTTTGCGCTGGACACCACGTTGCGCAGCCTTTGCCGATTCAGCGAGCATCTGCTCGGGATCAAAGTCAGCGAAGACACCCAGGGCGAGCGCTTCGACGATAACGTCCGCCTGTTCGAAGTCAGCGAGCATGGTCAACCGATCGGCTACGTCTATATCGACCTGTTTCGCCGCGAGGCCGGCACTGACTATGCGTGGACGGGTGTGTTGCGCAACCGCAGAATCAATGCCGAAGGCCGACCAGCGCTGCCGATTGCCTCGCTTCACAGCAATTTTACCGCCGCAGCCGCCGGCCATGAAAACCTGCTGTCGCACCATGACCTGCGCGTATTGCTGCACGAGTTCGGGCATTGCCTGCACCACGTCCTTACCCGTTCGCCGCATTACAACCTCTCGGGTATTTCGCAACTGAGCCGCGACGCTGCCGAATTCATCGGGCAGTTGTTTGAACAATGGGCGCACTCGCCAGAGTTTCTGCGCTGGCTGGCCATTCATCACAAAACCGCCGAGCGCCTGTCCGAAACCCGGATAGCCACCGCGTTGACCGCCCTTGACGCACAACGCAGCCGGGAAACCGCCAGGTTATTGATGAGTGCGCTATACGATTTCGAGCTGCACCGCAGTCACGACGACGGACGCAGCATTGCGCAAGTATTCGACGACGTGCAACGCGAATTCACCCACTTGCCGATACCGGATTACTGTCGGTTTGCCAACAGCTTCGATTATCTGGCAACCGGGTACGAAGCTTCGGTGTACGCCTATAAATGGTCAGGGGTGATGGCCAGCGAAGCCTTCAAACGCTTCGAGCGCGAGGGCGTGTTCAACCCGCAAACGGGCCGGGATCTGCGCGAGACGCTGCTCTCGGGCGATACGCAGTCACTGCCCGCCGCGCTGGAAACCTTCCTTGGCCAACCAATCAGTCACGCACTGTTTGCCGGGCTGCCGAACTGATCAGCGCTGAACATGAGCCGAGTCGAACCAGCTTTTCATGGAGCAGATGGCGAATGCACTGGTGCTGCATTCGCCATTGACCCAGGCTTCACGCAGCCGGTCGACATCGACTTGCATCACGTAGCGCACACTGTCGCGAAAGTGCTGGCTGTCGCCAAAGCCGCCCTCGGTCATCTCCTTGAGCGCCTGCTCTTTGGTCCAGCCCTGCACCACCAACCGGTACATCGCCGCCATCAGACCGGTGCGATCAGAACCGTGCTTGCAATGCATCAGCACCGGGCCGTCGGCTTCGGCGGATTGAATCGCGCGCAAGACCTTGAGCACATCGCTGTCATCGACATGATTGGTGCGATACGGCAACTGCACCTGCTTGATGCCAGGATCCGACAGCCAGGCGCTGTCCGCTTCGGGCAGGAAATTGATCACCGTGACGACATGCAGATTTTTCAGTAGCGGCACCGCGCCAGCGCTGGGCAAGGCGCTGCGATACAGCGTCGGTGACAGGCGGAACAGGTTGAACTGCGCCTCGACTGGCTGCGCCCACTCGGCCGGGCGAGACTGCATCGCGTCGGCAGCCCGGGCGGCGATGCCATGCAACAGGGCAATCAGGGAGAAACACAACACAGGGAAAAAGCGCACTTGGGACATGCTGGGCTGACCGTTTCGGCAATGTTCGTTGAAGGAACTGCAGCTTCGGTGTTTGGCGGTCAAGGCGTCGTGAGCAGGCCGTCAAAGAATCGTGAACCGCTGCGTTCGCGGCTTTTTTCCGCGCAAGCGGTTTTTCTTGATGCTTAGCCTGCTACCATTTGTCACATGATGTTGCAGACGTGTCGCCTTTTCCCGGGCCAGACTTCCGTCATCGCAACGCGAAATCCCTCGAGCTGCTCGCAGAAGCGGCTGACTTTTTTGCCTGATGAGGTGCCCTTCCATGTCTGATCAAGATCAAGACAACCCGCGGCGTGAGTTTTTACGCAAATCCCTGACCCTGATCCCGGTGGTCACCCTGGCCAGCACCGGCCTGGGCAGCAGCGTGCTGCAAGCCGCCCCGCAAAGCGCGCCAGCGGCTGCCGCGCCACAACCTGCCTCCGCCGATGCGCAGGTTTACCAGCCGAACTACTTCACCGCCGAAGAATGGGCGTTCATCAACGCCGCCGTCGCGCAACTGATCCCCAACGATGCCCAAGGCCCGGGTGCGCTCGAAGCCGGCGTGCCGGAATACATCGATCGTCAGATGAACACGCCGTATGCCGCTGGCGCCCTCTGGTACATGCAAGGCCCGTTCAACGCCGACGCCGCGCCGGAAATGGGCTGGCAGAGCAAATTGGTCCCCAAGGACATCTATCGCCTGGGTATCGCCGCCACGGACCAGTGGGCAAAAGCCCTCAACGGTAAAACATTTGCCGAGCAAGACAGCGCTACCCGAGACGAATTGCTCAAGCAACTCGAAGCCGGAAAACCACAGTTTGACGCCGTTCCGGCGAAGGTTTTCTTCAATCTGCTGCTGCAAAACACCAAGGAAGGCTTCTTCTGCGACCCAATCCACGGTGGCAATAAAGGCATGGTCGGCTGGACCCTGATCGGTTTCCCCGGCGCTCGCGCCGATTTCATGGATTGGGTGGAACGCAACGAGCCATACCCCTTCCCGGCAGTGTCGATTCGCGGCGAGAGGGCGTAAGGATGGCAACGGTAATGAAGAAGGTTGATGCAGTCATCGTCGGTTTCGGCTGGACCGGCGCGATCATGGCCAAGGAATTGACCGAAGCGGGTCTCAATGTGCTGGCGCTGGAGCGCGGGCCGATGCAGGACACCTACCCCGACGGTAACTATCCGCAGGTGATCGACGAACTCACCTACAGCGTGCGGAAAAAACTCTTTCAGGACATCTCGAAAGAGACCGTCACCATCCGTCACAGCGTCAACGACATCGCCCTGCCGAACCGCCAGTTGGGCGCGTTCCTGCCGGGCAACGGCGTCGGCGGTGCCGGATTGCACTGGTCGGGCGTGCACTTTCGCGTCGATCCGATCGAGTTGCGCATGCGCAGCCATTACGAAGAACGCTACGGCAAAAGCTTTATCCCCAAGGACATGACCATCCAGGACTTCGGCGTCAGCTATGAAGAGCTGGAGCCGTTCTTCGACTTCGCCGAAAAAGTCTTCGGCACCTCCGGCCAGGCCTGGACCGTGAAAGGCCAATTGGTCGGTCAGGGCAAGGGCGGCAATCCTTATGCGGCGGATCGTTCCAACCCGTTCCCGCTTGAAGCACAGAAGAACACGGTATCGGCACAGCTGTTCGGCAAAGCGGCTACAGAAGTCGGTTACAAACCTTACAACCTGCCTTCGGCCAATACTTCCGGGCCGTACACCAATCCCTACGGCGCGCAGATGGGTCCGTGCAACTTCTGCGGTTTCTGCAGCGGCTACGTCTGCTACATGTATTCGAAGGCCTCGCCGAACGTGAATATTCTGCCGGCGCTCAAGCCCCTGCCGAATTTCGAACTGCGGCCCAACTCCCATGTGCTGCGGGTCAACCTCGACAGCAGCAAAACCAAAGCGACCGGCGTGACTTACATCGACGGCCAGGGCCGCGAAATCGAGCAGCCGGCGGATCTGGTCATCCTCGGCGCGTTCCAGTTGCACAACGTGCGCCTGATGCTGCTCTCCGGCATCGGCAAGCCGTACGACCCGATCAGCGGCGAAGGCGTGGTCGGGCGCAACTTCGCCTACCAGAACATGGCGACCATCAAGGCGTTCTTCGACAAGGACACCCACACCAACAACTTCATCGGCGCCGGCGGTAACGGCGTGGCGGTGGACGACTTCAACGCGGACAACTTCGACCACGGCCCGCACGGCTTCGTCGGCGGCTCACCGATGTGGGTCAACCAGGCCGGCAGCCGACCGATCGCCGGTACCTCGAACCCGCCAGGTACTCCGGCCTGGGGTAGCGCGTGGAAACGTGCGACTGCCGATTACTACACCCATCAGGTGTCGATGGACGCCCACGGCGCGCATCAGTCCTACCGCGGCAATTACCTCGATCTCGATCCGGTGTACCGCGATGCCTACGGCCTTCCGTTGCTGCGGATGACGTTTGACTGGCAGGAAAACGACATCAAGATGAACCGCTTCATGGTCGAGAAAATGGGCAAGATCGCTGAGGCCATGGGCCCGAAAGCCATTGCGGTGATTGGCAAAAAAGTCGGCGATCATTTCAACACCGCGTCGTACCAGACCACCCACCTCAACGGTGGCGCGATCATGGGCACCGATCCAAAGACCAGCGCGCTGAACCGCTATCTGCAGAGCTGGGACGTGCACAACGTGTTCGTTCCGGGGGCATCGGCGTTCCCGCAGGGGCTGGGTTACAACCCGACCGGTCTGGTCGCGGCATTGACCTACTGGTCGGCGAAAGCCATCCGCGAGCAGTACCTGAAAAACCCCGGCCCGCTGGTTCAGGCTTAAGGAGCGATGACCATGAAAAACCTCGTTATCGCCACCCTGGTCCTGCTCGGCAGCGTCTCCGTTCATGCCGCTGAAGCTGATCAGAATCTGATCAAACAGGGCGAATACCTGGCCCGCGCCGGTGACTGCGTGGCCTGCCATACGGCCAAGGGCGGCAAATCGTTCGCCGGCGGACTGCCGATGGAAACGCCGATCGGCACGATTTACTCAACCAACATCACCCCGGATAAAACCGGGGTGGGTGATTACAGCTTCGAGGACTTCGATCAGGCGGTGCGCCATGGTGTCGCCAAAAACGGTAGTACGTTGTACCCGGCGATGCCGTATCCGTCTTATGCCCGTGTCAGCGAAGGCGACATGAAAGCGCTGTATGCGTATTTCATGCACGGCGTCGAACCGGTGGCGCAGGACAACAAGGCCAGCGACATTCCGTGGCCGCTGAGCATGCGCTGGCCGCTGATGGGCTGGCGCTGGCTGTTTGCGCCAAAGGTCGAGGACTACCAAGCGACAAGTGACGATGCGGTGATCAATCGCGGCGCTTATCTGGTCGAAGGCCTCGGCCATTGCGGCGCCTGCCATACCCCGCGCGCACTGACCATGCAGGAAAAATCCCTGAGTGCGGCGGACGGCAGCGAATTCCTCGCCGGCAGTGCGCCGCTCGAAGGCTGGATCGCCAAAAGCCTGCGCGGTGATCACAAGGATGGCCTCGGTAGCTGGAGCGAGGAGCAACTGGTGCAGTTTCTCAAAACCGGACGCAGTGACCGCAGCGCGGTGTTCGGCGGCATGAGCGATGTGGTCACTCACAGCATGCAGTACATGACCGATGCCGACCTGACCGCGATTGCTCGCTATCTCAAATCGCTGCCGGCCAGTGATCCAGCGGATCAGCCGCATCAGTACGATGCGAAAGCGGCGAACGCTTTGTGGAACGGGGATGACAGCCAACCCGGCGCCTCGGTGTACATCGACAACTGCGCGGCGTGCCACCGCACCGACGGCCATGGTTACACCCGGGTGTTCCCGGCGCTGGCCGGCAATCCAGTGCTTCAGACGGACGATCCGACTTCTCTGATCCACATTGTGCTGAAGGGCGGCACGCTGCCGGCGACACACGCCGCGCCATCGACCTTCACCATGCCGGGTTTCGCCTGGCGTCTGTCGGATCAGGAAGTGGCGGATGTGGTGAGTTTTATACGGGGCAGCTGGGGTAACAAGGGAGCGTCGGTAAGCGCTGATGAAGTCAGCCATTTACGCGCCAGCGATATGAGCAGCACGTCCAACGATGATCTTGGTCAAGTGACCCAGAGCAAATAAAAAACTGCCCGCCTATATAAGGCGGGCAGTTTTTCATGCATTTCAAATTTCAACTTTGAGCATTTAACAATGTCATGGATTCATGATATTGACGTAAGCCTTGGCCAATGCCAGCAACTTGTTCTTGTCATCCGCATCAATATCACCGTCGCCATCGATATCCTTGTCATTACGCACATCGAAAGTTTTTCCTCCATCATAAGAGGCGGCAATAATAATTCGCGAATCCAGCAGGGACTCGGTCGGAACCGCATTGCGCGCGTCCCAGCCGGCTTGCTTCAGCGCGAATTGTATCGACACCAGTACTTCGTCTGGGTCAACCGGAGTTGGGCCGAGTTTTTGCAGAAAGATGCCACGCTGGTTGAAGCTGGACATTATTAATTCCTTTTAAATAGAGTTATAAGAGTTGCAACACGGCGAATACTAACGAGATAAACAGCACGACTGATACTTAAAAGGTGTGTCTTCGGATTGCAATAATAATTGGCAACTTTCGCGTTAATAATTTTATGGATAGACCTGAGCGCCCAACGGCAGTAGCTATCATTTGAAGCACAGGATACTGTATGCACATACAGCCAACAGGATGCCTGCGATGTCAATCTCCCCGCCCCTTCGTGGTCGCGGCACCGCGACCAACCCGCACAACCGCTTCGCCCCCAGCCGTTCGGTGGCCGAGGACGATGGCTGGTATCAGGAAGTGCCGGACACGCAAAACACCGAGGTGATCATCGAAAAGGCCAAATCGATCATCACCCGCAACACCTCGCCAGACCTGCCCTTCGACCGCTCGATCAATCCCTACCGCGGCTGCGAGCACGGCTGCATCTATTGCTACGCGCGACCCAGCCATGCCTATTGGGACATGTCGCCAGGCCTCGACTTCGAAACGAAGCTGATCGCCAAAACCAACGCGGCCCAAGTGCTGGAAGAGCAGTTGGGCAAAAAAGGCTATCAATGCGCGCCGATCAACCTCGGCTCCAACACCGATCCTTATCAGCCGATCGAGCGCGAGCACAAAATCACTCGCCAGACCCTGGAGGTGCTGCTGCGCTATCGCCACCCGGTGACCATCGTCACCAAGGGCTCGCTGATTCTGCGCGATCTCGACTTGCTGACTGAACTGGCGCAACAACGGCTGGTGGCGGTGATGATCAGCCTGACCACCCTGGACGACGAGCTCAAGCGCATCCTCGAACCGCGCGCCGCTGCGCCCAAGGCGCGCTTGCGCGCAATCCGGGTGATGCGCGAAGCGGGCATTCCCGTCGGGGTGCTGTGTTCGCCGATGATCCCGATGATCAACGACAGCGAGATCGAAAGCCTGCTGACCGAGGCCCACGCGGCGGGCGCGCAGAGTGCCGCCTACATGATGCTGCGCCTGCCGCTGGAAGTCGCGCCGCTGTTCGAAGAGTGGTTGCAGGCGCACTACCCGCAACGCGCCGCGCATGTGCTGAGTCTGATTCGCCAGAGTCGTGGCGGCGAGCTCTACGACAGCCGTTTCGGTGCACGAATGCGCGGTGAAGGGCCATTTGCCGACCTGCTCGCCCAGCGCTTTGCCAAGGCAATAAAAAAGCTCGGCTTGAACAAGCGTGATGGCTATAACCTCGATTGCACAGCCTTCTGTCCGCCGGGTCGCCAGATGTCGTTGATTTAGCGACAATTGACGCAGGGTTGAAGGGTTGGAATCCTTCCGTCGAAACGCCCGGTCACGTTTTTTGTGACCTGGAACACACGTTCTAGAGCGTTTGATTCAGTTTCAGTTAAGTTTCGGCGGCTACCTTGTTCATCGAGTGACTGACGGGTCGGGATGACCCGGATGGTTTAAACAGCCACTGGCTTCATACCGGAATACCGGGGCAAGACTCCCTGAATCCGCACAAGAGGATGAATCATGAGTGACAAGGATAAACAGTCGTTGGCTGCGTCGGGGCAAACCCCGGAAGCGGAATCCGCCGATGCAGCGCTGCGACAGATCGTTGACGGCTTTTTGCGTTTTCACCATGAAGTTTTTCCGCAACAGGAAGAACTCTTCAAAAAGCTCGCCACCGCCCAGGCACCCAAGGCCATGTTCATCACCTGCGCCGACTCGCGCATCGTTCCCGAGCTGATCACCCAGAGCTCGCCGGGCGACCTGTTCGTGACCCGTAACGTCGGTAACGTAGTACCGCCCTACGGTCAGATGAACGGCGGCGTTTCCACCGCCATCGAGTACGCGGTCCTGGCGCTGGGCGTGCAGCACATCATCATCTGCGGCCACTCCGATTGCGGCGCGATGCGTGCGGTACTCAATCCGGACAGCCTGGAAAAAATGCCCACGGTCAAAGCCTGGCTGCGCCACGCCGAAGTCGCGAAAACCATGGTGCATGACAACTGTCACTGCGCCGACGAAAAAGAAAGCATGCCGATCCTCACCGAGGAAAACGTCATCGCCCAATTGCAGCACTTGCGTACCCATCCTTCGGTAGCCTCGCGCATGGCGAACGGTCATCTGTTCATCCATGGCTGGGTCTACAACATCGAAACCAGCGAAATCAAAGCTTACGACGCGGACCAGGGACGTTTCCTGCCACTCGACGGCAGTCATCCGATTCCTGTGGCGACGCCCAAAGCGCGCTTCTAAATCTTCCCAACAATCTGTGTGGTATGACGCCGGCCGCTGACTCAGCGGCCCGGCATCCCCACGCCTGAAGAAAACTTCGGGAGAATCGCCATGCGTGCGGCTCAATTGAAAGCTGTGTTGCCACGGGAGCTGCTTGCTTCCGTGGTTGTGTTTCTGGTCGCCCTGCCACTGTGCATGGGCATCGCCATTGCCTCGGGGCTGCCGCCGGCCAAGGGTTTGATCACCGGCATCATCGGCGGTCTGGTGGTGGGCTGGCTGGCCGGCTCGCCGCTGCAGGTCAGCGGACCGGCGGCAGGGCTGGCGGTGTTGGTCTTTGAGTTGGTGCGCCAGCACGGCATCGAAATGCTCGGGCCGATTTTGCTGCTCGCCGGCTTCCTGCAACTGGTCGCCGGACGCCTGAAGCTCGGCTGCTGGTTCCGGGTCACGGCGCCAGCGGTGGTCTACGGCATGCTGGCGGGGATCGGCGTGTTGATTGTGCTTTCCCAAGTCCATGTGATGCTCGACGCCTCGCCGAAGCCTTCCGGACTGGATAACCTCACGGCGTTCCCAGGCGCGGTGGCGCAGGCCTTGCCGTCATTTGGCTGGCAGGCCGGTTTGCTCGGTCTGTCGACGATTGCGGTGATGTGGCTGTGGGAAAAATTCCGCCCGCATAAGCTGCGCTTCATTCCCGGCGCGTTGCTGGGTGTAGGCCTGGCGACGGGAGCCAGTCTGATGCTGGCGTTGCAGGTCAAGCGCGTCGAGGTCCCGGCGAATCTGGCCGAAGCGATTGATTGGCTGAAACCGGCCGATTTGCTCAGCCTCGCCGACCCGACGCTGCTGATCGCGGCGTTTGCCGTAGCGTTTATCGCCAGCGCCGAAACCCTGTTATCGGCTGCGGCTGTGGATCGTATGCACAGCGGCGTGCGTTCGGATTTCGACCGCGAACTGTCGGCCCAGGGTGTCGGCAACATGCTCTGCGGTCTGGTCGGTGCGCTGCCGATGACCGGGGTGATCGTGCGCAGCTCGGCCAACGTTCAGGCCGGTGCGACCACGCGTTACTCGACGATTTTCCATGGCCTGTGGCTGCTGGCGTTCGTGCTGTTGCTGTCGAGCGTGTTGCAAAGCATTCCGGTGGCGAGCCTGGCGGGTGTGCTGGTGTATACCGGTTTCAAACTGGTCGACCTGAAAGCCTTCCGCGGCCTGAGCCGTTACGGACGCATGCCGATGTTCACCTACGCCGCCACGGCGCTGGCGATCATCTTCACCGACCTGCTGACCGGCGTACTGATCGGTTTCGGCCTGACCTTGGTGAAGCTGGCGTTCAAGGCCTCGCGCCTGAAGATCAGCCTGATCGACCTGCCGCAGGACGGCGAGATGGAATTGCGCCTGGTCGGCGCGGGGACATTCCTTAAAGTACCGGCGCTGACACAGGTGCTGAACTCGATTCCACACGGCACGACGGTGCATGTGCCGCTCAACAACTTGAGCTACATCGACCATTCGTGTCTGGAGTTGCTGGAAGAGTGGGGCCGGGCGAATGCGGCGAAGGGTTCGAAGCTGTTGATCGAATCCCGCGGGTTGAAGCGCAGGCTTGAGGGCCGGGTGCGGACCAATACCGGGATTGGTGCGGCGGGTTGAATATCCCGTCTGGAATACAACCCCTGTAGGAGTGAGCCTGCTCGCGATGGCGATTGAACATTCAACATCTTTGTTGACTGATCGGCCGCTATCGCGAGCAGGCTCACTCCTACATTGGGATCGGCGTCGGCTTCGAATTATGCAGCTGGCTGATCCAGCTCCAGCCCCACGCCCAAGCGGCGACTCATGCACGGCCAGCGCTTCCACGCCGCGCCAGTGTCGGGGCTGCTGAGTTTCTCGCGGTAGGCTTCTACCGATTCCAGAGCAAAACTTTCGTCGTTGAGCATCTCGTCGAAGGCGTGGTGCACAACTTCATCCAGCTGGTTGGCAAATTCTTCACCGATCAATTGGTGAGCAATCAGGTTGGCGACCGTCATGTCCAGCGGGATCAGCGGCTGGCCGAAATGCTTGATGTACAGGTCGTTGACCTCTTCGACAAACCGGTGCGCCAGATAAGCTTCGTCCAGCAGGCTGTCCAGACCGACATGCCCGGCCATGATTGCCGGCGGCTGGAGGAAATACTGCTCGGCGATTTTCAGTACCGGTTTGATCTGCGATTCGATTCCCGCTTCCCTGGCAACTTCATTGGCTGCATCCAGCAGGTCTGGCACTTCATCGATGTAGGCGGCGACAAATCGCGTCAGCACGCCTTGGGCGTCGGCTTCCGGCAACTGGATCGCCGGGTGTAGATGGGGCAGCTTGCTTTCCAGCTGACGGGTCAGCAGGCCGGTGTCTTTTTCGTGCTGTTGGGCTTTTTGGATCTGCTCGCGCAATGCGGCGGTGTTCATGAAAACTCCAGGAAACAAGGCAATGAAATAGGGAAGACATAACTTAGCTGGCTTACGAAAAACGCTAAGACGCATTTGTCATAATTATTTCATCCTTGATGCACCTGCGTTATATCCATTTGCCACCACTCGTCTGCATCCTTCTCCATTCGTGCCCTTGAATGCAAGTCCCGCCTGTTTCAGATCATTTACGTCTTCGGGTTGCAATTCCCGGTCGCTGTCTATACTCGCCAATGAATGGAGTTAGCTGATGACGCCCGACTGCACCTGCAGCAAGGCCCGGCGATTCAAGTTCGTAGTCTGATGCAGCCGCTCCCTTGCCGCAGGCGATACGCCGGCGGGATAACAAGAACGATAAGGGGAACCCGCAATGATGCGACATCCACATGTCTGGATGGGCCTCCTGTTGTGGTCGATTTTCAGCCAGGCCAATGCGGCCTGGACTGTGAATATGGCGCCTGGAGCGACTGAAATCAGTCACGCAGTATTCGACCTGCACATGACCATTTTCTGGATCTGTGTGGTGATCGGGATCATCGTCTTCGGCGCCATGTTCTGGTCGATGATGGTGCACCGCCGCTCCACCGGGCAGGTCGCGGCAAAATTCCACGAAAGCACCGGCGTCGAGATCATGTGGACCGTCGTGCCGCTGCTGATTCTGGTGGCCATGGCCGTTCCCGCCACCGCCACGCTGATCAAGATGTACGACACCAGCGAAGCGGACATCGATATCCAGATCACCGGTTATCAGTGGAAGTGGCATTACAAATACCTGGGTCAGGACGTCGAGTTCTTCAGCAACCTGGCCACCCCCGCCGATCAGATCCACAACAAGGAAGCCAAGGGCGAGCATTACCTGCTCGAAGTCGACAAGCCATTGGTGCTGCCGATCGGCGCCAAGGTGCGCTTCCTCGTCACCTCCGCCGACGTCATCCATTCATGGTGGGTGCCGGCGTTCGCAGTCAAACGCGATGCGATTCCCGGATTCGTCAACGAAGCCTGGACGCGCATCGACAAGCCCGGCCTTTACCGCGGCCAGTGCGCCGAACTGTGCGGCAAGGACCATGGCTTCATGCCGATCGTGGTCGAGGTCAAGGAGAAGGCCGACTACGAAGCCTGGCTCGCCGAGCGCAAGGCCGAGGCGGCGCAGCTCAAAGAGCTGACCAGCAAGGAATGGACCCTCGACGAGCTCAAGGAGCGCGGCGACAAGGTCTATCACACCGCTTGCGTGGCCTGCCACCAGGCCGAAGGCCAGGGCCTGCCGCCAATGTTCCCGGCACTCAAGGGCTCGAAAATCGCCACCGGCCCGATCAAGGATCACCTGAGTATCGTCTTCCACGGCAAGCCCGGCACCGCCATGGCGGCGTTCGGCAAGCAATTGTCGGAAGTCGATATCGCCGCGGTCGTGACGTACGAACGTAACGCCTGGGGCAACAACAAGGGCGACATGGTCACGCCAAAACAAGTGCTGGAGCTGAAACAGGCGGAAAGCCAATGAGCCGGTCAATTGCGTACTGCGTGAACCGGTCGGGGCCAGACGCCCCGGCCCGCCCCGTCCATTCACTTGAAGGAGACCGGCCATGAGTGCTGTCATCGATGACCACGGTCACGCCGACCACGCCCACGGCCCTGCCAAAGGCCTGATGCGCTGGGTGTTGACCACCAACCACAAGGACATCGGCACCCTGTACCTGTGGTTTGCGTTCTGCATGTTCCTGCTCGGCGGCTCGTTCGCCATGGTCATTCGTGCCGAGTTGTTCCAGCCCGGCCTGCAGATCGTGCAACCGGAATTCTTCAACCAGATGACCACCATGCACGGCTTGGTGATGGTCTTCGGCGCGGTCATGCCGGCGTTCGTCGGCCTCGCCAACTGGATGATTCCGCTGATGGTCGGCGCGCCGGACATGGCCCTGCCGCGGATGAACAACTTCAGCTTCTGGCTGTTGCCGGCGGCGTTTCTGTTACTGGTCTCGACCTTGTTTACACCGGGTGGCGGGCCGAATTTCGGCTGGACCTTCTACGCGCCGTTGTCGACGACTTACGCGCCGGAAAGCGTGACGTTTTTCATCTTTGCCATTCACCTGATGGGCATCAGCTCGATCATGGGCGCGATCAACGTGGTCGCGACCATCCTCAACCTGCGCGCGCCCGGCATGACCCTGATGAAAATGCCGCTGTTCGTCTGGACGTGGCTGATCACCGCATTCCTGCTGATCGCAGTGATGCCGGTGCTGGCCGGGTGCGTGACGATGATGCTGATGGACATTCATTTCGGCACCAGTTTCTTCAGCGCGGCCGGCGGTGGTGATCCGGTGCTGTTCCAGCATGTGTTCTGGTTCTTCGGCCACCCCGAGGTGTACATCATGATCCTGCCGGCGTTCGGCGCGGTCAGCCAGATCATCCCGACCTTCGCGCGCAAGCCGCTGTTCGGCTACACCTCGATGGTCTACGCCACGGCGAGCATCGCCTTCCTGTCGTTCATCGTCTGGGCGCACCACATGTTTGTGGTCGGCATTCCGCTGGTGGGCGAGTTGTTCTTCATGTACGCGACCATGCTCATCGCGGTGCCGACCGGGGTGAAAGTGTTCAACTGGGCCAGCACCATGTGGCAAGGCTCGATGACCTTCGAGACGCCGATGCTGTTTGCCGTCGCGTTCGTCATCTTGTTTTCCATCGGCGGTTTCTCCGGGCTGATGCTGGCGATCGCCCCGGCGGATTTCCAGTATCAGGACACGTACTTTGTGGTTGCGCATTTCCACTACGTGCTGGTGCCGGGGGCGATCTTCGGGATTTTCGCCTCGGCCTATTACTGGCTGCCGAAATGGACCGGGCACATGTACGACGAAACCCTCGGCAAACTGCATTTCTGGCTGTCGTTCGTCGGCATGAACCTGACCTTCTTCCCGATGCACTTCGTGGGTCTTGCGGGGATGCCGCGGCGGATTCCGGACTACAACCTGCAGTTCGCCGACTTCAACATGGTCTCGTCGATTGGCGCGTTCATGTTCGGCGCCACGCAGATCTTCTTCCTGTTCATCGTGATCAAGACCATCCGTGGCGGCGAGCCGGCCCCGGCCAAGCCGTGGGATGGCGCCGAAGGGCTGGAGTGGAGCGTGCCGTCGCCGGCGCCGTATCACACCTTCACCACGCCGCCGGAAGTGAAATGAAACGCCTGGCCTCTGTGGGAGGGGGCTTGCTCCCGAATGCCATTTTTCATTCAACAGTTGAGTTGACTAATCCGACGCATTCGCGAGCAAGCCCGCTCCCACAGGGGTTCTCGATTGAGGATTGGAACCATGGCTGACTCGATCTCGCTGAAGAAACTGGTCACGCGCCTGCTGCTCGTCGTGGTGGCGATGTTTGTCTTCGGTTTTGCCCTGGTGCCGATCTACGACGTGATGTGCAAAGCCTTCGGCATTAACGGCAAGACCGGTGGCCAGTACGCCGGTGAGCAAGTGGTCGACACCTCACGCCAGGTGCGCGTGCAGTTTTTGTCGACCAACACCGCCGACATGCCGTGGGATTTCTATCCCAAACACGATGAGCTGACCGCCAATCCCGGTGCCGTTAACGAGATGGTGTTCATCGCGCGCAACCCCACCGACAAGCCGATGAGTGCGCAGGCGGTGCCAAGTATCGCGCCGAGCAACGCGGCGGCGTATTTCCACAAGACCGAATGCTTCTGCTTTACCCAGCAGGTGCTGCAGCCCGGTGAACAGATCGAAATGCCCGTGCGTTTCATCGTTGACCGCGACATGCCCAAGGAAGTGAAGCACCTGACGCTGTCCTACACGCTGTTCGATATCACCGCCCGACATCCGCCGGTGGCCGTTAGCACTGGCGGTTGAGCGTGCCCGATAAGGAGAACAATAAATGGCAACTCATGAGCACTATTACGTCCCGGCCCAGAGCAAATGGCCGATCATCGCCACCGTCGGAATGCTCGTCACCGTGTACGGCCTCGCGACCTGGTTCAACGATCTGAAGGCGGCGCGTCCGGATTCCCACGGCCCGCTGATCTTTTTCGTCGGTGGGCTGCTGCTGGCGTACATGCTGTTCGGCTGGTTCGGTGCGGTGATCAAGGAAAGTCGCGCGGGGCTGTACAGCCCGCAACTGGACCGCTCGTTCCGCTGGGGCATGAGCTGGTTCATCTTTTCCGAAGTGATGTTCTTCGTCGCCTTCTTCGGCGCGCTGTTCTATATCCGCGTCGTTTCCGCGCCTGGGTTGGCCGGTGAAGGCAGCAAGGGTCTTTCGGAGATGCTCTGGCCGAACTTTGAATATGTCTGGCCGCTGCTGAACAACCCGGACCCGAAACTGTTTCCGCCGCCCAAGGACGTCATCAGCCCTTGGGGCTTGCCGCTGCTCAACACCATTTTGCTGGTCAGCTCCAGCGTGACCATCACCATCGCCCACCATGCGCTGAAGAAAGGTCATCGCGGCGCGCTGAAACTCTGGCTGGCGATCACCGTGCTGCTGGGCGTCGCGTTTCTTGGCTTCCAGGCTGAGGAATACATCCACGCTTACAAGGAACTTGGACTGACCCTCGGCTCGGGCATCTACGGCGCGACGTTCTTCATGCTCACCGGGTTTCACGGGGCCCACGTGACCATCGGCACGATCATTTTGTTCGTGATGCTGATGCGCATCATGAAAGGCCATTTCGACAACGAGCACCAGTTCGGTTTCGAAGCGGCGAGCTGGTATTGGCACTTCGTCGACGTGGTGTGGATCGGCTTGTTCTTCTTCGTCTACATCCTCTGACAGCCGACGCTACCAGGGCGCATGCGACACCAACTGGCCGCTGTAGAAACCCCAGGCCATCAGGCCGACGGTGACGGCGGCCAGTGCCACCCGAACACTCAAGGCGATGACCAGGCGATTTGAACTGCTGTCGTCCTTGACCAGGAAAAACAGGCCGCTGAACAGGCTGATCACCGTGGCAATCAGCATCAGGACGATCGCTGCTTTGAACATGGCAAGACTCCGGGGGACAGGCGATGCATTTGAGTATAGCGATCGCGACGACTGACTTTGTGGCGCAGCCATGAAGCACTTTCGCCCGGGCGTAATACCGACGGTGGTGGTCGCGTTGTTGCTGCCGCTGATGGTTGCGCTGGGCTTCTGGCAACTGGGCCGGGGCGCAGAGAAAACCGCGCTGCTCGCCAGCTACGCCGAACGTCGCGTGGCCGAACCGATGGCCAGCAGCGAATTGCCGGGCAGTGCTGACCCGGCTTATCGCCGCGTGCAGCTACATGGCCAGTTCGATGCTGCTCATACCCTGTTGCTCGACAACCGCCAGCGTGGCGGCAAGGTCGGCGTCGAGTTGCTGCAACCGTTCCAGGATCAGCGCACGGGGTTGTGGCTGCTGGTCAATCGCGGCTGGTTGCCCTGGCCGGACCGGCGCGTGCCGCCGCAATTCAGCACACCCGCCGAGACACTGACGCTCGACGCCTGGGTCTACGTCGCCCCGGGCGCGACGTTCCAGTTACACGCCGACCCGGTCAGCCGTGTCTGGCCGCAAACCATTACCGCCGTCGAGCCGGCCAGACTCTGGCAAACCCTGGAACGCGACGGTTTCGCCTACGAACTGCGCGCCGAGCCCAGCCCGGTCAGCTATCAGACGGATTGGCCGGTGGTCGCGATGGGTCCGGAAAAACACCTCGGCTATGCCGTGCAATGGTTCGCCATGGCCACGGCCCTGCTCGGTCTCTACCTCTATCTTGGCTGGCACAACGCAAAGGAGAAACGCCATGGGAAGCGCCATGAATCCACCCAGCATGTCTGAAGCCAAACCCGCCCTCAGCCGTCGGCGCGGGCGCATTCAATTGCTGCTGATCGTGCTCGGCGTGGTCGGACCGATGCTGCTCGCCACCGGCATGTACAAGTTGCAGTTCTGGGTGCCGGAAGGACGCAGTTATCACGGCGAACTGATCGGTAACGGCCAGACCCGCGCCGACCTCGGCGTGCAGGCCGATGAGCAGCGCTGGCAGATTCTGGTGACAGCGCCGAAGGACTGCGCAGTCGACTGCCAGCAACTGGTGTATCTGGCGCGGCAGATCCAGATCAGCCTGGGCCGCGAAGCCGGACGCGCCAGCCACGCTCTGGCCGCCGCACAACCGCTGAGCGCCGACTACGCCGCCAGACTCGACCGCGAATACCCCCAGTTGCAGCGTTATCCACTGGATGCCGGCGTGTTCGCCAGGACCACCGGCGACAAGGCGGTGCCGCAGCTGTGGATCGTCGACCCGCACGGCAATCTCGTACTGCGCTACGAGCCGAATGTGAAAGGCAAGGATCTGCTCAACGACCTGCGTCACCTGCTGAAACTGTCGAACATCGGATAAGGGCATCGTCATGGCCAAACCTGGATTTCGCCTCGCGCTGTTTGCCACCCTGCTGGCGCTGATTGTGGTGCTGCTCGGCGCCTACACGCGCCTGACCCACGCCGGCCTCGGCTGCCCGGACTGGCCGGGCTGCTACGGCTTTATCAGCGTGCCGGACAGCGAGGCGCAACTGGCCCATGCCGAACTGCATTTTCCCGACGCGCCGGTAGAAGCGCACAAGGGCTGGAACGAGATGATCCACCGCTACTTCGCCGGCAGCCTTGGCTTGTTGATTTCGGTGCTGGCCGGGCGCGCTTGGGTCAACCGTCGCCACCCCGGGCAACCGGTGAAGCTGCCGCTGTTTGTGCTGGCGGTGGTCATCGCCCAGGCGATGTTCGGCATGTGGACGGTGACGCTCAAGCTCTGGCCGCAAGTGGTTACCGGGCATTTGCTCGGCGGTTTCGCCACGTTGAGTCTGCTGTTCCTGCTGACGCTGAGGTTGTCCGGCGTGCTGCCGGCACTGAGCGTGCCCAAGCGCTTGCAGTATTGGGCGACCGCGGGGCTGTTATTGGTGATCGGCCAGATTGCGCTGGGTGGCTGGGTCAGTTCCAACTACGCAGCGGTGGCCTGCATCGATTTTCCAACCTGTCACGGGCAATGGCTGCCGCCGGCAGACTTCGCCAACGGCTTTCACCTGACTCAGCACATCGGCCCGAATTACCTCGGCGGACAACTCGACAGCGATGCGCGCACCGCGATTCATCTGACCCACCGGATCGGCGCGTTGCTGGTGACGTTGGTGCTGCTCGGTCTGGCCTGGCAGTTGAAAGTCGTCGGCATGACCCGTCTGGCCGCTCTGGTGCTGGTCGCCCTCGCCGCGCAGATCACCCTCGGAATCAGCAACGTGTTGTTTCATCTGCCGCTGCCGGTGGCCGTCGCCCATAACGCCGGCGGCGCGGCGTTGTTACTGACGCTGGTGCTGGTCAACTATCACGCGCGCACCCGTCTGCTCCAGGTGGCGCAACCGACGCTGGCGCGCTGGCGCTTCAGCCCGAATAAACCTGCCGTCGCGCCCATTGCATTAAAAGGAGAAACGCCATGGCGAGTCTGATCGGCGAACGTCCCGCGCAAGCGCTGTGGCGCGATTATCTGGAACTGACCAAGCCCAAAGTCGTGGTGCTGATGCTGATCACCTCGCTGGTTGGCATGTTCCTCGCGACCCGCGCCGGAGTGCCCTGGACAGTGCTGGTGTTTGGCAATCTGGGAATCGCGTTGTGTGCCGGCGGTGCGGCGGCGGTGAATCACGTAGTGGACCGGCGCATTGACGCGGTGATGGCGCGCACCCACAAGCGACCGTTGGCCGAGGGCCGGGTGTCGCCGGCGGCGGCGCTGACTTTCGCCCTGGTGCTGGCGCTGCTCGGTCAGGCGTTGCTGCTGACGTTCACCAATCCGCTGACCGCGTGGCTGACCCTCGCCTCGCTGCTGGGTTACGCGGTGGTTTACACCGGTTTCCTCAAACGCGCGACACCGCAGAACATTGTCATCGGCGGCCTCGCCGGCGCCGCCCCGCCGCTGCTCGGCTGGACCGCCGCCACTGGGCACGTCAGCGCCGAACCGCTGCTGCTGGTGCTGATCATCTTCGCCTGGACCCCGCCGCACTTCTGGGCGCTGGCGATTCATCGCAAGGAGGAATACGCCAAGGCCGACATTCCGATGCTGCCGGTCACCCACGGCGAGCACTACACCAAAGTGCACATTCTGCTGTACACCTTCGCGCTGCTGGCGGTGAGCATGTTGCCCTACGTGATTCACATGAGCGGCGTGCTGTATCTGATCTGCGCGCTCGCCCTGGGCGCAAGGTTTCTGCAATGGGCCGTGGTGCTGTACCGTGGCACTCGGCCGCACGCGGCGATCAACACCTTCAAGTACTCTATTTATTACTTGTTCCTGTTGTTCATCGCCCTGCTCGTAGACCACTACTTACTGTTGAACCTATGACCCGAACCCAGAAAACCGTCTTCATCCTCGTGGCCGTGATCGCGCTGATCCTGGGCCTGACCGTCAACAAAGTGCTGAGCGGCAAAGGCCAGGGCGACCCCACCGCGCTGATCGACGCCGGAATCATCCTGCTGCCGCAAAGCCGCAACCTGCCGGACGTGACGATGACCGATCAGGACGGCAAACCGGTGGCCATCGATGAGCTGAAAGGCAAATGGAGTCTGTTGTTCTTCGGCTACACCTTCTGCCCGGACATCTGCCCGACCACTCTCGCGCAACTGCGCCAGATCAAGAGTGAGCTGCCCAAGGACGCGGTGGACAAATTACAGGTCGTGCTGGTCAGCGTGGACCCGAACCGCGATACGCCAAAGCAGTTGAAGCAGTACCTGGGCTATTTTGATCCGCAGTTCATCGGCCTGACGCCGGCCTCGATTGAAGAACTGCAAAAAGTCGCCAATGCGGTGAGCATCCCGTTTATTCCGGCCGATACCAGCAAGCCGAATTACACGGTGGATCACAGCGGCAATCTGGCGGTGATCGGCCCGGACGGCACGCAGCGCGGGTTTATCCGGGCGCCGTTGAACAATGCCAAGCTGGTTGCGCAGTTGCCGGCGATGCTTGAGCGCAAATAGCCGACCTTGAAACTTGCACAGACCTAATGTGGGAGCGGGCTTGCTCGCGAATGCGGTGGGTCAGTCAACCTGTCTTTATCTGACGCACTGCATTCGCGAGCAAGCCCGCTCCCACAGGGTCTGTGTTTCAGGCATAAAAAAGGGGACGCTCTCAGGGCGTCCCCTTTTTTGTAGCCGCAACCGGAATCAGAACGCCGGCAATACCGCGCCTTTGTACTTCTCGGTAATGAATTTTTTCACTTCCGGCGTGTGCAGCGCCGCCGCCAGCTTCTTCATTGCCTCGCTGTCCTTGTTGTCCGCGCGGGACACCAGGATGTTGACGTAAGGCGAGTCGTTGCCTTCGATCACCAGCGCATCCTTGGACGGATCGAGCTTGGCTTCCAGCGCGTAGTTGGTGTTGATCAGCGCCAGATCGACCTGGGTCAGCACGCGCGGGATGGTCGCGGCTTCCAGCTCCCGGAATTTCAAATCTTTCGGGTTGGTCGCGATGTCTTTGATGGTCGACAGAATGTTGGTCGGGTCCTTCAGGGTGATCACGCCAGCCTTGGCCAGCAGCAACAGCGCACGGCCGCCGTTGGTGGCATCGTTGGGAATGACCACGTTGGCGCCGCTTGGCAGCTCTTCGATTTTCTTGACCTTGCTCGAGTAGGCGCCCAGCGGCTCCAGATGCACGCCGGTCACAGCGACGAGGCTGGTGCCCTTGGCCTTGTTGAATTCATCCAGGTACGGCTGGTGCTGGAAGAAGTTGGCGTCCAGGCGCTTTTCGGCGACCTGTACGTTCGGCTGAATGTAATCGGTGAAGACCTTGACCTTCAGATCCACGCCTTCCTTGGCCAGGGCTGGCTTGACGAATTCGAGGATTTCCGCGTGCGGCACCGGGGTGGCGGCAACGGTCAGGGTTTCGGCATGGGCCGAAAACGCAGCAACGGCAGCGAAAGCAGCAATCAGTTTTTTCATTCAGCTAACTCCTTTTGATGGCGCCCGCCAGCGAAGGCCGGTGCCTCTTGATGACAACAAACCGTTATTTGCGCGAGAAATGCACGACCAGTCGGTCGCCAACCATTTGCAGCACCTGCACCAGAACCAACAGTAGCACCACGGTGACAATCATCACGTCGGTCTGGAAACGCTGGTAACCGAAACGGATCGCCAGGTCACCCAGACCACCGGCACCCACCACACCGGCCATCGCCGTGTAGGACACCAGTGTAATCGCCGTCACCGTAATCGCTGCGAAAATGCCCGGGCGTGCTTCCGGCAGCAAGGCGTTCATGATGATCTGCCGCGTGGTCGCGCCCATCGACTGGGTCGCTTCGATGATGCCGCGATCGACTTCACGCAACGCGGTTTCCACCAGCCGCGCGAAGAACGGGGTCGCCCCCACTACCAGCGGCGGAATCGCACCGGCCACGCCCAGCGACGTACCGGTGATCAGCACGGTGAACGGAATCATCACGATCAGCAGAATAATGAACGGCAGCGAACGCAGAATGTTCACCGCCAGCGACATGAACGCGTAGAGGACACGGTTTTCCAGCAACTGACGCGGGCTGCAAAGGAACAGCAGCACACCCAGCGGCAGGCCGAGCAACACGGTGAACAGCAGCGAACCGCCGAGCATCAGCATCGTGTCGTTGGTGGCCAGGCCGATTTCGAGCCAGTCGATGTTCTGGAAGAACAGTTTGATCGCCGCGACTGCGTCGTCGTAATGCTTGATTGCAGCGTCGAACATTTCCATTAACGCAGGACCTCCATGTGAACGTCAGCGGCGGTGAAGCGGGCGAACGCCGCTTCCATGTCGCCACCGGTGACGGCGAGGGTCAATTGCCCGTACGGAATGTCTTTGATGCGGTCGATGCGACCGGCGAGGATGCTGTAGTCGACGCCGGTTTCCCGGGCGACAGTGCCGAGCAACGGTGCGTAGGTCGCTTCGCCCTGGAAGGTCAGGCGCACGATGCGCCCGGGCACATGAGCGAAATCGTCGCGTTGCTCGTCTTCGTCGATCTGCTCGCTTTCCTGGACGAAACGTTTGGTGGTCGGGTGTTGCGGATGCAGGAACACATCGGCCACCGGACCCTGCTCGACGATCACGCCGGCATCCATCACCGCCACCTGATCGCAGACGCGGCGGATCACGTCCATCTCGTGGGTGATCAGGACGATGGTCAGTTTCAGCTCACGGTTAATCTCGGCCAGCAATTGCAGGACCGACGCGGTGGTCTGCGGGTCGAGGGCGCTGGTGGCTTCGTCGCACAGCAGAATCTTCGGCTTGGTCGCCAGGGCGCGGGCGATGCCGACGCGCTGCTTCTGGCCCCCGGACAATTGCGCCGGGTACTTCTTCGCGTGGTCAGACAGACCGACCCGCGCCAGCAACTCGTCGACGCGCTGAAAGATTTCAGTGCTCGACAGCTCACCGGCCAGGATCAGCGGCAACGCCACATTGTCGGCGACGGTCTTGGAGGCGAGCAGGTTGAAGTGCTGGAAGATCATCCCGACCTGCTGGCGGAAACGGCGCAAGCCGTTGGCGTCCAGCGCGGTGACTTCTTCGCCGTCGACGATGATCTTGCCGCCGCTGGCGTTTTCCAGGCGATTGATCAGACGCAGCAGGGTACTTTTGCCTGCACCGGAATGGCCGATCAGGCCGAACACCTGCCCGTTCTCGATAGAGAGACTGGTCGGGTGCAGCGCGGGAATATCCTTACCGGCGACGCGGTAAGTCTTGTGGACGTTTTGAAACTCGATCACGTAGCGAACCTTGTGGGGCGCGTTAGAAAAGGATCAGCGGTTAGCCGGGCGCGCATTTTAGCCTGTCCGTATAGAGGTTCTTAGCATTTATTTCGCAATTAACCTTCGATTTGGCAATAACGCGATCAAAGGTCATATAAACGGAACGGCTGAAACGCTCATCAGTCACTAAGTAAGCGACTTGAAACCCTGGGTGCCGTGCCCGGGAATCACTCAAGGGTCTGCGGAAGGCATCCGGGGCCAAACGAGGAGTTTACGTCTGATGAGCATCAAAAAGCCTGCACCTGATAAAAGCGAGATGGCCGGGACCGATACCCCGGATCGCGCCAACACCAACGCCAAACTCGACAGCCTGGAAAAATTCCGCTCCGACGCTACCGGCCAGGCGCTGCGTACCAATCAGGGCGTGAAGATCGCGGACAACCAGAACACCCTCAAGGCCGGTCCGCGCGGGCCATCGCTGCTCGAAGACTTCATCATGCGCGAGAAAATCACGCACTTTGACCATGAGCGGATTCCAGAGCGCATCGTCCATGCGCGCGGCACTGGCGCGCACGGCTTCTTTCAGAGCTACGAGAACCATGCAGCACTGACCAAGGCGGGCTTCCTACAGGACCCGGGCAAGAAAACCCCGGTCTTCGTGCGTTTTTCCACGGTGCAGGGGCCACGCGGTTCCGGCGATACCGTGCGTGACGTACGCGGTTTTGCGGTGAAATTCTTCACCGACGAGGGCAACTTCGACCTGGTCGGCAACAACATGCCGGTGTTCTTCATTCAGGACGCGATCAAGTTTCCTGACTTCGTGCACGCGGTGAAGCCCGAGCCGCACAACGAAATCCCGACCGGCGGCTCGGCTCACGACACCTTCTGGGATTTCGTCTCGCTGGTGCCGGAATCGGCGCACATGGTGATCTGGGCGATGTCCGACCGGGCCATCCCGAAAAGCCTGCGCAGCATGCAGGGTTTCGGCGTCCACACCTTCCGCCTGATCAACGCCGAGGGCAAATCGCGCTTCGTCAAATTCCACTGGCGCCCGACGGCGGGTACTTGCTCGCTGGTATGGGACGAAGCGCAAAAGCTCGCCGGTAAAGACACCGATTACCACCGTCGCGACCTGTGGGAAGCGATCGAGATGGGCGACTACCCGGAGTGGGAATTGGGCGTGCAGATCGTTGAAGAGGAAAACGAACACGACTTCGATTTCGACATCCTCGACCCGACCAAGATCATTCCCGAAGAAATCGTACCGATCACGCCACTGGGCAAAATGACCCTCAACCGCAACCCGGACAATTTTTTTGCCGAAGTCGAGCAGGTCGCTTTCTGCCCGGGCCACATCGTGCCCGGCATCGACTTCTCCAATGACCCGTTGCTACAAGGCCGGCTGTTTTCCTACACCGATACGCAAATCAGCCGACTCGGCGGGCCGAATTTTCATGAGTTGCCGATCAACCGTCCGGTGGCGCCGTTCCATAACGGCCAGCGCGACGCGCAACATCGCACGACGATCGACAAGGGCCGCGCCTCTTATGAACCCAACTCGATTGACGGCGGCTGGCCGAAAGAAACCCCGCCGGCTGCCCAGGACGGTGGCTTCGAGAGCTACCCGGAGCGCATCGACGCGGCAAAGATCCGCCAGCGCAGCGAGTCGTTCAGCGATCACTTCTCCCAGGCCCGGCTGTTTTTCAACAGCATGAGCGAGCATGAGAAAGAACACATCATTGCCGCTTACAGCTTCGAGCTGGGCAAGGTCGAGCGTGAATTTATCCGCGCGCGCGAAGTGAACGAAATCCTCGCCAACATCGACCTGACCCTGGCCAGGCGTGTTGCGCAAAACCTCGGTTTGCCGGCGCCGGTCAAAGGCACGGTCGAGGTGCGCAAGACTTCGCTGGATCGCTCCCCGGCATTGAGTCAGGCCAACCTGCTGCCCGGCAATATCAAGACGCGTAAAGTGGCGATCCTCGCGGCCAATGGTGTGGACGGTGCGGCCATCGATGCAATGAAGAAAGCGCTGGAAGCCGAAGGCGCCCACGCGAAACTGCTCGGCCCGACCTCGGCGCCGGTGAAAACCGCAGACGGCAAGGCGTTGGCGGTGGATGCATCGATGGAAGGCATGCCCTCAATCGCGTTTGACGCGGTGTTCGTGCCGGGGGGCGCGGCGTCGGTCACCGCTTTAAGCGGCGACGGTGTGGCGTTGCATTATTTGCTCGAGGCTTACAAGCACCTGAAAGCAATTGCGCTGCACGGTGAGGCCAAGCAACTGCAGGACTTGCTGAAGCTGGACGCGGATGTGGGGTTGCTGCAGGGCAAGGATGTGGGTGCGCTGACCAAGCCGTTCTTTGCCGCGATTGGCGAGCATCGGGTGTGGGCGCGGGAGCCGAAGGCCAAAGCGATTCCGGCTTGATTTTCGGCTGACAGGAAGGACGCTATCGCGAGTAGGCTCACTCCTACAATGGATCTCGGTTTGACACACAACCCCTGTGCACCCTGAGACCCCCTGTAGGAGTGAGCCTGCTCGCGATGCTTTTTTCAGGGTTTACGCGGACTCAGAACCATCTGCGCCGGCACTGTGCGCAAAATCTGCTTCTCGATCTGCAGATCAAAATCCGGATCAAGCTTTTTCACGCGCTTGCTCAGCAACGTTGCCAACCACGGATAATCCGCCGTGCGCGGTGCCTGGATGCTGACAGCGCACTCGTAGTTCACCACGTCGGCGGCGATCGCATCGAGTTGGCGCTGAAGCTTGTGAATATCACCGATGTTCAAGGCCACCGTAGTGCTTTCGGCGGTCGGATCGATCACCTTGGCTTTTGGCTTGGCTTCGGCCGCCAGCAAGGCAGCTTCGGCCTTCTCCAGCTCGGCTTTGCGCGCCTCGGTGATGGCGCCGTTGACGCCGCCGGTCAGTGCCGGAGCCGTGGGCATCAAGGCACGGGCACGGCTCAACGCGGTCGCGGCAGCGTTGACATCGCCTTTTTGCAGGACGATCTGGCTGCGACGCAAATACGCCTCGGCCAGTTGTCGCTGGTATTGCTCCAGGGACTGGTCGTTGGGGGATGCGGCCTGCAACGCGGCCAACTGGTCTTCGGCGGTGGCCAGTTCGCTGCTGGCCAGGCTTTGCTCCAGCTGTGCGATGGCCGTAGCTCGCGCATCGGGGACTTCAGCCACCGGTGGCGTGCTTTGGCAGGCGCCCAGCAGCACTGAAAATGCGACAAGGAGCAGATAACGGGAGGCGAACGGCTTCATTCCTGCGACTCTCTAATTGCGCAAAAAGCGAGCAAGTCTACACCCCTCGACGGGGCAGAACAAAACTCAGCAGAAACAATGCGGCCGCTGTCACAACGATTGACGGTCCGGCCGGGGTGTCCTTGAACCACGACAATGCCAGCCCGCTACACACCGCGAGCATGCCCAGCAGGCTGGCGCCCAGCGCCATCTGCTCCGGGGAGCGGGCGTGACGCTGTGCCGCAGCGGCCGGGATGATCAGCAGCGAGGTGATCAGCAACACACCGACGATCTTCATCGCCACCGCGATCACCACCGCAATCAACAGCATCAGCGCCAGGCGCAAAGCCGCCACCGGCAGGCCTTCGACCCTGGCC
Organism: Pseudomonas hamedanensis; assembly: GCF_014268595.2. Taxonomy (NCBI): domain Bacteria; kingdom Pseudomonadati; phylum Pseudomonadota; class Gammaproteobacteria; order Pseudomonadales; family Pseudomonadaceae; genus Pseudomonas; species Pseudomonas hamedanensis. The sequence goes on from NZ_CP077091.1 coordinate 4,001,904, forward strand.
AGTTCTTCGTGCACGGTGACCGCCAGCAGCGGCCGCCACAGGGTCACCAGCAACACCAGCACTGCCGCCGTGCCGCCGAGAATCCACATGAGATCGGTCGGACTGATCGCCAGCAGGTCGCCGAACAGATAGGCCATCAGGTCGATCCGCACTTCATGCATGAAGCTTAGTACCACCAGGCCAAGAGAGAGCGTGCTCGGCGCAAGAATTCCCAACAGCGTGTCGGAGGCCAGTGGCTGGCGTTGTTGCAGGGTCACCAATAGCACCGCCAGCAGCAGGCAACCGACCGTCACCGCGACGGTGGGACTGACATCGAGCAAGAAGCCCAGCGCCACGCCAAGCAATGCGGCATGGGACAAGGTGTCGCCGAAGTAGGCCATGCGCCGCCAGACCACAAACGAACCCAACGGCCCGGCCACCATTGCCAGCGCCAGACCTGCAAGCAGGGCGTACAACAGAAAATCAGCCATGCTTGCAGTGGTCTCCATGAACGTGAGGCTGCCCGGCAACCGGGCCTTTGACCACCGAACCGTGCAGGTCATGGGCGTGGTCGTGATGGTGGTGATAGATCGCCAGGCTCGGCGCGTTCTTGCCGAACAACTCGACAAACGCAGGGTCGCCGCTGACTTGCTCGGGGTGCCCGGAGCAGCAGACATGGCGATTGAGGCAGACCACCTGATCGGTGGTGCTCATCACCAGATGCAAATCGTGCGAGACCATCAGCACGCCGCAACCGTGGCGATCGCGCAGACGGGTGATCAAGCTGTACAGTTCGGCCTGGCCGGCGACATCAACGCCCTGCACCGGCTCGTCGAGCACCAGCAGTTCCGGCTCGCGCAGCAGCGCCCGGGCCAGCAGCACGCGCTGCATTTCGCCGCCGGACACACTCTGCACCGGACTGTCGATAACGTGTTCGGCGCCGACTTCCTTCAGCGCGGCCAATGCACGCGTACGGTCAACGCCCGGCACCAGACGCAGGAAACGCAGGACCGAGAGCGGCAAGGTCGGATCGACATGCAGCTTTTGCGGCATGTAGCCGACGCGCAGCTTCGGCTTGCGCCAGACGCTGCCGCTGTCCGGTTTCAACAGCCCGAGTACAGCGCGCACCAGGGTGGTTTTGCCGGCGCCGTTGGGGCCGATCAGGGTGACGATCTGCCCCGGCTCGACGCTCAGCTCGATGTTGTCCAGCACGGTCTGTCCGGCAAACGTGACGGCGACCTGGTCCAGACGAATCAACGCGTTGCTCATCAAGCCCCCTGGCACCCGGAGCACAGGCCGACGACTTCGACGGTCTGTGCCTCGACAATGAACCCGACCTCTTTGGCGCTATTGATGATCGCGTCGCTGATCACTTTTTGCTCAAGCTCAATGGCCGCATGGCACTCGCGGCAGATCAGGAACTGACCCTGATGCGCGTGTTCCGGGTGGACACAGCCAACAAAGGCGTTCAGCGACGAGATGCGGTGGACCAGGCCATTTTCCAGCAGGAAGTCCAGCGCGCGGTACACGGTTGGCGGCGCGGCGCGGCGGCCATCCTGCTCGCTGAGTACGGCAAGAATGTCATAGGCGCCCAGCGGCTTGTGACTCTGCCACACCAATTCCAGCACCCGGCGGCGCAACGCGGTCAGGCGCAAGCCTTTCTGGGCGCACAAGGCATCGGCCTCGGACAAAGCGCTGTGTACGCAATGTGAGTGGTCGTGGGGACGGCTGGCGATCGGTGTAATAGGCATGGGCGGCGACGAGATTTGATAGAGACGTTATTATGTTACCCGTTCTCGCCTCCTTGAGTGGTCATCGTGTCCCGACTTTTTTCTGTTTTTGTAGCTTTTGTTACCAGTTTTCTGCTGATCGGCTCGGCTCAGGCCGAGGTCAAAGTCCTCACCAGCATCAAGCCGTTGCAGTTGATTGCCGCTGCCGTGCAGGACGGCGTGGCGATTCCCGAGGTGCTGCTGCCGCCAGGTGCCTCGCCGCATAATTACGCGCTGCGCCCATCCGACGTACGGAAAGTGCAGTCAGTCGATCTGCTTTACTGGATCGGTCCGGACATGGAGGGCTTCCTGCCGCGCGTGCTCAGCGGCCGCACCCTGCCGAGCATCGCCGTGCAGGATCTGCCAGGGCTCAAACTGCGTCATTTCGGCGAGGACAACCACTCTCACGCCGAAGAGGCCGACGAGGCCGACGAACATGATCACGACCATCGCCCCGGCTCGCTGGATGCGCACCTGTGGCTGTCACCGGTCAACGCACGGGTGATTGCCGACAGGATGGCTGCCGACCTGACCGCCGCCGACCCGGCCAACGCCGAGCGCTATCAGCGCAATGCCAAGGCTTTCGATGAACGCCTGGATGCGCTGGATCAGCGTTTGAAGAAGCGCCTGGCCGGCGTTGAAGGCAAGCCGTACTTCGTTTTCCACGAAGCCTTCGACTACTTTGAAGACGCTTATGGGTTGAACCACGCCGGGGTATTCGCCGTGGCCGCCGAGGTGCAGCCAGGGGCCCAGCACGTCGCGGCGATGCGCAAGCGCTTGCAGGAAGTGGGCAAGACGTGTGTATTCAGCGAACCGCCGTTGCGCCCGCGTTTGGCGGAAACGCTGGTGGCCGGTTTGCCGGTGAAACTGGCCGAGCTGGATGCGTTGGGTGGCTATACACCGGCGACGGCTCAGGGTTATGAGCAGGTGCTGGAGAAACTCGGCAACGACCTGGCCGGGTGCCTGGAGTCGCTGTAAGCCTGTAAACCCTGTGGCGAGGGAGCTTGCTCCCGCTTGAGTGCGCAGCACTCACAAAATCTGCCTGGCAGAATCTTGGGGCCGCTTCGCAGCCCGGCGCGAGCAAGCTCGCTCGCCACAATTCAAAGCGCGAAAGGTAGGGGCGTACTGATCTTCTGCCGCTGCGCCAACCGCTGTTCGAACTCCCTCGGATCGTGAATCAACACATCCTGCCCGGCGAACTGCTCAGCCGCGATCAAGCGTGACAGCCAGAACCGCACACACGCGACGCGCAACATCGTCGGCCACAACTCAGCCTCCGCCGCCGTAAACGGCCGCAGCGCCGCGTAAGCTCCGAGGAACGCCCGCGCGCGCGGGCCATCGATCACGCCCTCCTCATCCGAGCACCAGTCGTTCAAGGCGATCGCCACGTCATACAGCATCGGCCCCGAGCAAGCGTTGTAGAAGTCGATCAGCCCGGTCAGGTGCGTGCCTTCAAACATTGCGTTGTCACGGAACAGATCGGCGTGAATATTGGCCCGTGGCAGCGCGAGAATCCTGTCCTTTTGTGCGGTAATTTCATCCAAAGCCTTTTGCAGCAAGGCCTGCGGCTCATCGCTCAGGTGTGACAGGAACTCGCCACCCTCCTCCAGCATCCAGTCGAGACCACGATCGGTCTTGCGCTTGATCATGCGCTCGCCCTGGGTCGCCAGGTGCAGGTGCGCCTGCAATTCGCCGACCTGCGCGCAATGCTGGGCGTTGGCGATCTTGATGTGTTTGCCGGACAGGCGCGGCTGCAGCAGCGCCGGTTTGCCTTTGAGTTCACGCAACGCCACGCCGTCAGTGGTGCGCAGCGCGTATGGCACCGGCAGATCGGCATGGTGCAGCACATCGAGCAGGTCGATGAAGAACGGCATCTCCTGCACCGGCCCGCGTTCGACCAGGGTCAGGACAAATTCGCCCTGCTCCAGGCTGACGAAGAAATTGGTGTTTTCGCTGCCGGCGGCGATCCCCTGGAAATCAAGCAGGCGGCCGAGCCCGTAAGGGGCGAGAAAGGTTTCCAGCTCGGGCCGAGCCAGGGGAGTGAACACAGACATGTCTTAACTGCCAGTACGGGCGCCGCAACATGCGGCGCCGGGTGAATTAAAAACTTACTTCCATTCGAAAATCTTCCATGACGGAATCAGCATATCCGGCTGATCCGAGCGGATGAAGTTGGCATCCGTCCCGTCGGCACGCACCAGAAAGTACGGCGGCGCGCCCTTGGGCGTGACTTTGATCGCATACAGGAAACCGTTCTGGCGGTACTCCTGAATGGTCTTGTCGCCTTCCGTGCGGATGGTGACCTCGGGGTCGCCGCCCGGCGCATCATCCGCCGCCATCGCGGCCAGTGGTGAGACAGCGATCAACCCGACCAGCAGCAAGCGATTTAACGTACGCATGATAACCTTGTCCCTTTGTCGTCAACGGTCCCGCTATTCTAGCGCCGGACCCGCCGAAAAGGTTGATCCTGCTCATGAGCCAAGCCCCCCTCGTCCTGGTGGACGGTTCGTCTTACCTGTATCGCGCCTTTCACGCGCTGCCACCGCTGACCACGTCCAAAGGCCTGCCGACCGGCGCGGTCAAAGGCGTGTTGAACATGCTCAAGAGTCTGCGCAAGCAGTACCCGGACAGCCCGTTCGCCGTGGTGTTCGACGCCAAGGGCGGGACGTTTCGCGATGAGATGTACGCCGAATACAAAGCCAACCGCCCGAGCATGCCCGATGACATGCGTGTGCAGATCGAGCCGCTGCACCAGAGCGTGATCGCCCTCGGCTTCCCGCTGCTGTGCGTGGACGGCGTCGAGGCCGACGACGTGATCGGCACCCTCGCCCGCAGCAGCGCGGCGGCGGATCGCCCGGTGATCATCTCCACCGGCGACAAGGACATGGCGCAACTGGTCGACGGCCACATTACCTTGGTCAACACCATGTCCGGTAGCTCGATGGATGTGGAGGGCGTGAAGGAGAAATTCGGCGTCGCACCGGAGCAGATCATCGATTATCTGGCGCTGATGGGCGATTCCTCCGACAACATCCCGGGCGTGCCGGGCATTGGCCCGAAGACCGCATCCGGCCTGCTGGTTGGCGTCAATGGTGGTCTGACCGAGCTGTACGCCAACCTCGACATCGTGCCGACCCTGCCGATTCGCGGCGCTAAAACCCTGCCGGCCAAGCTCGAAGAGCACAAAGAGATGGCCTTCCTCTCCTATCAACTGGCAACCATCAAAATCGACGTGCCGCTGGACATCGGTCTCGATGATTTGCAGATGGGTCCAGAAGATCCGGCCAAACTCTACGAGCTGTACTCCCTGCTGGAATTCAAGAGCTGGTTGAACGACCTTGATCGTGACGCCAAGCGCCTGGAACTGAGCGCGGCTGTCGAGCCTGCGCCGGCCGCCGATCTGTTCAGCACGCCAGAAGCCGAAGCGCCTGCCCCCGCTCAAGCCGCGTACGAAACCATCCTCGATCAGGCACGCTTCGACGCCTGGCTGGAAAAACTGCGTAACGCCAGACTCTTCGCCTTCGACACCGAAACCACCGGCATCGACGCGCAGCAGGCGCAACTGGTCGGTCTATCGTTCGCCGTGCAGGCCAACGAAGCCGCCTACATCCCGCTGACCCACTCCTACATTGGCGTGCCTGAGCAACTGGATCGCGACACCGTGCTGCGCGCACTCAAACCGATTCTCGAAGACCCGAACAAACTCAAGGTCGGCCAGCACGCCAAGTTTGACATGAATATTCTGGCCAACTGCGCCATCGGCGGCGATCAGAACGACGGCATCACCGTGCGCGGCATCGCCTTCGATACGATGCTTGAATCCTATGTGCTCAACTCCACCGCGACCCGTCATGACATGGACAGCCTCGCGCAGAAATACCTCGACCACACCACGGTGAGTTTCCAGGACATCGCCGGCAAAGGCGCCAAGCAGCTCACCTTTGACCAGATAGCCCTGGAACAGGCCGGGCCGTATGCCGCCGAAGACGCCGATATCACCCTGCGTCTGCACCAGACTCTGTTTGACAAGCTCAGCGCCATCCCGAGCCTGGCGAGCGTGCTGACCGACATCGAGATTCCGCTGGTGCCGGTGCTGGCTCGTATTGAACGCCAGGGCGCGTTCGTCGATGCCGAACTGCTGGGCATCCAGAGCATCGAGCTGGGCAACAAGATGGTCGCGCTGGAGCGTGAAGCGTTCGAGATCGCCGGGGAAGAATTCAACCTCGGCTCGCCCAAGCAGTTGGGGGTGATTCTCTACGAAAAACTTGGCCTGCCGGTGCTGAAGAAAACCGCCAAGGGCCAGCCATCCACCGCCGAAGAAGTGCTGGCGAAGCTTGCCGAGGACGATCACCGCTTGCCGAAGGTGCTGATGGAGCACCGCTCGATGAGCAAGCTGAAAAGCACCTACACCGACCGCCTGCCGGAGCAGATCAACCCGCGCACCGGGCGCATCCACACCTCGTATCATCAAGCCGTCGCCTCGACCGGGCGCCTGTCCTCCAGCGATCCGAACCTGCAGAACATTCCGGTGCGCACCGCTGAAGGCCGACGTATTCGTCAGGCTTTCATCGCCCCCAAGGGCTACAAACTGCTGGCGGCGGACTATTCGCAGATCGAACTGCGGATCATGGCGCATCTGTCCAAAGACGAAGGTTTGATGAACGCCTTCCGCCACAACCTCGACGTGCACACCGCCACCGCGGCGGAAGTGTTCAAGGTCGAGCTCGACCAAGTGACCTCCGACCAGCGCCGCAGCGCCAAGGCGATCAACTTCGGGCTGATCTACGGCATGGGTGCGCAGAAGCTCGGCAAGGACATCGGCGTCGACACCAAGACCGCCAAGGCTTACATCGACACTTATTTCGCCCGTTATCCGGGGGTTCGCGAGTACATGGACCGCACCCGCGCGCAAGCGGCGGATCAGGGTTACGTCGAAACGTTCTTCGGTCGCCGCCTGTACTTGCCGGAGATCAATTCGAACAAGCCACAGGAACGCGCCGCTGCTGAACGCACAGCGATCAATGCGCCGATGCAGGGCACGGCGGCCGACATCATCAAGAAAGCCATGGTGGCTGTGGATAACTGGCTGGCAACGTCCGGGCTGGATGCCCGGGTGATCCTGCAGGTCCACGATGAATTGGTACTGGAGGTTCGCGAAGATCTGGTCGAGCAGGTCAGTGCCGAAATCCGCGTGCACATGAGCGAGGCGGCGAAGCTGGATGTGCCGTTGCTGGTCGAAGTGGGCGTGGGCCACAACTGGGATGAGGCTCACTAAGCCCTTTGAGGCCCGTGTTGCCGCGAGGTCGCGTCGCGGCAGCACAGGCAAAATCAGCTTAGTCCGAAACGCGCTAGAACTTATTCCCAAGCTTTTCGAAAAAAATCTGAACTAATCTGCCAACCGAACACTCAGAGGTACTGAATGGCTGGTGAAGCCCTTCGATGCTCCTATGTTGTGTTAAGTGTTGGCAGATATCTGAACCCCGCCCTAGCGGTTCGGAACTTGAACCCCGGAATTCTCCCTCCCCAATGAATCCCGGGGCTTTTTTTGCCTGCGATTTACTCCGCAGGCAATTCAGCGCCCTTGTCAGCCAGCTCCATCCAGCCCGCCAAGACAGTGTAGGCCTCTTCCAGGCCCATGCGTTTTGGCGCAGAAAACAGCTGGATCGTCACGAGATCACCCCAACCCTTGCGAATTTCCGCCTGCACTTTGAGCAGGGTGTTCTTGGCTGCGCCGTAGGTCAGCTTGTCAGCCTTGGTCAGCAGGATATGCATCGGCATGCCGGCAGCCACGGCCCAATCGAGCATCAGCAGGTCGAAGTCGGTCATTGGATGGCGGATGTCCATCATCAGAATCAGACCTTTCAAACTCTCGCGGCCACCCAGATAAGCCTCAAGGTGACGCTGCCAGTGTTGCTTGAGCGGGATCGGTACTTTTGCGTAACCGTAGCCCGGCAGGTCGACCAGACGCCGATCATCGTCTAGCTTGAAGAAGTTCAACAGCTGTGTGCGACCCGGGGTTTTCGAGGTACGCGCAAGGCTGGCATGCGTCAGGGTGTTCAATGCGCTCGACTTGCCGGCGTTGGAACGACCGGCGAAAGCCACTTCGAAGCCTTCGTCGTCAGGGCATTGATCGACTTTGGCGGCACTGAGCATGAACGTGGACTGTTGGCACAGGCCGAGGATGGGATTCTTGAGTTGCATGGGATTTCCGATGTGGGCGGCGCCGGGATTGGGCGCGGAACGCGGTGTCGCTTCCGTTTCAGTGACGCCAGTATATAATGCCGCAGATTTTGTGTGTGCTTTGTCCCAGCGAAGGATGAAGTTCACGAGAGCGACAGACTTTGATTGCGCATTAGAACGCAGAACGCTCTCAACCCTGAAAAGGTCGTTTTATGACGAAATGGCTGCTGGCTGCCGGAGTCTTGATGCCGCTTTACAGCGCACAGGCTACACAGGATCCGGAAGCTGTGTACAACCGTGTTTGTGGTGCCTGTCATTCCGGCCAACTACCCATGGCGCCCGAAAGAGGCGATCAGGAAGCTTGGACGCCGAGGTTGGCGAAAGGTATGGGGACGCTGGTGCAACACGTGACCCAGGGTTTCAAGGCGATGCCGCCGCGTGGTTTGTGCATGGACTGCAGTGCCGAGGATTACCAGGCCATCATCCTGTGGATGAGCGAGAGTAAACCCGGTCCATAACTTAACCCTTAGCCGTAGTTGGATTAGCTGATGAACAAATTGATCGTGAGTCTGCTGTTGACCGTGGGAATTTCAGGCTTCGCCCATGCTGCCGGCGATGCCGCAGCAGGCCAGGCGAAAGCCGCCGTTTGCGGGGCCTGCCATGGCCCGGACGGCAACAGCATGGCACCAAACTTTCCGAAACTGGCGGGCCAGGGTGAGCGCTATCTGAACAAGCAACTGCACGACATCAAGTCGGGCAAGCGCGTCGTTCTGGAAATGACCGGCCTGCTGACCAACCTGAACGATCAGGATCTGGCCGACATGTCCGCCTGGTTCGCCAGCCAGAAAGGCAGCGTTGGCGCCGCCGATCCGAAGATCGTCGCACGCGGTGAAGCGTTGTTCCGTGGCGGCAACCTGGAAAAAGGCCTGCCAGCCTGCACCGGCTGCCATTCGCCGAATGGTGCCGGCAACGCCGCCGCCGGGTTCCCGCACCTGGGTGGCCAGCACGCTCAATACATCGCCAAACAGCTGACCGACTTCCGCAAGGAAGAGGCCGGACGCAGCAACGATGGCGACGCGATGACCATGCGCACCATTGCACGCAAGCTGAGCGATGAAGACATCGCTGCCGTTTCCAGCTATATCCAGGGCTTGCACTAAGGCCTTGATTTCGAGCGTTGAACGCGGCGCGCAACGCCTGCCACGTTAACGCTCGATTAATCCTTCACAGCAAGTATAAAAAGGGTGGCTTTGGCCGCCCTTTTTTGTGGCCGCTGCCGTTACACTACAGCACTCATGCCCGCCAGGATCTGTCCCGAACAACCCGCGCGAGGCGACCCAAATTGTCCAGGAGTAAAGCATGCGTAATCTGATCATCAGCGCCGCCCTCGTCGCTGCCAGCCTGTTCGGCGTGACCGCCCAGGCCGCTGAAGCCCCTGCCGCCCCTTATGTTGAACTGGCTAACCCGGTCCCGGTTGCGGTGCCTGGCAAAATCGAAGTGGTCGAGCTGTTCTGGTACGGCTGCCCGCATTGCTACGCCTTTGAACCAGTGATCAATCCTTGGGTTGAAAAGCTGCCGTCCGATGTCAACTTCGTGCGCATTCCCGCCATGTTCGGTGGCCCGTGGGACGCTCACGGCCAGATGTTCCTGACTCTGGAAGCCATGGGTGTCGAGCACGAGGTTCACAACGCCGTGTTCAACGCCATTCAGAAAGAACACAAAAAGCTTACCGACAAAAACGACATGGCTGACTTCCTCGCCACTCAGGGCGTGGACAAGGACAAATTCCTCGCCACCTTCGACTCGTTCGCCATCAAGGGCCAGATCGTCAAGGCTCGCGAGCTGGCCAAGAAGTATGAAATCACTGGCGTGCCAACCATGATCGTCAACGGTAAGTACCGCTTCGACATCGGCTCCGCCGGCGGCGCCGAACAAGCGGTGAAGCTGGCCGACCAACTGGTCGCCAAAGAGCGTGCCGCCACCAAGGCCGCTGCCAACTAAGCGCGGCAACCGCCATGCGCCGCTGGAAGTCCGAACGCATCGTTGGCCTGCATGATCCGCAGGTCAACGAGCATCACCTGGCATCGACGGGCTTGCCCGCGGATCAGCGTCTGCGCCTGCTCAGCTTCAACATCCAGGTCGGCATCAGCACCGAGCGCTATCGGCATTACCTGACCCGCAGCTGGCAGCATTTGCTGCCGCACACCGGGCGCTCGGGCAATCTGCAGAAGATCGGCGACCTGCTCGGCGACTTCGATCTGGTCGCCCTGCAGGAAGCCGATGGCGGCAGCCTGCGTTCAGGCTACGTCAATCAGGTCGAACACCTGGCCCACCTCGGCGCCTTCCCCTACTGGTATCAACAACTCAATCGCAACCTCGGCCGGCTGGCCCAGCACAGCAATGGCGTGCTCAGCCGTCTGAAGCCGTGGGCGATCGAAGATCACCCGCTGCCCGGCCCGAAAGGACGCGGCGCGATCCTGCTGCGTTTCGGCGAAGGCCCGGAAGCGTTGGTGGTGGTGATGATGCACCTGGCCCTCGGAGCGCGGACGCGCAGCCTGCAACTGGCCTACATCCGCGATTTGATCGGTGGCTATAAACACCAGGTACTGATGGGCGACATGAACACCCATGCCAGCGATCTGCTGGAACAGTCGCCGTTACGCGATCTCGGCCTGCTGGCCCCGCAGGTGGAAGCGACCTTCCCCAGCTGGCGCCCACAACGTTGCCTTGATCATATTTTGCTCAGCCCGACCCTGACCCTGGAAAAGGTCGAGGTGCTGGCCCACCCCATTTCCGATCACCTGCCGGTCGCGGTGGAAATTCGTCTGCCGGGTTCGCTCATGGCCGATGCATTGCCCGCGTTGAGCCCTGCCCCTCGCGGAACCTGTGAATGAGCGACGAAGCCCAGCGCTGGAAAGAGAAGTACCTCAAAAGCATCGAACAGCAGGACAAGCTCGAACGACGCTGGGCCGCCCGGCTCGATCTGCTGCGACGCGGACTGGTGCGCAGTACGCTGGCGGCCGAGGGCACCGACAAAGTCGTCGATCAGTGCATGAAGGAGATGCGCGAGGTAGTACGCACCGACGACATGGACGCCGGCCTCGCCGCCCTGCTGCCACGCCTGGAAAAAGCCGTGCTCGATTCCGAGCAGCGCCGTGAAACCCGGATCGATCAGGTCAGCACCGCGCTGACGGCACTGGTCACGCAGTTGCAGTCCTTGCCGCTGCCACGCGAAGTCGCCCAGCCATTGAAGAAGTTCGCCAAGCAACTGGACAGCCGCGTCGGTTCGGCACGGGAAATGCCACTGCTGCTCAGCGAATTGAGCGGGCTGCAAGGCAAGGCGTTGAGTCACTTGGAGACGCCAACCGAACCGGGGCGTCCGGGGTTGCTACAACGACTGTTCGGCAGCCGCGACAGCGAGGAAATGCCCGCAGTGCCCCCAGACACCGTCGCATCGACGCACGAAGCACCTGCGGCACCAGCGCCGGTCACGGTCGAGCCACAAGCGCAATCCACGCCAGTGGCCCCGGCGACTGGCACCGAACCACGGGGCGTAGAACCTGCGCCTGTAGATGCGGCGACTGCGCCCGTACCCGAGACTCACGCGGAACCGGACGTGGTGGCCTTCGTCCCGCCAACGGTGCCCACCGACGTGGCCCCTGTGGCGATTACCGACGAAGCCGCCCTGCCGGCAGTCGACGCCGCCGCCGAGCCGGCTCAAACGCCCGCCACGCCGACCCCTTTCAACCCCGACGAACTGATCCATCCGGGCGATCCAGCGCCGCTGATCCTCGATAGCCTGCCGCTGCCCGAACCCATCGCCCAAGCGTTGGCGGCGATCGACCCGGAGCAATCGGAACACGACATTCTGTTCGCCCTCCCGGATTCCCCAGAGCCTTCCTACAGCTCGGTAGCCAGGCACATCGAAGAAACCTTGATCGGCCTGCTGGATGACCTGACGCTGCCCGAGCGCCATCGCCCGCAAGCCGAGGCCATGCGTGACCGCCTCCAACACGGGTTGAACTGGTACGAACTGATCCCCATCCTCGACGATCTTGCGACGTTGATGCTGGCGATCACCGACAGCGGCCAGCACGAATTCGAAGCCTATCTGCAACAACTCAACGAGCGCCTCGAAGCGTTCCAGAGCAACCTGCAGGCGGCCAGTGACGGCCATGCCGACAACCGTTCGGCAGCGCGGGCCATGGACACGCAGATTCGTGAACAAGTCGACGGTCTTCAAACCAGCGTGCAGGAAGCGGCGGACCTGGACGACCTCAAGCAAGTGCTGGAGAACCACCTCGAAGGCCTGCTCGGCACCATGGACCAGCACCAGAAGCAACGCGACGCCCGCGAGCAGGAAGTGGCGGCCCGACTCAAGGGCCTGTCCGAACGCGTGGCTCACATGGAGCAGGAAGCCCAGGGCTTTCGCGAGCATCTGGAGGAACAACGCCAGAAGGCCCTGATCGACCCGCTCACTGGTTTGCCCAACCGCGCGGCGTGGAGCGAACGCCTCGAACACGAGATCCGGCAGTGGCAACAACACGGCAACACCTTGAGCCTGGCAATGCTCGACCTCGATCATTTCAAACGGATCAACGACAGCTACGGCCATCTGGCGGGTGACAAGGTTTTAAAGATCATCGCCACGGTGCTGCGCAAACGCCTGCGCGGTTCAGACTTCATTGCCCGTTTCGGCGGCGAAGAATTTGTCTTGCTACTGCCCGCAACGCCCCCGGCGGCGGGCGCCAAATTGCTCGAAACATTGCGCGCGGCGATTGAAGCCTGCCCGTTTCACTTCAAAGGCGAACGGGTGACGATCACGATTTCCATGGGGCTGGCATCGTTCAGGGTCGGAGAACATAGCGATATGGTGCTGAAAAGAGCCGATCAGGCGCTGTATCGTGCAAAAAACGCCGGTCGCAACCGCGTGGAACTGAGCTAAGGCAATTGTTCCATTTTGTTTAAATCCGCTGGCTGACCGACTTCGGGCAAATCCGTACGTTACACTGTTGCATTATCGTCTTCTGCGTATTGCTCTCTGCCATGAAATTCTTAGTCCTTGTTGCCTCATTACTCGTGCTGGCCGGTTGTGCCAGCGGTCCGCGTTTCGATACCAGCCATCCTTCGGCCAATTACGACAGCCGCATCCAGTTCGTGGTCGTGCATTACACCTCCACATCGCTGGAGCGCTCGCTGCAGTTGCTGACTCACGGCGACGTCAGCAGTCATTACCTGATCGGCGATGACAAGGGGGGCACCATTTACAAGCTGATGGATGAAAACCAGCGCGCCTGGCACGCCGGCGAAAGCCAATGGCAGGGCCGCACCTGGCTGAACTCCAGCTCGATCGGCATCGAAATCGTCAATCCCGGCTTCAAGGACACTCCGACCGGACGCCTCTGGTACCCGTACAGCGAAGCGCAGATTCGATCGTTGATCGTTCTGCTCAAGGACATCAGCCAGCGCAACGGCATCAGTCCTCGCCATATCATCGGTCATAGCGATATCGCGCCACTGCGCAAACTCGATCCGGGGCCGTTGTTCCCGTGGAAGCGTCTCGCGGCCGAAGGCCTTGGCCTGTGGCCCGACGAGCAAGCCGTGGCGCGCCAGCAGGCGCTGTTCAACAGCCGCGAGCTACCGGGCATCAGCTGGTTTCAGGCCCAACTGGCGCATCTGGGCTACGACACACCGCAGACCGGCGAACTGGATGTCGCCACGCGCCATGTCCTCGCCGCGTTTCAAATGCACTACCGCCCTTCGCGCTTCGACGGCACGCCGGACGCGCAAACGGCCGCGCTGTTGCTGGTACTCAACCAGACAAAATAATGACGCCCGCCCGACGGTCAGGGCGAAATTGCAATCAGCAGCTATAACTCATTGGTAAATCTTCGGATATTCCATGATGGTTGCTACCCGAGAGACACTGCGTAGCGGACTCTATCGCCCCGGCGTTCTGGCGATGATCGCGGCTGTCCTCAGTGCCGGCCTGCTCATGGCTGGCGGCACGTTCGTCGCCATGCGCCAGCTCGAATACAACGAAAGTCAGGAAATGAACGCCCAGGGCGAGCGTTTTCTCGCGCGCCTTGAACAGTTGTTCGGTCAATTGCGTGAAAGTCTCGACGATCTCGAAGCCCAGCCTCTGCGCAGTTGTGACGACGAAATGATCGCCACCCTGCAACAAGTCACCTCCAATTACCGCTTCGTCTATGAAGCCGCGTTCATGGACGCTACGCGGGTCTGTTCCAATCGCCCTCGCCAGGACGGCTTGTCGATGGTCCGCGCACCGGACATCGAGGGTCCGACCTATAGCTACTGGCTGAACACCACCACCGAACCCGATGAAAATCGCGCCGCCTTGATGCTGGGGCGTGGCAATTTCCGTGTGGCCACCTCGCGCGGCCATTTGACTGACATGGTCGATTTGTCACCCGGTAGCAGCTTGCTCGTTGTGCTCGATCATGGCACCCGGGCAATTCCGGTGCTCGGCACGGCGCTGACGTGGCCCCCCACCGCACCCTGGCCACCGCAAACCGGCGATGCGCTGCAAGTCACCCAGACCCACCTGATCTACCGCATGCCCACCGATAACCCCGAATATCAACTGATGCTGATCACACCGCGTAACGGTATGCACATTCCGCCCGGCTGGTGGTGGCTGGTGCCGGCCTGTCTGCTCGCCGGGGCGATTGTCGGGTTTCTGGTGTTGTTACTGGTGCGCCAACGTCAGTCGCTGGACGCCGAACTGCACGGCGCCATTCGCCGAGGCGAGTTGCAGGTGCTGTATCAACCGATCTTCGACCTCGACAGCCGCAACTGCGTCGGCGCCGAGGCCCTGCTGCGCTGGCGGCGCCCGGACGGCAGCCTGACCAGTCCCGACCTGTTCATACCGATGGCAGAAAATACCGGACAGATTCGCCAGATGACCGACTTCGTCCTGCAGCGCTTGCTGGAGCAACTGGGCCAACTGCTGCGAGCCAATCCGCAGCTGTACATCTCGGTAAACCTCGCCGCATGCGATGTGATGGTGCCGCGCATCGGCCAGGTGATGGCGCGGCTGCTGACGCTGCACCGCGTCGCCGCGCGGCAGATCGCCTTTGAAGTTACCGAGCGCGGCCTGATCGATGTCGTGGTGGCGCGGGAAAACCTGCAGGCCCTGCGCGATGTCGGCCATCAAGTACTGATCGACGATTTCGGCACCGGCTATTGCAGCCTCGCCTACTTGCAGACGCTGCCGGTGGATTGCCTGAAGATCGATAAATCATTCATCGATGCGCTCGGCCATGACGCGGCCAGCAGCGGCGTCGCTCCGCACATCATTCACATGGCGCAGGCGCTGGACCTGAAGGTGATCGCCGAAGGCATCGAGCTGGAATCACAAGCCCGACTGCTCAGCAGCGAGGGGGTGAAATTCGGTCAGGGCTGGCTGTTCGCCCATGCGCTGAGCGCGGTGCAGTTCATCGAACTGATCACCCGGGGGCGCCGGCTCGTCGGGCGCAGGATGGATGACGAAGCCTAAACCGCGAGCGCCATGTAGAACTGCGTGCCCTGCCCCGGCCGCGAATAAACGCCCATCCGCCCACCGTGCAGTTGGACGATTTCCTTGCACAGAGCCAGGCCGAGACCCGCGCCGCCCTTCTTGCGCCCGACCTGCACGAACGGCTCGAAGATCCGCCCCTGCTGGCCATAGGGAATCCCCTCGCCGTTGTCTTCGACACTGATGATCACTCGCTCGCCATGGCGCCGCGCCTGCAAGCGGATCTGCCCGTCGCGCGTGGTATGGCGCAAGGCATTGTCGATCAGATTGTCGAGTACCCGATCAAGCTGCGCCTGGTCGGCCTGCAAACGCGGCAACGGGCCTTGCACTTCCACTGTCAACGCAATGCCTTGCGCTGCGGCGACATCGGCAAAGCGTGATTGCGCCTGCTCCAGCAAATCGTCGATGGAACACGGCGCCAGCGTCAGCTTCTGCAGACCGTTCTGATACCGCGAGAAGTTGAGCAAGTCATTGATCAACTGCATCAGGCGCTGCATTTCTTCGTTCACGGTATCAAGCAGGTCGGCTTCGCGAGACTCGGGGGCAAACTGCGTCCGCTCGCGGAACAGACCAAACGCCATGTGCATGCCAGTGACCGGCGTGCGCAGTTCATGGGAAGCACGCAAGACGAACTCACTGCGCACGCGCTCAAAGGCGCGTTGCTCGGTAACGTCGTGCAAGACCATCACCGCGCCGAGGATATGTCCTTGCGTGTGGCTGACCGGCGTCAGGCTGTAGGTCAGCAAGCGCGACTCGCCATCGATCTCGATGTTCAAGTCTTCCGGCGCGCGCTCCAGCGTGCCGCCGCGCAACACCAGTTGCAGCTGCGCGTCGAGTTCCGGGCGCCCGAGAGCGGTCCCCAGCCCCTGCCCCAGGCGATCGTCTTCCCAGCCCAACTGGCGCTGCGCCACCGGGTTGAGGTGCTCCAGATGACCCTGTCGATCGATCATCAATAAGCCGTCGTCGATACTGTCGAGCACCGCCTGCAAACGTTGCTGGCCGGCGAGCAGCTCATCCACGTTGGTTGCCTGGTGCTGGCGCAACGCCTCGGCCATCAGGCCGAAACGCCGAGATAACAGGTTCACTTCCATGGCCGATGAAATCGGCAAGGTCACATCGTAATTGCCCTGGCCGATACTGTCGGCGGCCTTGGCCAGCGCCTCGATGGGCGCACCGAAGCGTCGGGCGATGCCCTGGGCCGTCACGAAACCGATGATCAACACCGCCAGGCCCACCAGCCCAAGCAGTCCGGCGATGAGCAAGGCGCGCTCACGCGCGGCGTGTTGCACCGCGTTGATGTTGTCCAGGGCCTGCTTGTGCTCGGCGATCAAGCCACTGCGCAGAATATTGAAGCGCTCACGGAAGTCCGCACTGGCGCTGGCGTCTCTGGCCGCCTCTGCCGAGACATCGAAGGACGCGAGAAACTTGAGGTAATCGGCCTTGGCCTGCTTGAAGCCATAGGCCAGCTCATCGCTGCCCTGTTGGGCGATACCCTGATCAAGCAATTCGAAATAATGCTGCTTGGACGCTTCAAACGCGACCGGATCGGGCTTCTGCGCGAGCATGATGATCAATTGATCGCCCAGCGTCTGCCGCAGCTTGAGGCCCAGGTCCAGGGTGATGAAATTGCTGCGCACCAGCGCTTCCTGCGAACCGGCCATCTGCAACACGCTGACCAGCCCGAGCAGAAGCCCGAGCAAAGCCACCGTGATCAATGCAGAAATGCTCAGGAACAGGCGCGTGCGCAGCTTCATCGCCAGTTTCATCGCGCGGCGCTCACAGGTTGTACTGCTTGCGCTTGCGATACAGGGTCGAAGCGTCGATACCCAAGGTTTTGGCCGCCTGATCGAGGGTGCCGGCAGTGGCGAGCACGGCGCCGATATGCGCTTTCTCCAATTCATCGAGGCTCAGCGCTGCGCCGACACGAGGCGCATTGTTGGCCGGTTGCTCGGCCATGCCGAGGTGGCTGATCTCCACGCGTTCCTGTGGGCAGATAATGCTCGCCCGCTCGACCACGTTGCGCAATTCACGAATATTGCCCGGCCAGCGATAGCCGAGCAGTGCTTCGCGGGCTTCATCGCTGAACCCCCGCGCTGGCCGCGCGTACTCTTTGACGAAACGCGCAAGAAAGCGGTCTGCCAGGGTCAGGATGTCCTCGGCGCGCTCGCGCAACGGCGGCAGGTGCAGCGTAATAACGTTCAGGCGATACAACAGGTCTTCCCGGAAGCGCCCATCGCGGACCATGTCTTCAAGGTTGAGGTTGGTCGCCGCGAGAATTCGAACATCAGCCCGGCGCGTGACCGGATCGCCGACCCGCTCATATTCCTTGTCTTGAATGAAACGCAGCAACTTGGGTTGCAACGTCAAAGGAAAATCGCCGATCTCGTCGAGAAACAACGTGCCGCCGTCGGCCTGATTGACTCGCCCCAAAGTGCTTTCGCTGGCGCCGGTAAAAGCGCCGCGGCTGTGACCGAACAATTCGCTTTCCATCAATTCGGCGGTCAGCGACGGGCAGTTGATGGTCACACAGGACTTCTTCTCGCGCTTACTCCAGCCGTGAATGGCCCGGGCGAGTTCGCCTTTACCGGTACCGGACTCGCCAAGAATCAGAATGTTGGCGTCAGTACTCGCCACTTGCCGCGCCGTCTCCAGTACGACTTTCATCGCCGGGCTGTGGGAATCGAGACCGTCCTTGGGCTTGCGCATCTCTCCTTCGAGGGCTTCGAGGCGCGCCGAGAGCTGGCGCACTTCCAGCTGCTTGGCAGTCGCCAGACGCAATTGGTCGGGGCTGCACGGCTTGACCAGATAATCGGCGGCGCCCGCCTGAATGGCATCCACAGCGGTGTCGACCGCCGAGTGTGCGGTGACGATCACCACGCGCATCCACGGCGCCTGGATACGCATTTGCGCGAGAACGTCGAGACCGTTGTCCTCGCCCAGGCGTAAATCGAGAAAGCACAGATCAAAGACCTGGCGTTGCAGCAATGCTTCGGCCTGTGCCGCGCTGTTGGCGGTGGCCACCGTATAGCCTTCATCTTCCAGGCAATAACGGAACGTACGCAGGATGGCGGATTCGTCGTCCACCAGCAGAATGCGGCCTTGATGCTCAGTGGCAGATTCCATTTTTCCTACGCTCCATAGTGATTAGTCTTGGGTTAGTCCCGGAAAAATCGGGCAAGTTGCATGGTTGATTCTGAACGAAGCCAGTCATGGGAGGGTAGCCCTCTCCTGCCTTTACGGCCAATCCTTTGATTTTGTTGAATTTTTAAACAAAGCGAGATTTTCCCGACGCGCCTTACGTCCTGTTCTGACATCTGCATCCTGCCATCAATTCCATAACTATGAATTCTCCTACGAAATAATCGTGCATTGCGCACGACCGCAGATGAGCCATCGTGCAGGATGCGTCGTAGCCTTTTTCTATATCAATTATAACTTATTGATTTTATTGCATTTTTTTCAATGAAAAAACTGGCATGCAGACTGCAATACCTCTGGTAGCCCCGGGCAGACATGAACTGCCCCAACCGAATAAGAGTGAGGAACCCAGGATGACTCGCCAACGTGCCGCCCAACCGCGTATTTCGCCACTGCACATTCAGCAAGCTCTGTTTGGCGCACTTGCCCTGTTGATCACCCTGATTGCCTGTCAGCAGTACCTGCGCTGGGAAAGCAGCCAGCAGCGTGAGCCGCTGATCTCGGTCCAGCACACGACGCAAACGCACTTCAGTGCCGTCAGCAACAGCCAGGCCGAGAGCGCCTCGATGCGCATGATGGATGTCGACCAGGCGCAGCCACTGGACGAGCTACCACGGCAGGAACGCTGGGTGTTCTGAACGATTGAATGAATGAATTCGGCGCCAGACGCCGGAAACGCAAGATCCCTAAATAGAGAAGTAAGGAGAATCACCATGTTGAGTTGGGCAATCACATTTCTGATCATTGCCATCATCGCTGCAGTTCTGGGCTTCGGTGGTATCGCGGGCACCGCCACGGGTATCGCCAAGATTCTCTTTGTCGTGTTCCTGGTGATGTTCATCGCTTCCTTCTTCTTTGGCCGTCGCGGCCGAGGTTAACGATGAGTGCGTTAAAGACATTGGCAGCCGCCCTGCTCCTGGGCGGCAGTGCCATGGCGATGGCGGCCAACGACGGCCAGACCCGGGTCAACGAATTGCTCGCCGCAGACGAGCAGTACCGCGAAACCTGGGAAGGCGTGATCAAAAAGGAAGAGCGTGTACCGGAGTGGGTGATCAACCTGTCGGGTACCTCCGAGCAACAGATGCATGCCGTCACTGAAGATGGCGACAAATATCTGGTCGGCCCGCTCTGCGAAAATCAGGACAAGTGCCTGAACCATCGCTTGATCGTCGCCTTCAGCTTCGACAAGGACGACGCTTACGCCATGCTGGTCGATGTGCCTGAAGGCCTGCCGCAGGACAAGTCGCCGACGCGACACGCCACCTACCGCTTCTTCGGCAAACCCGACCAGGGCATGCAGGATCTGTTGATGGAAACCCTCAAGAAAGATCCGAAGTGGTATTGAATTGATTCGCACATGAAGGCAGCAGCCCTGCTGCTTTCCACTGCCCGACCCACCCAGGGTCGAGGCATGACCAGGGGGCCGGGACGCTCTGACTGTTGCAAGGTCGGAGTGACCTACGGGTACAGGGAGTGCCTGCGCGAGGGCCGGGTCAGGGTCAGTAAAAGCTGCAACGCAGGTTCGCCAGCCCACCGCGGCTCGACGGACTTGCGCTGAGCTTCCCATTCAGCAAAACGTTGATCCAGAGCGCCCAGCTCAGCGTTGGAAGCGACAATACTGCGCGGGAAAACATTTCGTAGTGTTTCCTGGCGACCGTATATCGACAAAGAGACCGTCCAAACAGTAAGACTTCTAGTCTCCCTACGTAGGCTTTTTCCGAGAATTTTCGCCGATTTTTTTCGCTCAAAAAATAATCAATCTACGCTGCAATGGCCGGTTCACGGCACTTTTGCCGGCTGAAATGTCACAATCGAACCGGTTGGGACGCCAGTTTCATTTAAAAAAGCTCATGCCGATTCGGCATAGGGTAGGCGTTTACGGCATTAGACGGCGCAACCTTGCATCGGAATAGTTGCGCCTTTTTTCGCCTGCCGAAGAGCCGTAAATACGCGCTTCGGGGCACCTTATACGGAGGCAGATGCACAGACTTTTCCGCTGATGAGCGTTCCAGTTCCTGCATGTGCCTGAGTCAAACGCAAGTAAGGGTAAAGATAATGAAGAAGGCAAAGCTTAGCCTCGCCTGGCAGATCCTCATCGGTCTGGTATTGGGGATTGCAATTGGTGCGTTGCTCAACCACTTCAGTGCCGAGAAGGCCTGGTGGATCAGCAACGTCCTGCAACCGGCAGGCGATATCTTTATCCGTCTGATCAAGATGATCGTGATTCCGATCGTCATCTCTTCCCTGATCGTCGGCATTGCCGGCGTCGGCGACGCCAAGAAGCTGGGGCGGATCGGCCTGAAGACGATCATCTACTTCGAAATTGTGACGACCATCGCGATCGTCGTCGGTCTGGTGCTGGCCAATGTGTTCCACCCGGGCACCGGCATCGATATGAGCACCCTGGGCACGGTCGATATCTCGAAGTACCAGGCGACCGCCGCCGAAGTGCAGCATGAGCATGCGTTCATCGAGACCATCCTCAACCTGATCCCGTCGAACATCTTCGCGGCCATGGCCCGCGGCGAAATGCTGCCGATCATCTTCTTCTCGGTGCTGTTCGGTCTCGGTCTGTCGAGCCTGCAGTCGGACCTGCGCGAGCCGCTGGTGAAGATGTTCCAGGGCGTCTCGGAAAGCATGTTCAAAGTCACCCACATGATCATGAACTACGCCCCGATCGGCGTGTTTGCACTGATCGCGGTGACCGTCGCCAACTTCGGTTTCGCCTCGCTGGTGCCGCTGGCGAAACTGGTGATTCTGGTTTACGTCGCCATCGCCTTCTTCGCCTTCGTGGTGCTGGGCCTGATCGCCAAACTGTTCGGTTTCTCGGTGATCAAGCTGATGCGCATCTTCAAGGATGAGCTGGTGCTGGCCTACTCCACCGCTTCTTCGGAAACCGTGCTGCCGCGGGTCATCGAGAAGATGGAAGCCTACGGCGCGCCGAAAGCCATCTGCAGCTTCGTGGTGCCGACCGGCTACTCCTTCAACCTCGACGGCTCGACCCTGTACCAGTCCATCGCCGCCATCTTCATCGCCCAGCTGTACGGCATCGACTTGTCGATCAGCCAGCAACTGCTGCTGGTACTGACGCTGATGGTCACCTCCAAAGGCATCGCCGGCGTACCGGGCGTGTCCTTCGTCGTGCTGCTGGCGACGCTGGGCAGTGTTGGCATTCCGCTGGAGGGCCTGGCGTTCATCGCCGGTGTCGACCGCGTCATGGACATGGCCCGTACCGCATTGAACGTCATCGGCAACGCCTTGGCAGTGCTGGTCATCGCACGCTGGGAAGGTATGTACGACGACGCCAAGGGCCAGCGCTACTGGAACTCCCTGCCGCACTGGCGCAGCAAGGAAAAACTGCCGGCGGGTGAGACCTCCAAGAACTGATACAAAACCTTGTAGGAGTGAGCCTGCTCGCGATAGCGGTGTGCCAGACAACAGAGATGTTGAATGTGCTGCCCTCATCGCGAGCAGGCTCACTCCTACAGGGGACCGAGTCGAACACACGAACCCCGGAGCAATCCGGGGTTTGTCGTTTCTGGCGACCCCGCTATCATTCGCCGCATTCTTCGGGGGATTTGACTGATGCTTAATGGCCTGTGGCTTGGCTTCTTCATCGTGGCAGCCGTGTCGGCGCTGGCTCAGTGGCTGATTGGCGGCAACGCCGAAATTTTCGCGGCAATGGTGGAAAGCATTTTTGCCATGGCCAAGCTGTCGGTCGAAGTCATGGTGCTGCTGTTCGGCACCCTCACCCTGTGGCTGGGCTTTCTGCGCATCGCCGAGAAGGCCGGGATCGTCGAATGGCTGGCGAAAGTCCTTGGGCCGCTGTTCCTGCGGCTGATGCCGGAAGTGCCGGCCGGCCACCCTGCCCTTGGCCTGATCACCCTGAACTTCGCCGCCAACGGCCTGGGCCTGGACAACGCCGCCACGCCCATCGGCCTGAAAGCCATGAAGGCGCTGCAAGAGCTCAATCCCAGCGCCACCATCGCCAGCAACGCGCAAATCCTGTTTCTGGTGCTCAACGCCTCCTCCCTGACTCTGCTGCCGGTGACCATCTTCATGTACCGCGCGCAGCAAGGTGCGCCGGATCCCACCCTGGTGTTCCTGCCGATTCTGCTGGCAACCAGTTGCTCGACGATCGTCGGCTTTCTCTCAGTGGCGTTCATGCAGCGCCTGCGCATCTGGGACCCGGTGGTGCTGGCCTATCTGGTGCCCGGTGCGCTGATTCTCGGCGGTTTCATGGCCCTGCTCGGCACCCTTTCGGCCACCGCTCTGGCGGGATTGTCGTCGATCCTCGGCAATCTCACGCTGTTCGGGCTGATCATGCTGTTTTTGATCATCGGCGCTTTACGCAAAGTGAAGGTCTATGAGGCGTTCGTCGAGGGCGCGAAAGAAGGCTTCGACGTGGCAAAAAATCTGTTGCCGTATCTGGTGGCGATGCTCTGCGCGGTTGGCGTGTTGCGTGCGTCAGGTGCTCTGGATTTCGGCCTGGACGGTATTCGTCATCTGGTCGAATGGGCTGGCTGGGACACGCGCTTTGTCGATGCGCTGCCGACGGCGATGGTCAAACCGTTTTCCGGCAGCGCGGCGCGGGCGATGCTGATCGAAACCATGAAAACTTCGGGCGTCGACAGCTTCCCGGCCCTGGTCGCGGCGACGATTCAAGGCAGTACCGAGACGACGTTTTATGTGCTGGCGGTGTATTTCGGTGCGGTGGGGATTCAGCGCGCGAGACATGCGGTGGGCTGTGCGTTGCTGGCGGAGTTTGCCGGGGTCGTGGGTGCTATCGCCGTCTGCTACTGGTTCTTCGGCTGATCATAGATCCATTGTAGGAGTGAGCCTGCTCGCGATAGCGGCGTAGCAGTCACCGATGATGGCGACTGACACACCGCTATCGCGAGCAGGCTCACTCCTACAGGGGTTGTGGTGTGTCAGCGGGGTTGTGGAGCTAATTTCTGGCCTTGTTCGACGGCCCAGGCCACGACTTTCGCGGTAAGCCGATCACTGGCCTGGCCAAACCCGGCCACCACCGCCGGGACCTGCACATCGTTCAGCGGCTGGCGCTCTTCAAAGCGGCGGCTGGCGAGGATTCGTTGGTCATAACCGCGCACCAGCACTGCGTCGACCCGCACCACGACACCGGCCTGCGTGCCCTGATACTCCGTCTGAAACGCCTGCAAGCTGCCGCCCAGTTCCAGATCCGCCTGGAAGTTGCTGTCATCAGTGCTCAGCAACGTCACCCGACCATCACGCGCAAAGCCGTCGAGCAAGCGGTTACGCAGCAATACCGGCGCCGGATCGCTCCAGCGCGAGCCCTTGTAGCTGCTGATCATGTCGCCCTGGGGGATCACCGCAATACTCGGCCGATTCAATGCTTCGCTCGCCTGCCATTTATTCAAGCGCAGCGACCACGACTGAGCCGCCGCCGGACTGGCCGAGGCGGGCGCCTGCGCGGCGGGCAAGCGGTAGACATCCGAAGGCTCCGACTGGGGCAAAATCGAGCACGCGCCGAGCAGGCTCAACCCAGCGACGAGCAGGGCGATTCGAGTCAGTTTCATGGGGTGAATTCCTTGTTCTTGTCGCTGCCCAGCAGGTAACCGCTGGGGTTGGCCTCGAGGCGTTGGGAAATGGCGCGCAGCGAGGTCAGCGTCTCGCGCAGTTCGCGAATCGCCGGGGCCAGGCCGTTGAGGCCCTGCATGCCGTTGTCCAGCGAATTCTGGTTTTTGCTGAGCAAGCCGTTGATGGTCACGCTGCTTTGCTCCAGCGACTTCATCGCCTGTTCGGCACTGCCCAAGGCCTGTTTGCCCTGATCGTTGAGCAAGCCATTGGCGTTGCGCATCAGCAGCGAGGTCTGTTCGAGCATGCTGCCGGCCTGTTTGCCGACAGTCGCCAATTGCTGCATGGCCTGTTTGATGTCGCCGCGCTGGTCGTTGATCGTCCCGGTGGTCTGCTCGAGATGGGCGAGGGTGCTGCTGACGCGTTCGACGTTCTCGGCGGAAAACATCTGGTTGGCGTTGTGCAGCAGCGCGCTGATGCCTGTCATCAAGTCGCTGCTGTCGTTGAGCAGGCGCGAAATAGGCGAGGGCGAGGCGATGAGGGTCGGCAACTGACCGTCGTGACCGCGCAGTTTCGGACTCTCGGGCGTGCCGCCGCTGAGCTGGATGATCGAGGTGCCGGTGATGCCGGTCAGCGCCAGTTTGGCCTGAGTGTCTTCCTTGACCGGCGTGTCGCCAGCGAGGCGAATCCGCGCCAGGACTCGCCGTGGATCCTGCGGGTCGAGGCGCAGGCTGACCACGTCACCGACCTTGATCCCGCTGTACTGCACCGAACTGCCCTTGGACAGACCGCTGACCGCCTCGTTGAAGACCACTTCGTAATCCTTGAACTCGGTGTCGACGCTGGATTTGGCCAGAAACAGGCCGAAGAGCAGGGCGCCCGCCACGACGATTACCGTGAACAGGCCAATCAACACATGATGGGCTCGGGTTTCCATGTCAGACCTCGTTGAGCAGTTTGGCGGCGTCCAGCGCCGAGCGGCCGCGCGGGCCGTGGAAGTATCCATGAATCCAGGCGTCGTCGGTTTCCGAGACGACGTCGATGGGGCCGGCGACCAGCACCTTCTTCTGCGCCAGCACCGCCACGCGATCAGTGATGGTATAGAGCGTGTCGAGGTCGTGGGTCACCAGAAATACGCTCAGGCCCAGCGCGTCACGCAGGGTCAGGATCAATTGATCGAACTGCGCAGCGCCAATCGGATCGAGTCCGGCGGTGGGTTCGTCGAGAAACAGGATGTCCGGATCCAGCGCCAGGGCCCGCGCCAGTGCCGCGCGCTTGATCATGCCGCCGGACAGCGACGCCGGGTATTTATCCGCCGCAGACAGCGGCAGCCCGGCCAGTGCCAGTTTTACCGCCGCCAAGTGCTCGGCGTCATGGCGGCTGAGGCCGGCGTGTTCGATAAGGGGCAGGGCGACGTTCTCGGTCACGGTCAGCGAAGAGAACAGCGCGCCTTTCTGGAACAGCACGCCGAAGCGCCGTTCGATCAGCGAACGTTCATGTTCAGCCAGGCTCGGCAGGTTCTGGCCGAAGACTTTGACGCTGCCTTCGCTGGGCCGGTTCAGCCCGACAATGCTGCGCAGCAGCACCGATTTACCAGTGCCGGAGCCGCCGACCACGGCGAGAATTTCGCCTTTGTACACGTCCAGATCAAGGTTCTCGTGCACGCTCTGGCTGCCGAAGCGATTGCACAGGTCACGGACTTCAATCACCGCCTCGGAGGGCGCGCGGGGTAAACGACTCACCAGCCCATCTCCATGAAGAACAACGCGGCCACCGCGTCGAGCACGATCACCACGAAAATCGACTGGACCACGCTGGACGTGGTGTGAGCACCAACCGATTCGGCGCTGCCGCTGACCTTGAAGCCTTCCAGGCAGCCAATCGCCGCGATCAGGAAGGCGAAGATCGGCGCCTTCACCAGGCCCACCAGAAAATGCTGAATACCGATGTCCGATTGCAGCAGCGAGAGGAACATCGCCGGCGAAATATCCAGCGACACCGCGCAGACCACGCCGCCGCCAACAATCCCCGAGAGCATCGCCAGAAACGTCAGCATCGGCAGCGCCACCAGTAGCGCCAGCACGCGCGGCACCACCAGCAATTCGATCGGGTCGAGGCCGAGGGTGCGGATCGCGTCGATTTCTTCGTTGGCCTTCATCGAGCCGATTTGCGCGGTGAAGGCACTGGCGGTGCGCCCGGCCATCAGGATCGCGGTGAGCAGCACGCCAAATTCACGCAGGAACGAAAAGCCGACCAGATCCACGGTAAAAATCGTCGCACCGAAACTGGCCAACACCGTCGCACCGAGAAAGGCCACCACGGCGCCGACCAGAAAGGTCAGCAGCGCCACGATGGGCGCGGCGTCAAGGCCGGTCTGCTCGATGTGCGCAATCATCGGCGTAATGCGCCAGCGTCTGGGCCGAAACAGGCCACGGGCGATGACTTCCAGAATCAGCCCGACGAAGCCGAGCAACTGCATCGTGTCCTTCCACACCGTATCCACCGCACGGCCGATGCGCGTGAGCAGTTGCACGCTGACGCTGATTTCCGGCTCTTTGATCGGCACGCAAAAATCGTTCAGAGAGCAATACACCGTTTGCAGCAGCGCGCGGTCGGCGGTGGACAGGGTGCAATCAGGGTGTTCGGCGGATTTGCCCAGGCGCTCGGCACCGAGCAATTCGACCAGCAACGAGGCGCCGGCGGTATCGAGGGCGCCGAGGCCGTTCAGATCAATCGAGGTACTGCCGTCGTATTCGCCGTGCAGCTGTTCGCTCAGGCGTTTGAGTGCGGCGTAATGGGCGAGTGTCCAGTCGCCGGTGACCCGCAGGCGGGCGGGGCTGAGCGAGGTGTCCAGGTGGGCACTGCCGGGCGTTGGGCTGGTGGTCATAAGCTCCGTGCTTATACGGCTGTTACAAGAACCTACGTAATAGCACGAACCGGATTACTTTTCTTTGGCCGGTGTGCTGTCCGTGATGGCGAAGCGCAGCACGCCGATCAACTGGCCATCCTCGGTCAACACCCGCACCTGCCATTTGCCCGCCGGGTTGCCGGGGAAGTTCTGCTTGTGCGTCCACGCCCGGTAGCCTTCCTTGCGCCCGCCATGGATATCGAGGGCGATGCGATCGACCTCTTTGCCGTTGAATTGCCAGACGTGATAAATCCGCTCGTCGAGGCCACGCGGTGCGTTGATCGCGGTGTAGGCATAGAGCCCGCCGTTGCGGATCTGCTCGGCGCTGACGGTATCCAGGCTGGCGCCCGGGGTGCGGTCCTGCAGTTGCGTACTGATCGCCACGTCAGTCATCCACAGCGTCGCCGGCGGCACCCACGACCGCAGCGCCCAACCGACGCCGCCGATGCCGACGGTGATAAACAGAATGGCCAGGGCGTTACGCACGGTGCGGATCGGGAAGATCGACGCCAGGCTCGGGAACGACAGCAGCACGGCAATCCCCAGCGCCCATTTGAAACTCTGCGCGGTGGTCAGGTGCATGATCACCGGCAGCGCCGTGAGCAGGGCGGCGAACAGGGTCAGGGTGTGCAGCGCCAGAAACGCCCAGCGCCGTGGCGCCAGCCATTTGTAATAAAGCGGATCGACGATGGAGATCAGCGCGGCGACGCTGAGCAGGCCGGTGAAGATCAACTGGCCGCTGTTCCACGTCGTGGTGATAAAGAAAAACGGCAGAACGAAAAACAGGCTTTCCTGATGGATCATCTGCGTCGCGTAACGTAGCAACGGCTGGGGAATTTCGCGTTTGAAGATCCGCGTGAACAACCCGGTCAGGGTGTTCTCCAGCATCAGCCAGATCCAGCTGAGCAGCATGATCACGGTGATCCAGCTCGCCAGCCCCTGTTGGCGATCGACCAGAATGAAACTGCCGACCCCGGAGATGAAACCACCCGCCGCAATGACCCCGGGATAGCGCTTCATCAGTTCGAGAAGGCGCTGGATCAGGAGGGTAATTTTCGACATGGGGGCGATTCACGACAAGGTAGGGAAATACTCCGACAGAGTAGCGTCCGCCGGGCGTTGTGGCGAGGTTGCGGTCGCGGAAACCAACACATACCTCCTGTAGGAGTGAGCCTGCTCGCGATAGCGGTCTCATTCTCAAACTGATATCGACTGACACACCGCTATCGCGAGCAGGCTCACTCCTACAGGGGTTAGTGTTCGGCGGGTTTTCGGCGGTGAAGGCGCCAGCCGATCACGATCAGCAGCAACACACCGACGCCACCCGCCACCAGCCACAGCACCTGATCATCACTGATCAACGGCTTTTCGATCCTGAAATACCCCGGCTGCAACAGCAGCTCGCGCATGGCCTTGTTCGCTTCTTCCAACGTCACGCCTTGCAGCTCCCGTGCCGGGTTGGCGAAGCGGCCGTCCTCGTAGTCGTTCAGCGCACTCCAGTAAAAATCCGCCAGGGCGCTGTTGCCCTGCACGGCCCAGGCCTGGTGGGCGATGGCGGCTTGTTTGATGCGGGCGAAGGTGGTCGGGTCGAGGCCGTTTTTCAGCAGGTCGGCCTTGAGATCCTCGAGCACCTGGATGGCTTCGTCGACGTCATCGCGATCCAGGTCGGCATTGAGGCTCATGAAGCCGACGCCGCCAAACACTTCGCGCTCGGCCCACGGCCCGTAAGACAACCCATGGTTGAGGCGAATCTGCCGGTACAGCGCCCAGTCGAGGTAATCCTTGAGAATATCGAACGTCTCGTCGTGCTGATCGTCCAGCACCGGCTCCGGCACCAGCCAGTGCAGCTTGGCGCCATCGCCCATGAAACCACGGGTGAGGGTGCGCTCATGCGCGGCGCTGACGCGCAGGTCCGGCAGCGGACGATGTTCGCTCGGCTCGACGGCTTGCAACGCGCCCCAGGTGCGCTCCAGATACGCCGGCAGCAACTTGTCGAGCTCGCCGACGACGATCAGCGTCATGTTGTTCGGCGCGTACCAGGCTTGGCGCACTTTCTCCAGTTGCGCTTGGGTCAGGTGGCCGACTTCGGCGCGCTGCGGGCATTTCAGGCCCAGCTCGACCGCCAGTTGATTGCTCGCGGAGTGGCCCAGGTCCTGACGATCGAGGAAGCGGCGCAGGCGCGTGTAATGGCCGCCGTCCTCACGCTCGACCACGCGTTTGGCGGCGTTGATCGCGTTCTCGTCGATGCGTGTCTGGGTCAACAGCGCGAGCAGCAGGTCGAGGACCTTGCGCTGGTTTTTCGCCGGAGCCTCGATAACAAACGTGGTGTCGGCGTTACTGGTGAACGCGTTCCAGTCGCCACCGAGCGCCTGCATGCGTTCTTCCAGGCCGCCTTCGCCCGTGGCGTCGATGCCGCTGAACAGCAAGTGTTCGAGCAAGTGCGGCAGCTCTTTGTCTGCGCAATCGAAGTCATCGAGACCGACGCCGACCACCAGACGAATCGCCACGTGGCCGCGCTCGGTGCCGGGTTTGAGCAGCAACTGCAAACCGTTGGGCAACGCATAGCCTTCAACCTGAAAACGATCCAGGGCAAAAGCGGGCAGGGAACCGAGCAACAGACAGGCGAACAACAGGCAACGCATAACAGGCTTCCATACGGCTGATTTGGAGATCCGTGTCGTCAGTCAGACCGCTATCGCGAGCAGGCTCACTCCTACATTTGAAATACGCTCCCCTGTAGGAGTGAGCCTGCTCGCGATAGCGGTCTCAAGGGCTGAATCACTGTAACTGACTGACCCCAGCCCCAGACGTTCAAGGCGAATGCGTAATGTCGGCGATATCATCCACGGCCAGCGCCCCGGTATCCGCCGTTTCCAGCACCACATAGGCACTGCCGCAAAACAGCGAGTTCAGACGTTTCATATCGGCAATCAACTCCAGGTGCAGCGAACTGGTCTCAATACTCTGCACGACCTTGCGTTGCAAGCGGCTGACGTGGGCATGGGCCAAGCGTCGTTCTTGTGCGCGAAAGCGGCGTTTCTCGCGCAGCAACTGCCGGGCACTCTCCTTGTCGCCACTGAGAAACACCGACAGCCCCAGCCGCAGATTGGCGATCAGTTGCTGCTGCAGCCCGGCCAGATCTTCCAGGCCTTCCTCAGAGAACGAACGCCGTTGCGAGGTTTTCTGCTGCTGGATTTTGCGCAACATGCGCTCGATCAAATCAGCGCCCAGTTTCAGGTTGATCGCCAGTTCGATGATCTCGGCCCAACGCCGGCTGTCCTGCTCGCCGAGGTCCTCGCGCGGCATCTGCGCCAGGTAGAGCTTGATTGCGCTGTACAGCGACTCGATGTCGTCCGTCATCCGGCGAATTTCCTGAGTCACTGCCGTTTGCTTGCCGCGCAGGACATCAAGGCTGGCGTCGAGCATGTTGTCGAGCAGATCGCCCATGCGCAGGGTTTCTCGCGCGGCGTTGGCCAGCGCCAGACTCGGTGTCGACAGCGCCGTCGCATCGAGGTGACGGGGCTTGGCCGTGCCATTGACCTCCGGGCGCTCCGGCAACAGCCAGGCACACAGCCGCGCCATCGGCCCGACGCTTGGCAGCAGAATCAGGCAGCGCGCGGTGTTGTACAGCAGGTGAAAGCCGATGACCATTTCCTGCGGGCTGAAATCGAGGCTGTCGATCCAGTGCACCAGTGGATCAAGCACCGGGATGATCAGCAGCAGGCCGATCAGTTTGTACAACAGGCTGCCCAGCGCCACCTGGCGGCCGGCGGCGTTCTGCATGCTGGTGCTCATGAACGCAAGTATGCCGCTGCCGATGTTGGCGCCGATCACCAGACCGATCGCCACCGGTAAGCTGATCACCGCAGCGCCAGCCAGCGTGGCGGTGAGCAGCACGGCGGCGAGACTGGAGTAGGAAATCATCGCGAACAGCGCGCCGACCAGGGCGTCGAGCAGGATGTCGCCGGTCAGCGAGGCGAAGATCACCTTCACCCCTTGCGCATGGGTAATCGGCGCGGCGGCCTCGACGATCAATTGCAGCGCGAGAATGATCAGCCCCAGGCCGATCGACACCCGGCCCATCTGCCCGAGCCGCGTCTGCTTGCGCGAGAGAAAGAAAATCACCCCGAGGAAAATCAGCAGCGGCGACAGCCACGACAGATCGAAAGTCAGCACGCGCGCCATCAACGCCGTACCGACGTCGGCGCCGAGCATGGTCGCCAGTGCCGGGGTCAGCGCCATCAGGCCCTGGCCGACAAACGAGGTGACGAGCATGGCGGTAGCGTTGCTGCTTTGCACCATCGCCGTGACCAGAATGCCGGCGACAAACGCCAGCCATTTCTTCGACATGTTCTGGCCGATCACATGTCGCAGGTTGGTGCCGTAGACCCGCAAAATGCCGGTTCGGACGATGTGCGTACCCCAGATCAGCAGGGCGACGGCGGAGAGCAGATTGAGCAGGGTGAGCATGCAGACCCCCTGTAGTAGCAGCGCCCCAGAGGGGCAAGTGGACGGCACCGCGCGGTTTCTACGTGTTGGATACTTAAGCTGTAGTTGGCGAACGGTCTCGGCGCCAGCATTGCACAGCTAAAGCGTGGATTGAAACAAAAGTGTCATGGAAACAGGTGCACCCACCTCGCTGAAACGAACACAAATCCCTGTAGGAGTGA
Organism: Pseudomonas hamedanensis; assembly: GCF_014268595.2. Lineage (NCBI taxonomy): Bacteria > Pseudomonadati > Pseudomonadota > Gammaproteobacteria > Pseudomonadales > Pseudomonadaceae > Pseudomonas > Pseudomonas hamedanensis. The sequence goes on from NZ_CP077091.1 coordinate 4,033,701, forward strand.
GCCTGCTCGCGATAGCGGTCTGTCAGCCGACATCAATTTTGAAGCATATGGCCCTATCGCGAGCAGGCTCACTCCTACAGGTTTGTGGTTTTGCAGGATCAATCGCTGAAGTGGTCTCTGCTCAGGCCAACGTCAATTAAATACCTGGCCGTCTTCACATTCCGCTCATCACATCGCCAATACGAACAACCAGAAAATCCATTGGAAAGTGAAAAGACGTCAGGCACACGAACAACAAGCAGAACACTGCTGTGCGCCAGCATCGACTGTGCCCCCCCGTAGCAATTTTTCACTTGCGACTTCGGTTATGAGCCGTATATCGCTTGCTCATTCGCTGTAGTAATCCTTTCCTACGCTGACATCGATCAGATACTTAGCTGTCTCCGGATCGCGCTCATTACAGCGGGCGTAACATTTGACGTTGAGCGCGAGACTGTACTTATGAGGGATCAAGAGCACTGCCACCTTGACGTGATCAAACAACTCGACCTGAAGCGCCTTTCGACTGGTTTCATCAGCCGTATTCACCCAAGGATTTGTCTCACTGTTCCACTCTACCCATCCGGCGCTTTTAAGATGGCTCTGAAGTTGATCAAGCACCGCCATGAGTTGGTCGAAGGGCAACGTTTCGAGCATCGGAGAGGTCGTCATATTCGAAACCTTTCCCTCGTCAAATCCGATTGAGGCGAATTTGGTGGCAGGCAACGTAAAGCCGTGCTCCGGGTCATCGAAATGGATAATAACTGGTGTGGAAATCCAGGCTGAGCTCGGATGCGGAGGGTTTCCAGGGTAAATCACAGTGTGAGCTGCCACGCTAAATGTGGAATCGGCAACTGTCGCATCGTAAGTCTTTCCGATATGAACTCGCAGGGTGTCCGTACCCCAAGTGGAATACGCGATTCCCGCCCCAATTAAAACAGCAGCGAGAATTATCACGAAGCGCTTTCTCGACAGCTGGATCACTGCACTCCCCCACCCTTAGAAATTTCTGTTATGGACTGCGTGAGTTTTGCTCGTGAAGCAGGGTCTTTGAGCAATGCATCGAACTGACTAGCCGCTCGGATGACGAACTCCATCCGTTGATCTTTGTCAGCCAAATTAGCCAGTGGGTTGCTACCAAATGCGACTTTTCTTTCGTCCGGAGCTTTGCATTGACTTGCAAGGGTCAACTGAATTTCCTCAGCGGCTCCTGACATAATTCCGGTAACCACGGATACCGCGTTGCCTGCGTGTGTCCCGCGCATCAGGTAGGAAAAGTGTGCATCGTCGTACATCGCTGGCTGCAAAATATTGATTTGTTCGTGCTGAGCCATGAACTCAACACTTTTCGAAATCCTTCCTTCATCAATGGCTTTGAACGTGTCACTGACTTGTGATTGCACCAGCCCAAATTCAACTTTACTGGAAATAGGCCACAGCACTTCGTTTTTAAGTTTATTGCGCAGCGGGAGACACGCTTGCATCTCTTTGAATCCCCGCACCATAAAAAATCGATGCAACGGATAAACGTCCAGAAACAGCGATGTATTACCCAGCGCCAACATCTCATACACATAGTCCAGCTGTTGCTGAACCACTGAACGTGGGTTGTCACCGAAGGTGATGTCCTCCGTCGGCATCGGATTGGCCGCCCGAGCCTTTTCCAGTTCCTGCTCTGCCTCGGGATTGGTCCTGCTGAATTTGAAGCCGAAACCTTCGAACAGCGTTTCAGATGGTGCGGTTCGGAGCTTTTCCTGTGCCGCCTTCTGTGCAGCGATGGCGGTTTGCAGTTTAGTGGCGTGGATCAGCCCACACCCCACCTGCTTCGAAGCAAACGCCGCCAACCCTGCCCACTGAAAACGGTTATCCGCCAACCACAACTGCGCGTACGCGGCGTTGATCTTACGGTTGCGAGCCTGGGGGTCAGCGATGAGGACGCCGCCGGGGGCGACCCAGTCTTCGGCTTCTTTCTGGAAGCGGCGCCACAGGCAGTTGCAGGTCAGCAGCGGGACTTCGACGCGGGTTTTCGGGTTGGGGCCGGCGGTGCTGGTTTCCCGTTTGCAGGCGGGCAGCTCACAGGTGCCGTCCCAGAGTTTTTTCATGTCCAGGTCGTCTGGCGCGATGCATTGTGCAGTCATTGTTTCTTCCTTGAAGCTCAGGCAGTCCAGCGTACGACGGCGAGATCGGGCTGCAGGGTCGCGACGCTCCGGGTCATGCCCTGCGCATTGGTCAGGCCTTTGACGATACGGCCTTCAGCAGTTTCGATTTCATAGCCCTGTTCAGCGATGGGTTCGCCGTTGCCGGCGCTGATCGCTTTGAATTCGACCAAGGGCTGGCCGATGATCGGCAACGGTGGAACGAACGGCGCAGGGGTGTGCGAGCTGCCGATAATCACATTACCGGAACCGCCAATCACGACGCCGCCATGGCTGGCGGTGCTGTCGATAGTCATGGCGTTCTTGCCGTTGATGAACACAGTCGACGAAAAGGCGCCGCTGAGCGCCTGGCCGCAGGTGCACTTGTCGCCGAGGCGGGCGGCGGCGAGGCCGTTGAAGAAGACGTTGCCGGAACCGCTGGCAATCGGGTTGGTGCCGTGGCCGGGAATTGGGCAAGTGGTCGGGTCCGTGACGCGCGCGGCGGGTTTTCCAGACATGAACGTTCCTTGTTTGTCGCTGAGGCGAGCAGGGACGCTAACGAGCGAAGGTCGGTGAGTCAACCTTTTCGGCCCGTTTCGAATGGATGCGATATGCCGCTGTGGGAGCGAGCCTGCTCGCGAATGCGTTGGGTCAGACAGCCTCTTCTTCGACCGATATGGCGCCTTCGCGAGCAGGCTCGCTCCCACAGGTTTGGTGTCTGATCTGGAGCGAAATTCGTTGTTGGGGATCCAGCAAGTCATCATGTTGGGTGAACTCGCCGTCAACCGCGTCCTCGACAACCTCGTGCCGCCAGCCTGAACACAGAAACAAATGTAGGAGTGAGCCTGCTCGCGATAGGGCCATCAGCTTCAACATCATTGTTGACTGACAGACCGCTATCGCGAGCAAGCTCACTCCTACAAGGGGTGTTGCCTGAAGACTACCGGGTTATTGGCCCGGCATATCCTTGCGCAGTTTCACCGGGTCCTGCTGCTTCTTTTTCCGGTCCATCGCGCCGCGCAACTTGATGTTGATCGCTTCCACCGCCAGCGAGAACGCCATGGCGAAGTAGACGTAGCCCTTTGGTACGTGCACGTCGAACGACTCGGCGATCAGCACGGTACCGACCACCAGCAGGAACGACAGCGCGAGCATTTTCAGCGACGGGTGCTTGTCGATGAATTCGCTGATCTTGCCCGACGCCAGCATCATCACCAGCACCGCAACGATAATCGCCGCAACCATGACCGGGACGTGGGACACCATGCCCACGGCGGTGATCACCGAGTCCAGCGAGAAGACGATGTCGATGATCGCGATCTGGATGATCGTGTAGAGGAAGTTGCCGCCCTTGCCCGAAGGCGCGTCGTCGCTTTCGTCTTCGCCTTCCAGCGCGTGGTACATCTCCTGCGAGCTTTTCCACAGCAGGAACAGGCCACCGAAGAACAGAATCAGGTCGCGGCCGGAGATGCCCTGGCCGAACACTTCGAACAGGTCGGCGGTGAGGCGCATGACCCAGGTGATCGAGAGCAGCAACAGGATCCGCGTGATCATTGCCAGGGCAAGACCGAAGATCCGCGTGCGCGCCTGCATGTGCTTGGGCATGCGGCTGACCAGGATCGAAATCATGATGATGTTATCGATACCGAGGACGATTTCCAGGGCGGTCAGGGTAAAGAAGGCAACCCAGATTTCGGGGTTGGTCAGCCATTCCATGTGTATTCCTTTGATGTGTTAAACCAAGACGCCAGCGGGCAGCTGGCGTGTTGGTGAGTTGATGCCGTTACAAAGTGCTGAACAGCGGGAAAGTTCCCAACAGCAGGGCGGCCACCAGTATGCACAGGCAGACCAGAACTGCCCACTTCAGGGTGAAACGTTGATGGTCACCGAACTCGATACCGGCCAGGGCCACCAGCAGGTACGTCGACGGAACCAGCGGGCTGAGCAAGTGGACGGGCTGACCGACGATCGAGGCACGTGCCATTTCCACAGCGGTGATGCCGTAGTGGCTGGCCGCTTCGGAAAGCACCGGCAACACGCCGTAGTAGAACGCGTCGTTCGACATGAAAAACGTGAACGGCATGCTCACCAGCGCCGTGATCACCGCCAGGTACGGGCCGAGGAAGTCCGGAATCACTGCCAGCAAACTTTTCGACATGGCGTCGACCATCCCGGTTCCCGACAGGATACCGGTGAAAATGCCCGCTGCGAAAATCAGACTGACCACCGACAGCACGCTGCCGGCGTGGGCCGCCACACGATCCTTCTGCATTTGCAGGCACGGGTAGTTGACGATCATCGCGATACTGAACGCCACCATGAACAGCACCGGCAACGGCAGCAGTCCGGCGATCAGGGTGCACATCAACACCAGGGTCAAGAGGCCGTTGAACCAGATCAGCTTCGGACGGCGGGCGTCGGGGAACTGCGACACGCTGATTTCGCTGTGATCGAGGTCATCGCCGATCAGGTGCAGTTCGCCCAGGCGCGCACGTTCACGCTTGCCGTAGAAGTAGGCAATGATCAGGATCGCCACCACACCGGCGCACATTGCCGGAATCATCGGCACGAAAATATCCGAAGGGTCGACATGCAGCGCACTCGCCGCACGGGCAGTCGGGCCGCCCCACGGGGTCATGTTCATTACGCCGCCGGCGAGGATGATCAGACCGGCCATGATCCGCGGGCTCATGCCGATGCGGCTGTACAGCGGCAGCATGGCGGCCACGCAGATCATGTAAGTGGTCGCGCCGTCACCGTCCAGGGAAACGACGAGCGCCAGCACGGCGGTGCCGACCGACACTTTCAGCGGGTCGCCCTTGACCAGCTTGAGGATCTTGCGCACCGCCGGGTCGAACAGGCCGGAGTCGATCATCAGGGCGAAATAGAGAATGGCAAACATCAGCATCACGCCGGTCGGCGCGAGCTTGGTGATGCCTTCGAGCATCATCGGGCCGATCTTCGGCGCGAAACCACCGAACAGGGCAAACAGGATCGGGATAATGATCAGAGCGATCAGCGCGGACAGGCGCTTGGTCATGATCAGGAACATGAACGTGATGACCATGGCAAAGCCAAGGAAAGTCAGCATGGGAATACTCCAGGCGTAGCGCGGCGAATGAAATGAGCGGATCGGGCGCGATCAGCGCAGAGCAGCAAGCACAAGGCGTACGGGCGGAGTGACAGCGAAGAGGCGGGTTACAGAGAACATCAGAATCACCATTGTTGTTGTTAATTGGGCCGGGCGTGCAAGCCATCACACGCGTTGGGCCAACCGGTCTGTTGCCGGAGGTGGGGCGATCCTAATCGCGGAAGCTTTCAGCTACCTTTCGGTAGCGAAAGCGTCGAATGAACGGTCAACCGGCTGTCGGTTGCGGCCAAAGTCAATGAATACGGAAACGGGAGCTTTCGGAATGAGCCAATTGCACAGCGGTGGTTGCCATTGCGGACATATCCGCTATCAGTTCAGCGGGGCGTTGCAGGACATCGCTCATTGTCATTGCTCGATCTGCCGCAAGGTCAGTGGCGGGATCGTCACGACGTGGATCACCGTGCCCTCAGCGAATTTTCGTTGGCTGGCCGGTACGCCGGCGCGTTACGACTCGTCGTCCAGTTGCAGGCGGTTTTTCTGCCCGAACTGCGGCGCACATCTGGCGCTGGTGACATCGCTCAGCCCGGACAGCATCGATGTGACCATCGCTACCCTGGAACACGCGGAGCGGGCTGCCGCCGAGCGGCATATCTGGACCGACAGCCAATTGCCGTGGCTGCACCTGGATGAGCACCTGCCCGGCGAAGCCGAAGAAACGCTTGATTAGAAAACCGACAAATCCAACCGCCGGACCGCGCCCATCCAGATCGCATGCTCGGTGTGATCAAGCAAATCATTGCCCGTGTCCGGGTGCAGGAACACCACCAGGCCTTTGCGGTGGAGCGCAAGCCACGGCAATACCTCGCCAAGGAGCTCTGGACCGAAGGCCAGTTGGCAGCTCCAGTCGGGGTGCGGTCCCACCGGACGCTCATGTACACGGCCCATTTTCACGGCGAACAACTGCACAGCCTGTTCGCACAAGGCGCGCGCCTGCTCGATGGTTTGTGCATCGAAATAGACATGGGCGTGGTAGCCCTTGATCGCTTGCATGTGTACCTCTTCTGAATCGGTTCGAACCCTTGGCGGTTTCCACCGTCACAGGCCATATAGGACAACGATAAGGAAAACAGCCATGAAAAATGCCGAAACCCCGGCGATGAAAGTGGCGCTCTATGGTGCCATGGCCAGCCTGGGCGGTGCGTTGATGGCTGAATTGCTGCGTCGCCAGCACGAAGTCATCGCCATTCTCGACGATCTCACCGCGCTCGCGCCGCGCCCTGGGCTGCGCACTAAAACCGGCGATCTGTTCGACGCCGAGCGGGTCAATCAGAGTGTCGCCGGCAGTTCGGCAGTGATCTGCCTGCTGGACGCGCCGGGTTTGCCCTTCAATAGTGACCACGTTGAGCGTTCGGTAACGCTCGGGCCGGTCGAACAAGTGCTGGCCGTCGACGCGTTGGTTGAAGGCTTGCAACTGGCCAGCGTGCCGCGCTTGTTTCTGATCGGCAATTTCGGCGTACTCGACGAGCCGGACAGCGACGAGCGCCTGCAACGCCATGCTGCCGAAGAAATGCTCGAGGCCGTACAAAGCAGCTCACTGCGCTGGACTTTGGTCAATGCGCCGCATGGCGTGGCCGGATTGACGATTGAGCATTTCAGCCAGGTCGGCGGCAATCTTGAGCCGGGTCTGACCGAACCGCTGGAGCGCTTGAATCGCGTCGCGGTGGGGATTGCCGATGAGCTGCGGCTGAATCTGCATGTGGGGGAGCATGTGAATTTCGTGGCGGCTTCAGCGATCTCTTGATCTTCATACCGCAATCGAGGGCAAGGCCAGACCGTTGAGCGATTCGGCGCTGCTGGCCTGCTCGGACATCAACCAGTCGACAAACTGCTGGATCAGCGCCCCGCGGCGTTTGCGTTGCGGCAGCACCACGTAATACCCGAGTCGCGACAACGTGGTTTGCGCCAGCGGCCGGCACAGCAGACCCTGGACCAGCAAGTTATCCACAAGGTGGCGCCAGCCGATCGCCACGCCCTGACCACCAATCGCCGCTTGAATCAGCAAGGTGTAATTGTCGAAACGCAACTGCCCCGGTGCCGGCGGCGTGGTGATGCCCAGTTCGCGAAACAGACCACTCCAGTCAAACCAGTTGCTGCTGTTTTCCCCGCGCAAGTGCAGCAGCGGAAACTCCAGCAGCGCCTGGGCGGGCAGGGGCAATGGACGATCCTTGAGTAATTGCGGACTGCACACCGGGAAGACCTCCTCGCTGAAGAGCCAATGGCTTTCGCCTTGCTTGAATCGACCGTCGCCAAACAGGATGGCCACATCGATATCGGTGCGCAGCATGTTGTGGTTGCGCTCGCTGGTGACCAGGCTGACGTCGACCTGAGGATTGGCGGCATGGAAGCGGTGCAAACGCGGCATCAGCCAATACGCGGCGAAGGCAAAATCCGTGGCGACCTGCAGCACTTCGTGCTGCTGCTGTGCGCTGATCGCGCTTAATCCGGCGTCGATATGGTGCAAACCGAGGGCCACTTGCTCAAACAGCAGGGCGCCGACCTCGGTCACTTCGATCCCCCGATAAATCCGATCGAACAGCCGCGCGCCGAGCTGCTCTTCCAACCGCTTGATTTGCTGGCTGATCGCCGGTTGTGTGGTGCCCAGCTCCACCGCTGCCGCCGTGAAGCTGCGATGGCGAGCGGCGGCTTCGAAGGCGCGCAGCAGGTCGAGGGACAGGCTTCCCAAGGCTTCATACATAAGCTGTGCTTATCCTAGTCATTGCCCGGCGCGGGCTTTACCCGATCCAGCATGGACTCCATGCTGGATCGCAGCAATGTCGCATAAATATTCACTATGGAATGCCGCGATCAGATGAAGCGCAAGAATATCCTGTTCATCATGGCCGATCAGATGGCCGCGCCCCTGTTGCCTTTCTACGGCCCGTCGCCGATCAAATTGCCAAACCTTTCGCGCCTCGCCGCGCAGGGCGTGGTGTTCGACGCGGCGTATTGCAACAGCCCGTTGTGTGCGCCGTCGCGCTTCACCCTGGTCAGCGGCCAATTGCCAAGCAAAATCGGCGCCTACGACAACGCCGCCGATTTTCCCGCTGACATCCCGACCTACGCTCACTATCTGCGTCGCCTCGGCTATCGCACCGCGCTGTCGGGCAAGATGCATTTCTGCGGCCCCGATCAACTGCACGGCTATGAAGAACGCCTGACCAGCGACATTTATCCGGCCGATTACGGTTGGGCTGTGAACTGGGACGAACCGGATGTGCGGCCGAGTTGGTATCACAACATGTCGTCGGTCTTGCAGGCAGGGCCGTGCGTGCGTACCAACCAGCTCGACTTCGACGAAGAGGTGGTGTTCAAGGCGCAGCAGTATCTGTTCGATCACATTCGCGAGGAGGGCGATCAGCCGTTCTGCCTGACCGTGTCGATGACGCACCCCCACGATCCGTACACGATTCCCAAGGCATTCTGGGATTTGTATGACGACAGCGATATTCCGCTGCCGACAACGCCGGATCAGCACGAACTCGATCCGCACTCGCAACGCCTGCTCAAGGTCTACGACCTGTGGGACAAGCCGCTGCCTGTGGATAAGATTCGCGACGCACGCCGGGCCTACTTCGGTGCCTGCAGCTACATCGACGCCAATGTCGGCAAACTTCTGCAGACCCTCGAAGAAACCGGGCTGATCAACGACACCATCATTGTTTTCTCCGGCGATCACGGCGACATGCTTGGCGAGAAAGGCCTCTGGTACAAAATGCACTGGTACGAAATGGCCGCGCGGGTACCGCTGCTGATCAGTGCGCCCGGGCAGTTTGGCGCCGGTCGCGTCAGCGCTGCGGTTTCCACCGCCGATTTGCTTCCGACCTTCGTCGAACTGGCCGGCGGCACGCTGCAGCCGGGCCTGCCACTGGACGGCCGTTCACTGGTGCCGCACCTGCAAGGGCAGGGCGGCCATGACGAGGTGTTCGGCGAATACATGGCCGAAGGCACCGTCAGTCCGCTGATGATGATCCGCCGTGGCGCCTACAAATTTATCTACAGCGAAAGCGACCCGTGCCTACTCTTCGATGTGCATAACGATCCGCACGAAAGGGAAGAGCTGAGCCAGTCACCGCAACATCGTCAGCTGTTTGAAGACTTTCTCGCGCAAGCGCGGGCCAAATGGGACATTCCGGCGATCCATCGGGACGTACTTGCCAGCCAGCGCCGACGCCGTTTCGTCGCCGACGCCTTGACCATCGGCAAGCTGAAGAGCTGGGACCACCAGCCGCTGGTCGATGCCAGTCAGCAATACATGCGCAACCACATCGACCTTGATGATCTGGAGCGCAAAGCCCGTTATCCACAACCCTGCCAAAACCAATAATCTCAAGGGGAAGTCCATGCGCAAGTTATCCACAGCAGTGACCGTCGGCCTGATCGCGTTGAGCAGCGCCTCGGCCTTCGCCGAGCAAGGCTGCGAAACCGTGAAAATGGCCGATCCGGGCTGGAGCGACATCGCCGCGACCAATGCCATCACCGGGTTTCTGCTGGACGGCATGGGCTACAAGGCCAAGGTCGATACCCTCGCGGTGCCGATCACCTTCGGCGGCTTGAAGGACGGCCAGGTCGATGTGTTCCTCGGCAACTGGATGCCGGCGCAACAGGGTTTCTACGACAAATTCGTCGCCACCGGCGATGTCACGCAACTGGCGAAGAACCTCGAAGGCACCGAATTTACCCTCGCCGTACCCGATTATGTCTGGGAGGCGGGTGTGCATGATTTCGCCGATCTGAACAAGTTCGCCGACAAGTTCGACAAGAAGATCTATGGCATCGGTTCGGGCGCACCGGCGAACATCTCGTTGCAGGACATCATCAAGAAAAACGACTTCAACATGGGCCAGTGGAAACTGATCGAATCCAGCGAGCAGGCGATGCTCGCCGAAGTATCGAGGGCGGTGAAAAAGCAGAAATTCGTCACCTTCCTCGGCTGGACGCCGCACCCGATGAACGTGCAACTGAAGATGCGTTACTTGAAGGGTGGCGAAAAGTACTTCGGTGACACCGGCAGCGTATTCACCCTGACCCGCAAGGGCTACGCGGAGGCTTGCCCGAATGTGGGTAAATTGCTGACCAATCTTTCGTTCACTCAGGAAATGGAGAACAGCATCATGGCCGAGGTGGTGAACAAGAAGATCAGCAATGCCGAAGCCGCCAAGGCGTGGATAAAGGCCAATCCCGCGGTGTTGGATAAGTGGCTGGATGGCGTGAAGACTGTGGATGGCAAGGATGCGTTGGCGGCGGTGAAAGCCAAACTGTAATGCTATCTGACTGTCGACCACTTGCCTGTGGCGAGGGGATTTATCCCCGATCGGCTGCGAAGCAGTCGCAAGCCCCATGAACTCGATATACCTGACTCACCGAGAACTCTGGGTTTGGGGCCGCTTCGCGGCCCATCGGGGATAAATCCCCTCGCCACAATGATTGCTGTGTCCTGATAGGCTTGCCTGAAAACCCCAACCGCGAGGACCCATGGCCTTCCCCAGCCGTCACTCACTGTTCCCCTTCCTCGCCTGGCTGCCCCGGCAAACCCGTGCCAGCGTCGGACGGGATCTGGTCGTCGGCCTTAGCGGTGCGATTCTCGCCTTGCCCCAGTCGATTGCCTACGCGCTGATCGCCGGCCTGCCCCCCGAATACGGCCTGTACGCTGCGATTATTCCGGTACTGATCGCCTGCCTCTGGGGGTCGTCCTGGCACCTGATCTGTGGTCCGACGGCGGCCATTTCGATTGTGCTGTATGCCAGCATCAGTCCGCTTGCCATGCCGGCTTCCGAGGATTACATCACGTTGATTCTGTTGCTGACTTTCCTCGCCGGGATTTTTCAGTGGCTGCTGGGTTTACTGCGCTTCGGCGCGCTGGTGAATTTCGTTTCGCATTCGGTGGTGCTCGGCTTCACCCTCGGCGCAGCGGTGGTGATTGCCATCGGCCAATTGCCGAATCTGTTGGGACTTGAGTTGCCGGCCAGTGCCACGGCCCTTGCCAGCCTGATGGATCTGCTGCGCCACCTCGGCGCTGTGGATAACCCGTCGCTGATGCTTGGCGCGGCGACGGTGGTGCTCGGCGTGGTGTTGAAACGCCTGTTGCCACGCTGGCCAACCCTGCTGATCACCTTGGTGCTGGCCAGTCTGTGGGTGTGGTTGTGGCCGGCGATGTTCGCGCATGTGCATCTGGTCAGCGCCTTTGTCGGGCGCTTGCCGCCCTTCAGTGCGCTGCCGCTGGATCTGGATCTGGTCCTGCGGTTGCTGCCCAGCGCCGTGGCCGTCGGCATGCTCGGGCTGGTCACCAGTCTGTCGATTGCCCGTTCGATTTCGGCGCGCTCGCAACAACTGCTCGATGCCAATCAGGAAGTGCGTGCCCAAGGCTTGTCGAATATGGTCGGTGCGTTTTTTTCCGGATCGTTGTCGGCGGGGTCATTTACCCGTTCCGGTCTGAGCTACGAAGCAGGCGCCTGCTCGCCGCTGGCCGGGGTGTTTTCAGCGCTGTGGGTGGCGCTGTTCGCGCTCTTCGGTGCAGGGTTGATCGCGCAGATTCCGATCCCGGCCATGGCCGGCAGCATTTTGTTGATCGCCTGGGGCCTGGTGGACCATCGGGGCATTCGCGCCTTGTGGCGGGTCAGCCGCGCCGAATTCGTGGTGATGGGCCTGACGTGTCTGGCGACACTGCTGCTGGAATTGCAGACGGCCATTTACGCCGGGGTGCTGGCCTCGTTGTTCTTCTACCTCAAACGTACCTCGCAACCGCGGGTGCAGCATTGGCGCGATGGTGAAGACGATGTGCTGCGGGTCGGGGGGTCAATTTTTTTCGGCGCCAGCCATTACTTGCAGGTGCGCCTGCAACGCCTGCACGGCACGCGGGTAGTGATCGAGGCGCAGCAGATCAACTTCATCGACTATTCAGGGGTGGAAATGCTGCATCAGGAGGCACGGCGCCTGCTGCGCCAGAATCGCAGCCTGACCTTGCGCCGCGCGCGGCCGCAGGTGGTGGAGGAGTTGCGGAAACTGGAAGGGGCAGAGAAATGCCCGATCCGCTTTGAAGACTGAACATCACATACCCCTGTAGGAGTGAGCCTGCTCGCGATAGCGGTGTATCAGTTGAAACATTTATATCTGACCCACCGCTATCGCGAGCAGGCGAAGGCCTACAGGGAATTATTGCGCTAGCTGGCGGCGTAGCTCGGCCAGTACCGGCGCCGTATCCGGGCGCACCCCGCGCCACAGGAAAAACGCCTCGGCCGCTTGCTCCGCCAGCATTCCCAGGCCATCCATCGAGACCGCCGCGCCGTGCTCACGGGCCCAGCGGCAGAACGCGGTCGGCTCCTTGCCGTACATCATGTCGTAGCACAAGGTTTTACCTGCTTCGATCAGACTCGGCGCGATGGGCGGCACATCACCGGTAAGGCTGGCCGACGTGGCGTTGATGATGACGTCCACCGGCTCGCGCAACCAGTCAAAGCCACTGGCCGACACCGGTCCCAGGTCGCTGAACAATTCAGCCAGCAACTCCGCCTTGTCCACTGTACGGTTGGCGATGATGACCGATGCCGGTCGCTCCGCCAGCAACGGCTCCAGCGCCCCACGCACTGCACCACCGGCGCCAAGCAACAGGATGCGCTTGCCAGTCAGGCTGAACCCGGCATTCACCGTCAGATCGCGCACCAGCCCGGCGCCATCGGTGTTGTCGCCGAGCAGTGACCCGTCGTCCAGTTTGCTCAAGGTATTCACCGCACCGGCTCGCTGCGCGCGCGCGGTCAGGCTGTTGGCCAGACGGTAAGCGTCTTCCTTGAACGGCACGGTGACATTGGCGCCGCGGCCTTCCTGAAAGAATGCCGTGGCGCAACCGGAAAAATCATCCAGCGGCGCCAGCAGCGTGCTGTAGTCCAGCTGCTGGCCGGTCTGTTCGGCGAACAGCTTGTGAATCATCGGCGATTTGCTGTGGCCGATCGGGTTACCGAAAACGACGTAACGATCCATCGAAGGTCCTCAGGCCTGGGCCAGCCAATCGCGGTCTTGCAGGAAGTAGTCGGTCAGGCGCGCTTCTTCGCTGCCCGGTTCGGCCTTCCAGTCGTAGCCCCAGCGCACTTGGGGCGGCAGCGACATCAGGATCGACTCGGTACGCCCGCCCGATTGCAGCCCGAACAGCGTGCCACGGTCGTAAACCAGGTTGAATTCGACGTAACGGCCACGACGAAACTCCTGGAACTCGCGCTGCTGCGCAGTGAACGCAGCGTTCTTGCGGCGTTGCACGATGGGCAGGTACGCCTCGATGTAGGCGTCGCCGATGGCACGCATGAAGGCGAAGCTGGTGTCGAAGTCCCATTCGTTCAGGTCATCGAAAAACAGACCGCCGATCCCACGCGGTTCATGCCGATGCTTGATGTGGAAGTAGGTATCGCACCAGGCCTTGTAGCGCGGATAGACGTCCGCGCCGAACGGTGCGCACGCTTGCGCGGCGACACGGTGCCAATGAATGCAGTCTTCTTCGTTGCCATAGTAAGGGGTCAGATCGAAGCCGCCGCCGAACCACCAGACCGGCTCTTCACCTTCCTTCTCGGCAATGAAAAAGCGCACGTTGGCGTGGGACGTCGGCACGTGCGGATTGTGCGGGTGAATCACCAGCGACACGCCGAGGGCTTCAAAACCGCGACCGGCCAATTCCGGACGATGAGCGCTGGCCGAGGGCGGCAGACCGCTGCCGAAGACGTGAGAAAAGTTGACGCCGCCCTTTTCGATCAGCGTGCCGTTCTCGATCACGCGCGTGCGACCGCCACCGCCGGCAGGCCGGGTCCAGGCGTCTTCGACGAAGCGCGTGCCGCCGTCCTCGGTTTCGAGCGCGGCGCAAATGCGGTCTTGCAGGTCGAGCAGATAGGCCTTTACGGCGTCGGTGCGGGTCGTCATGGCATCACCTTGGATCGAGCGGCGCCCCAGGCAGGCGGGCAGCGCAAATGGGCGCGTAGCATACCATCGCAGACTGGCGCGCCGCAGTTGACGAAGATCAACCAGGGGAGTTGCATAGGGGCCTCGCAACAATCCCAAGGAGAGCAGGCAGATGGCAAAGCGTATCCAGTTCCGCGCCCATGGCGGTCCCGAAGTGCTCGAGTATGTTGACTACGAACCTGCCGCGCCCGGACCGAATCAGGTGCGCGTGGCCAACCAGGCGATTGGCCTGAATTTCATCGACACTTATTACCGCAGCGGGCTGTATGCGCCGCCCGCCTTGCCGTCCGGCCTGGGTGCCGAAGGCGCCGGTATTGTTGATGCGGTGGGCAGCGAGGTCACCCGGTTCAAGGTCGGTGACCGCGTGGCGTATGGCAGCGGCCCGTTGGGGGCTTACAGCACGCAACACGTTTTGCCCCAGGACAATCTGGTGCACCTGCCTGACGAAATCAGCTTCGAAACCGCTGCCGGGGTAATGCTCAAGGGTCTCACCGTGCAATACCTGCTGCGCCAGACCTACGAATTGAAGGGAGGCGAAACCATTCTGTTCCACGCCGCTGCCGGCGGCGTCGGGTCACTGGCCTGCCAATGGGCCAAGGCGCTGGGGGTGAAACTGATCGGCACGGTCAGTTCGAAAGAAAAGGCTGAACTGGCGAAGGCTAACGGCGCATGGGCAACCATCGATTACAGCCATGAAAACGTAGCCGAGCGCGTACTGGCGTTGACCGATGGCAAGAAAGTCCCGGTGGTGTACGACGGGGTCGGCAAGGACACCTGGCTGACGTCGCTGGACAGCGTCGCACCGCGCGGGCTGGTAGTGAGCTTCGGTAATGCGTCAGGTGCGGTGGACGGCGTGAACCTGGGCATTCTGGCGGCGAAAGGCTCGCTGTACGTCACCCGTCCGACCCTGGCGACGTACGCCAATAACGCCGACAACCTGCAACGCATGGCGGATGAGCTGTTCGAGATGATCATCAGCGGCAAACTCAAGGTGGACATCAGCCAGCGCTACTCGCTGGCTGATGCGGCAAAAGCACAAACCGAACTGTCGGCACGGCGCACCACCGGTTCCACCGTTCTGCTGCCCTGAACCAGTTGCTGACCCGACCCGTCACGCTAGGCGGGTCGGCGCCTGTTGCAACTCGACAAAGAACGGCGTCTTGCCGGCCGTGGTGGTCGCGAAGGCTCCACGGGGCAGCCGCCGCACCTGCAACCCAAGCACGCCGGGCAATTTGAGCAAGGCACTGGCCTGCGCCTCGGCGTGCAAAGCCTGCTCAAGGCCACCCTGCGCAGCAGCGGGGAGTTTGTCCTCGGCGATGACCAGACGCATGCACGCGCCGTTCACCTGTCGATCAATCTGCACCTGAATATCCGCCGCATGCAGATCAGGAATTGCTTGTGCGAGCACACTCAGAATCTGCCGCTGGGTAATGATCGCACCGCCCAGCTTGATCGTCGTCTCTACTCGCCCCACAAGCTCCAGCACTGGCAGGGCACTGCCACAGGCGCACTTGGGCAAGTTGGGCACGATTCGCCCGCAGTCACCAATGCGGTAACGCAGCAACGGCACATGGTCCGGCAGCAATGGCGTCAGCAGAAACTCGCCGCACTCACCCTCGGGCAGCGCTTGCAGGGTCAACGGATTGACCACTTCGACCAGCATCGCGTCGGCATGCAGATGATAGAAACCCGGCTCCAGATGGGCGCACTGAAAACCGATCGGGCCGGTCTCCGTCGCGCTGTAGCCCAGTGATCGCAAGGTCAGGCCCGGCCAGTCTCGGGTCAGTTGCTCACGCAGCAGCGCGCTGCACGGTTCTCCGATGTAGTAGAGCCACTTCAGGCTACCCAGCTGTCTTCTGTCGACAGCGACATCATTGAACAGCGCCGCCGCGAAGGAGGGCGTGCAGATCAGGGCATCGGCCTTTTGTGACTGGACCAGTTCGGCAATGCGTTGAAGGCCCATCAGTGAGCCGGCGGGTAACAAGCGCGCGCCGAGGCGCTGAACGATGGCCGCCGCGTATTGAAACGCGCCCTGCATTTCGCCGGCAGTGAGGCAATTGATCACCACAGAGGGGGTCTGGCCCGTCGCAAACATCCGTACGCCCAAGCGCACGATGCTGTCGTTGAAGGCCCAGGAGTGGGTGATGTGCTTGCGGTTGCCGGTGCTACCGCCCGATGTCAGGGTCAACCCACCACCCGGCGCCAGGTGCGATGCCTCGCCCAGCAGAGAAAACAGCAATCCGCCCTGTTCGTCCTCTACGGCCTGAACCGGCAGCAGGTGCAGATCCTCCGCGCTCTGCACGCGCCGTATCGGCGGACACACCGTACAGAACCAGGACAACGAACGCGCATGGGCGAACTTGCGCGCAAGGGCTTCGGTCGCTGCCGCGTAAACCGTGGCAGCGCTGGCAAACAGCAGCGGATCATCGGTCATGGGTGCGTTCTCCCTGACGGATGCACAACTCGTCGAAGCCAGTGCTCACGGCTGTCGCCAGGTGTTCGAGCTGGGCCTGGCTGTGATTCGCGCTGATTGCCAGACGCAGCATCGCCTCGCCTTTGGCCACCACCGGAAACAGCGCAGTGGTGACCGCAATGGCCTGCCGGCGCAGATGCAGCGCCAGACTCACTGCATCACGCTCGGCGCCGACCCGGACGAAGCGTATGGGCGATGCGATTCGGTGATTGCCCAGTCGCGCTCCCAGCAAGTCATCGATCAGCGCGACATTGCGCCACAACGCGGCCTGAAGCGGACCCAACTGCGGTGAAAGATGAATGTTCGCAGAGGCGACCGCAGCACCGACACCGCCCATGGACAGAGGGCCGCCGAAGGTATAGGTCGAGGCGTGGCGCCGTATCAGTTCGGCATCGGCCACCGCCCGCACGGTAATTGCCCCACCGGTTGCGCCAAAGGCCTTGGACAGGGAAGACAACACAATCATGCGATCGCGCAGTGACTCCGTGGCGGCGACAAGCGCATATCCGCCGCCTGCCAGCCCGTGGATCGAGGTGCCATGGGCGTCATCTGCATACAGGTAACCGTCAAAGCGCTCGGCCAGTTGCAGCAAGCGATTGACCGGATACACCCCGCGCATCGAACCGATGCTGTCGGTCAGGATGATTGGCGTATTGCCTGCCGCGACGGCTGTTGTACAGGCATCTTCGACTTGCTGCACATCGCTGCAATCACAGCGCAGCACGGGTCCGAACTGGCACAGGATGCCTTGCAATACCTGCATTGAGGCATGGGCAGCCCGGTCGACGATCCAGCCGGGACCTCGACGCAAGGGATACGAGGGCAACTCGCCGGAGCCGAGCAGCGGCAGGCAACCGAGGTGCGCGCTACCGACGGAGTTGAAGGTGACCGTATGCCCCTGGAAAATTTGGTTCAGCCGCTCATCAAGTTCGCGCATCGGCGGCAACAGTGCCCGGGTGCGCGCGGCAGCGAACTGCACGCCGAACATTTCCACGGCCTGCACCGCGCCTTCAATCAAGCGCGGATCGCATTCGAGTCCCAGATAAGAGCAGGAAAGAAATTCAGTCAGGCATTCGCCACTGTCCAACTCGATGTTCTTGCCGTCGCGCGTCATGACCTTGAGACCGTTGAGGCCGGCATCGAACAGTTGCTGTTGGTCGTCACGGGCCTGGCGAACGCGATTGCTGACCCAGTTGACGGTCGGATGAGGTGTATTCATCGGGATACCTGCACAGGTGAGGTCTGGCGATAGACCTGTACGCGCCAGAGCTGGGTTTTTTCACGCGCAATCGCTTCGTGAAACTGCGAGCTGACATCACGGAAGCCTTCGCAGTCGGGCCGGACCACGCGCAAATGGCCGCGCATCACCGTGAGGGCATGCTCGGCCAGGGCCGGTCGCAGCCGCTGTAGAACCGTCGCGGCAGTAGCATCGGGCAAAAATGAAGGCACATCCGACAGCGAGACGAAATCCACTTCAGTGCACGCGGCCACGCAATCAACGATGTCGCCCTGTACCACGCTCACTCGGCACTGCTTCAACGCTTCACGAGCACTTTGAAAAATCTGTGGATCACACTCCAGCGGGTAGCCTTGCGGATACCGCAGCTCACCGAAGAACAGCATCTGCAGAAAGAAGCTTTCGCGCACGACCTGTGTCGTGAACAAGGCATGGAAAATGTCGAGGTAGACCTTGCGCGAACTGATTCCCAGGTTATTCGCCGGAAACGCACCGCGGTACAGCAACGAGTTGAGTACGGCGGCATTGCCCAGCAACCCGATGACGGCTTTCCAGCGCCGAAGTGGAAAATGGCGGCGGTAATAGTCCGATTGCTCGCCAAGGTCGCAACACTGGAAAATCCCACGGCCGGCCTTTCCAGTGACCAGACCGTTGATCCTCGCCAGGCGCCGCAAGGTCTGCTCGAACGCGCCCAGATAGATCGGCGCGTGCCAGTGACTGGACTGGAACAGGTCCGCCAGCCAGCGGCGATCCACCAGGGGCAGGTCCAGTTGCCGGAAAACCGACTGGCGCCGCGTGATCGAGGTGTCTGGGCGATACCCCATGAAGTCCATGAACGACTCATGGTCGGTCTGCTCCAGCAGGGCCAGGCGCAACCGGGTGAACGCCAGTTGCGGTGCACTGATATCAGCACAGGTCAGGCGTGCCGGGAATCGGGCGAGCAAGGGCAAAAGCCGGCTGCCACATCCGGCGACGTCCACCACATGCCGGGCATGCTCGGGCACAATCCTGTGCTCGAGCGCGGCGTCTTCATCACCCAGCGAATAATTCAGCCGCTCGAAGTAATCAGCCATGCCGGCCTCCCTGCGTCCGCTGCGAAAATGAACAGGCACGCGTCATGATTGATCCAGGGCATGCAGAAAGTCGTAGCGGGGCGCCTGGCCGCTTTGCCAGGCTTCGTACTGCTCATACACCGCTTCGAGCATGTTGCCGGTCAGGCGCAGACTGGTTTCCATCACCACCGTAATGGCGTCCCAGTCAGCCTGACTTTTGCAGGTTCGCTGCAGGATGAGTTTGATTTCGTTGAAGTGCTCGATATCGATATCGGAGTGCGCAATAAAAAACGTCAACTGGGCAGGTTTCAGTGCCAGAACTTCGCTTATCCGGGTGATCAATGGCGTGATGAACTGATAGGCGTTTTCTGCCCAATAACTGTAGCCAAGTCGCTGTAATGGATTCCCGGTGAAAGAAATCCAGTACAAATAAGCGATCAGTACTTCTGTGGCCGGAAGTGCAGGCGGCATATCGAAAACTTCGCTTTTGAGGCCCAGACTCATGACATCGTGCAGGGCCATTTTTTCATGGCCGACTTCCTGGGCGGCATGTTCGAAGCAGAACTTTGCATAGACCGGATTATCGGCGTGACGCACGCCCACCAATCCCTGATTACGGGCATTGTGCGCGGTGTAGTGAAATGTTTCGATCATATAGAGGGCATATAACGCTTTGCTCACGCTTCCCTCGCGGATGGCCCTGACCAACCGTGAGTTGTCGAGAATATCGGCCCATGTTTTTTCGATTCGCTGGTCAAGCAGAATCAACTGCTGTTCAAAACTGACGGACGTGTTCATCGCAATTCTCCGAAGGGTTGGCGTTGAGGGCGACGGGTTGCTGCAGGGCCGCAAGGATTTCCCGCCATTGCGCCGCGAGCAGCCAGTAATCGCCACGCGCGCGTTGCTCGATATGAAGGGCGGTGGAGGGAAGCGGGGTCAGGCCGAAACGCTGGAACATGCGCCGCTGTGGCGACCGGCACAAGGCGGTGATCCCTTGATAGCCACGGTTGATCGCCCACTCGGTAGCAACCGCCAGCAGGCCATTGATCGGTACGGACCGGTGCTGTTGCGAATGGGTGATCAGGCGACTGAACTCGACATGACGCGCCAGCGCCACCGTCGGTGAAAGATACTGTTGCGCCAGGGAGGCCCATTCGAAAGGCGAGGGCGTTACCCTCAATACGCCCACCAGTTGGTCACGCTGGTACATCAGAAAATGAGTACTGCGCGCCACAATCGCCAGGCTGGTTTCCAGCGCCCGGGCTCTGGAGGTCAGCATGTAATGTTGTAAGCGCAAACGAAACTGCCGCCCGACAAATCGCTCAAATTCGCGAGCATCCGATCCGGCTTCAAGAATAACGACACGATAACCGCCTTGCTGATTAATCAATGCCACTTGCAGTCGTTGCAGATAGTCCCTGAGTTGTAAATCCGTAGTATCCATTCCTTCTCCGCAAACGTTAACTTATCGAAGTTTTCTGCGCGCATTTGAATAATGGATGCTTTTGGAAATATCGCCACTGCGCGACTTCTGATAATCACGTGGGAAAAATTACTGGATTTTTATAGTTATCGATTCGTCTGACACACAAAGAAACAGCACAACAAACAAGTTGTTTAAATTACGAGCGAGATTGAAAGACGAATAACCAATGGGTGTAGTACTCCTCGTCTGGACGATCGAGGAGTACTCAAGGATTGCGGGAAAAAATGCTGTCAGTCGGGGCGAATGACGTTGCCGGTGACCAGATCGCGGATGACGCTGGGGTTCTTGCGCCCTCCCAACTGCCCGCCCAGCACGCGGTCGATCTGTCCGCGGAAATATTGCTCGACCCGCAGGCGAGTACGCGCCGCCGGGCGCCCTTGTGGGTTGGCCGAGGTGGAGATCAGCGGCCCGACCATCGAGCACAGATCGCGCACCTGTGGATGATCGCTGACGCGCAGCGCCACGGTGTCATGCACCCCGGTAACCCATTCCGGCAACAGGTTCTGGTGCGGTACCAGCCAGGTGTTTGGCCCCGGCCAGGTGCTGGCCATGCGGTCGAGCCACTCTTGCGGGAAGTCTTCAAACAAAAAGTCGAACTGGCGGATGTTGTCTGCCACCAGAATCAGGCCTTTATTGACCGAGCGATTTTTGATCGCCAGCAGCCGATCCACCGCTTCCTCGTTCCACGGGTCGCACCCCAGCCCCCAGACGGCTTCGGTTGGATAGGCAATCACCGCGCCGGCGCGAATATCTCGTGCGGCTTGCTGCACACGCCAACTGTTGACCATGAAAAAATCTCCGCAAACAGGTTTCGCGCAGTTTACCGATCTTCCCCGTAAAACCTAGCTTGTCCTGGCCAACCAGCGACCGTTTTCGCACACGGCGCGGCCGTCCATTTCCAGTTCGGTCAGCGCTGCCAGCACTTTGGGCAAGGCCCAGCCACTGCTGTTGGCCAGCGCCTCGCTGGTATGAGGCGCCGCGTGGAGCAACATGAGCAGCGGGTGATCGGCCTCAGCTATATCGGTGGATAAAGGCAGATGTTGCCAGCCACGCAGGGCTTCGAGGATATGTTCTATGGTTTCCACCAGGACTGCGCCGTCACGGATCAACTGGTGACAGCCACGCGCACCCGGATGGTGGATCGACCCCGGAATCGCATACACCTCGCGCCCCTGTTCCGCCGCCAGCCTGGCGGTGATCAGCGAACCGCTGGCGACACTCGCTTCGACCACCAGCACGCCGAGGGACAAGCCGCTGATAATCCGGTTGCGCCGGGGGAAGTTGCTGGCGCTCGGCCCGGCATCCAGCACCAGCTCCGACAGCACGGCACTGCCTGACTCGATCATGGCGTCGGCCAACCGCCGATTGCGCTGTGGATAAAACTTTTCAAGCCCGGTGCCAAGGACGCCAACGGTCTGCCCGCCGATGTCCAGTGCAGCTTGATGGGCCGCCGCATCAATGCCCAGCGCCAGACCACTGGTGATGACGAAACCGGCCCCGGCGAGACTGCGGGCGAACGCGGCCGCGGTGTCCATTCCCGGGCGCGATGCGCGGCGGCTGCCAACCATGGCCAGTTGCGGCTTTTCCAGAATCAGCGGATCCCCGGCCACGAACAGCAGCGGCGGCGGGTCGGGAATCTGCGCCAGCAGCGCCGGGTAATCCGGCTGGTCCCACATCAACAGATGTTGGCCCGGACGCTCTAGCCAGCGCAGTGCATGGCTGGCGCCATCACGAACTTCAGGGCTGCGCCGGGCCTCGGCGCACGTCGCTGGCAACCCCAGCGAGCGCCAGGCGCTGGCCGGTGCGCTGAGGGCTTTGGACGCCGAGCCGAAGGCTTCGAACAATTTTGCAAAACGCTTGGGACCGATGTCCGGCAAGCGGTGCAAGCGCAGGCGCGCTTCCAGTTCTGCCGGCGAGACCGGCGTACAGACAGACGACATCATGGATCATCCTTGATCATGGACAAGCCCCGAACCCTTCGGGACAAGTTGTGGATAACTCTGTTTATAACTTGTTGAGCAAGCTTACGGATTGCGTACCTTGTCGAGCACCGCCAGCGAGCGCGATGCGTTGAGGACGAGGCCATAGCTGAGCTTTTCGTACGTACGAAACACCATCAGCAAACCGGCGCGTTCGTCGGGAATTTTCACCGGCTGGCCGGTGATCCGGTCGCGCACGGTTTCGCCGGTTTTCATCACCGCCAGCACGTTTCCTTCGGCCAGACCGTCGCGCCTGCCCTTGTTCAGGGTAACGACATCCATCACGCCGATCTGCGTGACGCCGCGAGGCACGTCGATGATCACGCCGTTAATGGCGGTAGTGGGCGCGCCGGGCATAAAGGTCGAGTTGATCGAGCGCTCCTCGCCGCTGAACAAGCGGTCACCCAAACGGACTTCCTGGGTGGTGCGTTGCAGCGCGAGCGTGGCGACGTCGCCTTCGGTGGCGATAATCTCGCCGCCGCCGATGTCGTCGGCATTGATGCCGAGGAATTCCTGGGTCTGCGGGTCGGTGTAGACCTTGCCTTGGCGGAAGATCCCGTAGACCGGCTGATCCGGGTCGAAGTGACCACGGGCAAAGATGCGATCGCCGGTGCCGCTGAGGACGCGTTCGGCATCACCGGCAACGATGTAGGGCGCCTTGTCGAAATCTTCCGCCGTGTCGACGATACGGTTGCTCAGCAGAAAGCTGTTGATCGACTTCAGTGGAATGCTCGGAATCGCCTCGGCCACCGGGCTGGTGCGGATCCGTGGCGACAGTTTGATGGTGCCGCGTGATTCGCCGCGCTTGACCGTCAGTTGTGGCTGGCCGTTGACGTAGCTGAGCGTCAGCGTGTCGCCGGGGTAGATCAGATTGGGGTTTTCGATCTGCGAGTTGGCCCGCCACAGTTGCGGCCACTGCCAGGGCTCGCGCAGGTATTTGCCGGAAATGTCCCAGAGGGTATCCCCTGTCACCACCGTGTATTGCTGCGGAAAACCATCCCTGAGTTGCACCTGCCCTTGTGCCACGCCGGCCGAAGCCAGCAACAGCAGGGCGAGTAGTGTTTTCCTCATGCAGTGAATCCCTTTATCATGTGCGTTCGCGTGAATCGTCAGAGCCCCCGTGGCTCGCTTCTGATTTTGTAGAAGCTACGCTTCACAACGGTAGCCTGCATCCTCGGACCTGCCAGGCCATCGACCCGACTTTACTCAACGTGTGCAGCAATCAAAGCCTATGGCCATTTTAAACATCCTCGAATTTCCGGACCCGCGTCTGCGCACTATCGCCAAACCAGTGGCTGTAGTGGACGACGAAGTGCGTCAGTTGGTCGACGACATGTTTGAAACAATGTATGAAGCGCCGGGCATCGGCCTCGCCGCGACCCAGGTCAACGTGCACAAACGTATCGTCGTGATGGACCTTTCCGAAGACCGTACCGAGCCACGGGTGTTCATCAACCCCGAGTTCGAACCGCTGACCGAAGAGATGGACCAGTATCAGGAAGGCTGCCTCTCGGTACCGGGCTTCTACGAAAACGTCGACCGCCCGCAGAAGGTCAGAATCAAGGCGCTGGACCGCGACGGCAAGCCCTATGAACTGATCGCCGAGGGCCTGCTCGCGGTGTGCATCCAGCACGAATGCGACCACCTCAATGGCAAATTGTTCGTCGATTACCTGTCCACGCTCAAACGCGACCGGATCAAGAAGAAGCTGGAAAAGCTGCACCGCCAGAACGCTTGATGCCCCTCTTCAAAGGCTTGCTGCGGCAAGCCTTTTTCTTTTTGTGAGACGCCTTTCATGACTGAGCCATTGCGCATCGTATTTGCCGGCACCCCGGAATTCGCCGCCGAACACCTCAAGGCCCTGCTGAGCAGCCCTTACGAGATCGTTGCGGTCTACACCCAACCGGATCGCCCGGCCGGTCGTGGACAAAAACTGATGCCGAGCCCGGTCAAACAGCTGGCCCTGGAAAACCATATCCAGGTGTTGCAGCCACCGACGCTGCGCAACGCTGACGCTCAGGCTGAACTGGCCGCGCTGAAACCAGACCTTATGGTGGTGGTCGCCTACGGCCTGATCCTGCCGCAAGCGGTGCTGGATATTCCGCGTCTGGGCTGCATCAACAGCCATGCGTCCCTGCTGCCGCGCTGGCGCGGTGCGGCACCGATCCAGCGCGCCGTCGAACACGGCGATGCCGAAAGCGGCGTGACCGTGATGCGCATGGAGGCCGGTCTCGATACCGGTCCGATGCTGCTCAAGGTCGTCACCCCGATCAGCGCCGAAGACACCGGCGGCACCTTGCATGACCGCCTCGCCGAGATGGGTCCGCCCGCCGTGGTGCAAGCGATCGCCGGTCTGGTGGCCGGCACGCTGGAAGGTGAGGTGCAGAACGACGAACTCGCCACCTATGCGCACAAACTGAACAAAGACGAAGCGCGGATCGACTGGAGCCGTCCGGCGGTTGAACTGGAGCGTCTGGTGCGCGCCTTCAACCCTTGGCCGATCACCCACAGCACCCTCGACGGTGAAGCGTTGAAAGTGCTGGCAGCGACGCTCGCCGAGGGCAAAGGCGCACCGGGTGAAATACTCGGCGCCAGCAAGGACGGCCTGATCGTCGCTTGCGGCGAACAGGCGCTGTGCCTGACCCGTCTGCAATTGCCCGGCGGCAAGGCACTGAACTTCAGTGACCTGTTCAACAGCCGCCGCGAGAAATTTGCCGTCGGCACCGTGCTGGGTAAAGCGGTGGACGCACAATGAATCCGCGTCTGGCTGCCGCCAAGGCACTCGCCGCCGTGCTCAGTGGCAAAGCTTCGCTGAACAGCTCCCTGCCGACGCAACTGGACAAGGTTGAAGATCGTGACCGCGGCTTCACTCAGGACCTGGCCTTCGGCACTGCGCGCTGGCAGCCACGGTTGTCGGCGCTGGCGGAAAAGCTTTTGCAAAAGCCGTTCAAAGCCGCCGACGCCGATGTCGAGGCGCTGCTGCTGGTCGGTCTCTACCAACTGCTCTACACCCGCGTCCCGGCCCACGCCGCCATCGGCGAAACCGTCGGTTGCGCCGACAAGTTGAAGAAGCCTTGGGCAAAAGGGCTGCTCAACGCGGTGCTGCGCAATGCCCAACGCGAAAGCGAAACTATATTCGCCGAGCTGGAACGCGACCCGGTGGTGCGCACTGCCCATCCTCGTTGGCTGCAAAAATCGCTAAAAGCATTCTGGCCGGAGCAGTGGGAAGCCATCTGCGAGGCCAACAACGCGCATCCGCCGATGATCCTGCGGGTCAACCGCCGTCATCACAGCCGCGACGCCTACCTCGCCCTGCTGGGCGAAGCCGGGATCGCCGCAGCGCCGTGCGTGTACAGCCGCGACGGCATCGTACTTGAAGCCGCCGCCGACGTGCGCAGCCTGCCGGGCTTCGCCGAAGGCTGGCTCAGCGTGCAGGACGAAGCCGCGCAACTGGCTGCCGATCTGCTCGACCTGGCGCCGGGCCAGCGGGTGCTCGACGCCTGCTGCGCGCCCGGCGGCAAGACTTGCCACATCCTCGAAGCCGAACCGGCGCTGGCCGGCGTGGTGGCGGTGGACCTGGAAGCCAAGCGCCTGGTGCGCGTGAAGGAGAACCTTGAACGCCTCGGCCTCAGCGCTGAACTGATCGCCGCCGACGGTCGTGATATCGATAAATGGTGGGACGGCAAACCGTTCCAGCGCATCCTGCTCGATGCGCCTTGCTCGGCCACCGGCGTGATCCGTCGGCATCCGGACATCAAGCTGACCCGTCAGCCCGACGACATCGTCGCGCTCGCGCAACTGCAAGGCGAACTGCTCGACGCGATGTGGAAAACCCTTGAAGTCGGCGGCGTCCTGCTCTACGCCACTTGCTCGACGTTGCCGACCGAGAACACCGAAGTGATTGCCGCGTTCCTTGAACGCACGCCGGGCGCCCGCGAACTCGATCTGGCGACGGCGGCGGGCATCAAGCAGCCCCACGGTCGCCAATTGCTGGCCCAGCAGGGCGGGCATGACGGGTTCTACTACGCCAAGCTGATCAAGATCGCTGCCGCGCGCGGCTAAACAGATTCGATGGAGTGACTGGATGAAAATCATCATCCTCGGTGCGGGACAGGTCGGCGGTTCGCTGGCCGAACATTTGGCCAGCGAGGCCAACGACATCACCGTGGTCGACACTGACGGCGAACGCCTGCGCGACCTTGGCGACCGTCTCGACATCCGCACGGTGCAGGGCCGCGGCTCACTGCCGTCGGTGCTGCGCCAGGCCGGTGCCGACGACGCCGACATGCTGGTGGCCGTGACCAACAGCGACGAGACCAACATGGTCGCCTGCCAGGTCGCCCACACGCTCTTCCACACGCCAACCAAGATCGCCCGGGTGCGCGAGGCTTCGTACCTCAATCGCGAGGAACAACTGTTCCAGAACGAGGCGATTCCGGTCGATGTGCTGATCAGCCCCGAGCAGGTCGTGACCAATTACATCAAGCGCCTGATCCAGCATCCCGGCGCCTTGCAGGTGATCGACTTCGCTGAAGGCGCGGCGCAACTGGTGGCGGTGCGGGCCTATTACGGCGGGCCGCTGGTGGGTCAGCAACTGCGCCAGTTGCGCGAACACATGCCGAACGTCGAAACCCGCGTGGCAGCGATTTTCCGTCGCGACCGGCCGATCCTGCCGCAGGGCGACACGGTGATCGAGGCCGACGACGAAGTGTTCTTCATCGCCGCCCGTGAGGACATTCGAGCGGTAATGAGCGAGATGCGCCGCCTCGATGAAACCTATAAACGCATTGTCATTGCCGGCGGTGGGCAAATCGGTGAGCGCCTGGCCGAAGCCATCGAAAGCCGCTATCAGGTGAAAATCATCGAGATGAGCCCGGCGCGCTGTCGCTACCTCTCCGACACCCTCGACAGCACCGTGGTGTTGCAGGGCAGCGCCTCGGACCGTGATTTGCTGCTGGAAGAAAACATCGCCGACGCCGATATTTTCCTCGCCCTGACCAACGATGACGAAGCCAACATCATGTCGTCGCTGCTGGCCAAACGGCTGGGGGCGAAGAAGGTCATGACGATCATCAACAACCCGGCCTATGTCGATCTGATCCAGGGCGGCGACATCGACATCGCCATCAGCCCGCAATTGGCGACCATCGGCACCTTGCTCGCCCACGTCCGTCGCGGCGACATCGTCAGCGTGCACTCATTGCGCCGCGGTGCGGCGGAAGCCATCGAGGCGATTGCCCACGGTGATTCGAAATCGAGCAAGGTCATCGGCAAACCGATCGAGAAGATCGGCCTGCCGCCAGGCACGACCATCGGCGCCGTGATCCGCAACGAACAAGTGATCATCGCCCACGACGACACGGTGATCGAAGCGGGCGACCATGTGATTTTGTTCCTTGTGGATAAAAAGCATATCCGCGATGTGGAGAAGCTGTTTCATGTGGGGTTGAGCTTTTTCTGATCCCCCTGATCGTTCCCACGCTCTGCGTGGGAGGCCTCAACGGACGCTCCGCGTTCGGCTGTTGAAGGGACGCGGAGCGTCCCGAGCTGCATTCCCACGCGGAGCGTGGGAACGATCATGCGAGGGTAAATAAGATGCTCGAATCTTTGGAAAAAATGCTCGCCAAGGGTGCGGATAACTCACTGCTGCGCTTCGGCCTGGGCAAGGGCTATCTGGATCAGGGCGAGCACGCCAAGGCTGCCGAACATTTCCAGCGCTGCGTCACGTTCGATCCGAAATACTCGGCGGCGTGGAAATTGTTGGGCAAGGCGTACTTGGCGCTGGGCGACCACGCGGCGGCGCGTCAGGCCTGGGAGCACGGACTGGAAGCGGCCCGCGCCCATGGCGACAAGCAGGCCGAGAAAGAAATGACGGTGTTTCTGAAGAAGCTCGAGCGTCAGGCGCCTTGATCTACAAATAGCGCAGGCCGATGCCCTCAGCGTCTACGCTGATCACTTCCATGCGCACGCTCGGCGCGCCTGTGGGTAAGTCCTGAACCTGACCATAGACCACCGCACCTTTGGGCAATGACGCCAGTTTCGGATGCTGAACGTAGACCCCGGTCGGTGACAGGTTGCGCGTCTGCCCCAGGCACTCGCCGAAGCTGTCGTGGGTGATCTTGATGCGAAACGACTTGCGGTGTTCGGACATCTGCTGCGCCCTTGAATGAACGATTGTGGATAACCTCGCCAATGAGGTTATCCACAGACCATGCCAATCCCGTCGAATCTGTTCAGTACCAGCGTGCCTCACCCGGCGGACGTTTCTTGAAGCGCTTCATGCTCCACATGTACTGGCTCGGGTACGCCGCCACGTAACGCTCCACGACCTTACTCATGGCCGCGCAGGATTCAGCGGTATCCGTGCTGTACATGGCTTCGGGGGCCGCTTCGAGAATCACTTTGTAGCCTGAACCGTCCGGCAGGCGCAGGGCATGCAGAAACACACCGACCGCTTTGCCGCCGGCCAACATGTTCGGGACGAATTTGCTGGTCAGCGCTTGCGTGGCAAAGAACGGCACGAAGATCCCGGCGGATTCGGCCGGTTCCGGGTCGGCGGGAATACCCACCGCACCACCTTTGCGCACTTCCTTGATGACACTGAGAATGCCTTCCTTGGTGGAGGCGGCGACCTTGTTGCCCAGTTGCACGCGCTGCTTGCGCAGCAATTCATCCACAGCCTTGAGCTTGGGCGGCCGATAGAAAATGATCGGTTTGCACTGGCTGCAATAGAAGTGGTTGAGCACTTCCCAGTTGCCCAGATGGCTGGTGATGCCAACCACGCCTTTGCCCGAAGCCAGCGCATCCTTGAGGATGTCGAGGCCTTCGACTTCGCGCACCAGATCGATCGAACGCTGCGCCGGCCAGATCCATGCGCAGGCGCTTTCGGTCAGGGACTTGCCGATATCCTTCAGGCTCTGACCGACCAGACGCTCGCGTTCGGCCGGGTCCATCTGGGGAAAACATTTGGCGAGGTTGATCCGCACCACGTCGCGGGAACGGTTGGGGGTTTTCCACATGATCCAGCCGATCGCCGAACCCACGGCTTGCACGGCCCGCCATGGCAGCAGGGCAAACAGCCGCAGAGCGCCTACCAGCAAGGCGCCTTTAAACTTTTCCACAGGTCACTCCTGATCTTGTGCGGTGCGCGAGGCGGCCATTCTAACCGCCGTTGGCGAGCTGCGCGTAGCGGTCGCAGTCTTGCGTGTGGTCCATGACCATGCCGGAGGCCTGCATCAGCGCGTAGCAAATGGTCGGGCCGACGAAGGTGAAACCGGCTTTTTTCAGCGCTTTGCTCATCGCCAGCGCTTCAGCGGTGATCGCCGGAACTTCGCTGCGATCCTTGAAATGATTGATGATCGGTCGGTCGCCAGTGAACGACCAGAGCAACGCCACCGGATCCTCCAGCGCCAGCCACGCCTGGGCATTGCGCCGGGCGGCGTTGAGTTTCAGGCGATTGCGGATGATGCCCGGATCGAGCATCAGTTCGTCGATCTCGGCGTCGCTCATCTGCGCCACGCGCTGCACGTCGAAGCCGAACAGCACTTCACGATAACGCTCGCGTTTGCGCAGCACCGTGATCCACGACAGCCCGGCCTGGAACCCTTCGAGCAAAAGCAACTCGAACAAACCCTGCGCATCGCGTAGCGGCGTGCCCCACTCCTGATCGTGATAAGCCATGTACAGCGGATCTTCGGTACACCAAAAGCAGCGTGGCATAAGGCTCCAGGGGGCGTGCGCAGCAACGAATCGGGTATACTCCCGCTCTTTAAATCGCAGCCCAAGAAACAGGTGAATTTCGTGAGCCAGCCTACGCCAGCCGTGCGTACCTTCCAAGACTTGATCCTCGCGCTCCAGCAATACTGGGCCGAGCAAGGTTGTGTGGTACTTCAGCCCTACGATATGGAAGTAGGCGCCGGCACTTTCCACACCGCGACCTTCCTGCGCGCCATCGGCCCGGAAACCTGGAACGCCGCCTACGTGCAGCCAAGCCGCCGTCCGACTGACGGCCGTTATGGTGAAAACCCGAACCGTCTGCAGCACTACTATCAGTTTCAGGTCGTGCTCAAGCCCAACCCGGACAACTTCCAGGAACTGTACCTGGGCTCGCTCAAGCATGTCGGCCTCGACCCGCTGGTCCACGACATCCGCTTCGTTGAAGACAACTGGGAATCGCCGACCCTCGGCGCCTGGGGTCTGGGCTGGGAAGTCTGGCTCAATGGCATGGAAGTCACTCAGTTCACTTACTTCCAGCAGGCCGGCGGCATCGAGTGCTACCCGGTAACCGGCGAGATCACCTACGGTCTCGAGCGTCTGGCCATGTACCTGCAAGGCGTGGACTCGGTCTACGACCTGGTCTGGGCTGACGGTCCGTTCGGCAAGGTCACCTACGGCGACGTGTTCCACCAGAACGAAGTGGAGCAGTCCACTTACAACTTCGAACACGCCAACGTCGACAAACTGTTCGAGTTATTCGACTTCTATGAAAGCGAAGCCAAGCGCCTGATCGAACTCGACCAGCCGCTGCCGTTGCCGAGCTATGAAATGGTTCTGAAGGCCTCGCACACCTTCAACCTGCTGGATGCGCGCCGGGCGATCTCGGTGACTGCGCGTCAGCAATACATTCTGCGCGTACGCACCCTGGCGCGTTCCGTTGCGCAAGCCTACCTGCTGGCGCGCGCCAAGCTGGGCTTCCCGATGGCGACCCCGGACCTGCGTGACGAAGTACTGGCCAAGCTGGAGGCTGCACAATGAGTGCGCAAGATTTTCTGGTTGAACTGGGCACCGAAGAACTGCCACCCAAAGCCCTGAACACTTTGGCTGAAGCGTTCCTCGCCGGTATCGACAAGGGCCTGCAAGCCGCCGGCCTGAGCTACGAAAGCAAAACCGTCTACGCCGCGCCGCGTCGTCTGGCCGTGCTGATCACAGCGCTGGCCACCCAGCAGCCGGATCGCAGCATCAACCTCGACGGCCCACCACGTCAGGCCGCGTTCGACGCCGAAGGCAATCCGACCCAGGCCGCCCTGGGCTTTGCCAAAAAGTGCGGCGTCGAGCTGAGCGAAATCGACCAGAGCGGGCCAAAACTGCGCTACAGCCAGAACATCGCCGGCAAGCCGACCGCGAGCCTGCTGCCGACCATCGTCGAAGATTCGCTGAACGACCTGCCGATCCCGAAACGCATGCGTTGGGGTGCGCGCAAGGAAGAGTTCGTGCGTCCGACCCAGTGGCTGGTAATGCTGCTTGGCGACCAGGTCATCGACTGCACGATCCTCGCGCAGAAGGCTGGTCGTGATTCCCGGGGCCACCGCTTCCACCATCCGGAATCCGTGCGTATCGGTTCGCCGTCGAGCTACCTCGCCGATCTGCGTGCCGCCTACGTGCTGGCCGACGCCAACGAGCGTCGCGAGATCATCAGCAAGCGCACCGAAGAACTGGCCACGCGCCAGGAAGGCACCGCGATCGTGCCGCCGGCGCTGCTCGATGAAGTGACCGCACTGGTTGAATGGCCGGTGCCGCTGGTGTGCTCGTTTGAGGAACGTTTCCTCGACGTGCCGCAGGAAGCGCTGATCACCACCATGCAGGACAACCAGAAGTACTTCTGCCTGCTGGATGCCGACGGCAAATTGCTGCCACGTTTCATCACTGTGGCCAACATCGAAAGCAAAGACCCGCAGCAGATCATCGCCGGTAACGAGAAAGTGGTGCGCCCACGCCTGACCGACGCTGAGTTCTTCTTCAAGCAAGACAAGAAGCAGAAGCTCGAAGACTTCAACCTGCGCCTGCAGAACGTGGTGTTCCAGGAAAAACTCGGCAGCGTCTACGACAAGGCCGAGCGCGTGTCGAAACTGGCGGCGTACATTGCCGCACGCATTGGCGGCAACGCTTCCTGGGCCGCCCGCGCGGGCCTGCTGTCGAAGTGCGACCTGGCCACCGAAATGGTCGGCGAGTTCCCGGAGATGCAAGGTGTCGCCGGCTACTACTACGCGCTGAATGACAACGAGCCGCAAGACGTTGCGCTGGCGCTGAACGAGCAGTACATGCCACGCGGCGCCGGTGCTGAACTGCCGGCAACGCTGACCGGTGCGGCCGTCGCGATCGCCGACAAGCTCGATACCCTGGTCGGCATCTTCGGTATCGGCATGTTGCCAACCGGCAGCAAAGACCCGTATGCCCTGCGCCGTGCCGCCCTCGGCGTGCTGCGCATCCTGATCGAGAAACAACTGGATCTGGACCTGAACGACGCCGTCGCCTTCGCCGTGAATGCGTTCGGCAGCAAGGTCAAGGCTGCCGGCCTCAACGAGTCCGTGCTGGAATTCATCTTCGACCGTCTGCGTGCGCGTTACGAAGACGAAGGCGTCGATGTTGCCACCTACCTGTCGGTACGTGCCCTGAAGCCGGGCTCGGCGCTGGACTTCGACCAGCGCGTGCAAGCGGTGCAAGCCTTCCGCAAACTGCCGGAAGCGGCAGCGTTGGCGGCGGTGAACAAGCGCGTGTCGAACCTGTTGAGCAAAGTCGAAGGCTCGGTACCGACCGTGGTCGAGGCCAAGTATTTCGACAACGCCAACGAGTTCTCGCTGTATTCGGCAATCCAGCAAGCGGATCAAGCGGTGCAGCCAATGGCCGCGGCGCGTCAGTACAACGAATCGCTGGCACGCCTGGCGGCACTGCGCGAGCCGGTCGATGCGTTCTTCGACGCGGTGATGGTCAATGCCGACGATGCCAATGTGCGGGCCAACCGTTACGCGCTGCTGGCGCGTCTGCGTGGCCTGTTCCTCGGTGTTGCCGACATTTCGCTGCTGGGTTGAGGGATTGCTGTTGAAACTGCTGATTCTTGATCGTGACGGCGTGATCAATTACGACTCCGATGCCTACATCAAGTCGGTGGAGGAGTGGATTCCGCTGCCCGGTTCGATCGAAGCGATTGCGCAGTTGAGCAAGGCCGGCTGGACGGTGGCGGTGGCCACCAACCAGTCGGGCATTGCTCGCGGCTACTACGACCTCGCCACCCTCGAGGCCATGCACGCGCGCCTGCGCGAGCTGGTCGCGGCGCAGGGCGGCGAACTCGGTCTGATCGTGTATTGCCCGCATGGCCCGGACGAAGGTTGCGATTGCCGCAAACCGAAACCGGGAATGCTGAAAGCCATTGCCGAGCATTACACGGTGCCGTTGACCAACGTCTGGTTCGTCGGCGACAGCCTTGGTGACCTGGAGGCCGCCAAAGCCGTCGATTCACAGCCAGTTTTGGTGAAGACCGGGAAAGGCGAAAAGACTCAGGGCAACCCCCTGCCGGTTGGCACTCTGATTTTTGACGATCTGGCGGCGGTTGCCGCAGAACTTATCCACAAATAGAGTATTTCCGATTTCCTGACCAGGGATTGATCGGGAGTGCGCTTGAACAGTCGGGCATTGCCCCGTAACGGTAAACGTCACTATGTCGATACTGCGGGCCATCAGGATTTTTCTCTTTTACCTGCTGCTGGGCACCACTTCCCTGCTGTGGTGCACTTTGAGTTTTTTTATCGCGCCTTTTCTTTCGTTCAAGGCGCGTTATCGTTTTATCAACGTGTACTGGTGCCGCTGCGCCTTGTGGTTGACCAAGGTATTTCTCGGTATCCGCTACGAAATCAAAGGCGCGGAAAACGTGCCAGACCGGCCCTGCGTGATTCAATCGAACCACCAGAGCACCTGGGAGACTTTTTTTCTCTCCGCTTATTTCTCGCCATTGAGCCAGGTGCTCAAGCGTGAACTGCTTTACGTGCCGTTCTTCGGCTGGGCCATGGCCATGCTGCGACCGATTGCGATCGACCGGGACAACCCGAAAGCCGCGCTCAAGCAAGTGGCGGCCAAGGGTGACGAGCTGCTCAAGGACAATGTCTGGGTGTTGATCTTCCCTGAAGGCACGCGCGTTCCTTTTGGCACTGTCGGCAAATTCTCACGCAGTGGCAGCGCATTGGCGGTGAATGCGGCGCTTCCGGTACTGCCGATTGCACACAATGCCGGCAAGTTCTGGCCGAAAATCGGTTGGGGCAAGAAGTCCGGCGTGATTACCGTGGTCATCGGTGAGCCGATGTACGCCGAAGGCACGGGTCCTCGTGCCATCGCCGAGTTGAACGACCGTGTGCAAGCGTGGAACGAAAAAACCCAGCGCGAAATGGGCTCGTTGCCAGCGGCCCCACAAGCCCCGGCTGCAACCGACCAGTTGGCTGTCTGAGATTTGTGGATAACCTGTGTACGGTTTTCTCGATAACGTCCTTGATACAGGCTTAACTAGTTGATTTTCATATATATTTCTTGAACGACTAAACCACCGTAAAAGGTGCATAAGTTTTTTTCGGAAGTAAAAAAACCGGCTGATATAGCCGGTTTTTTTGCGCTCGTCATTCGGCGACCAATGGCAGGCCGAGTCGAAACGTCGTCCCATGATTAACCATGCTATGGCATTCAATCGTGCCGCCATGGTGATCGACCACAGCCTTGACCATCGACAGGCCCAAGCCGACGCCGTCGATGCCCTGCGCGGAAGAGAAACGCCGATACTGGCTGAACAGATCCGGCAACTCGTCGGCGGCGATGCCTTTGCCCTGATCCATCAATTCGCAACACAGCCAGTCCTTTTCGCAACTGACGCGCAATTCAATCGATGTATCTGCCGGACTGTACTTGATCGCGTTTTCCAGCAGGTTAAACAACGCCCGGGTCAATAAGCCTTGATCCGCCATGATCAGCCGCTCCTGGCAGGCCTCATCAAGATCATGAAGCAGTTCGATGCGTTTCTGCCGAGCGATGGGCATCGCCTGGTCGAATACATCCAGCACCAGCATGGCGAACAGACTTGGCTGGAATTGATAGGCCTCGGACTCGGCCCTCGCCAGCAAGACAAAGCCATCGGTGAGTTCCAGCGCCCGGCGCACTTGACGCTCAATCTGCTCGAACAGCGGGGCGTCGGTGCCGGCCTCATGCCGATGCACATCCAGCAGCGCAAGAATCGCTGAATGCGGGGCACGCAAATCATGGGAAAGAAAGCGCAACAAAACCCCACGCTGCTCTTCGGCTGCGCGCTCGGCGCTCAGGTCGGTGAGGCTGAGCAACCAGCCGATCGGGGTGTCGCCGTCCACCGGCAGCAATGCTGCACGTTCCAGGCGCAGGCTTCGTTCGCGCAGGTCACGAAATTCAAGCAGGGGCAGGGCCGACAAGGCAGGGCGCGCACCTGTGGACAAGTCGGGATAGCCGAGCCGCGCGAGTTGTTCGAGAATGCCATCGCCCACCAATTCGCTGTCGAAGAGCTGCCGGGCCTTGCGATTGCCCAAAAGGATCTGCCCCTTCGGGTCACTGATCAGCGTCGCCACGGGCAAGTACTCCAGGCCATCGGCGATGAAGCGACGCGTATCGCGCGTGCGGCTCATGGCTTGTTCAAGGGCCATGATCTGTCCTTGCAACCGATCAGCGCCAGTGAATTGTGTGCGTCGGCGCTCGGGAAACACTTTGGGCTCGCTGTCCAGACGCGCCAGTTCCCAACCAAAGTAGGTCAGTACGACGCTCAGGCGCCGCCAGTTCCAGATCAGATAACCGAACAACATCCCCAGCACAGCCGGTGTCGGCGACCACCAGCGCTGTATTTCGGCCAGACCGGCGCTGGCCGCCAGCGCACCGGCCATGCCGGTCAGCGTGATCCAAAACGCCAATCGTGGACGCCACAGCAACAGCCCAAGCACACAGGCGACCAGCCCTGCCGAGAACAACGCTCCGATGATGGGCGCTATATCCCGCAGGTTGACCTGTGTGCGATACGACAACAGTGCAGTCAGCGGCAACAGCACTAGACTTATCCACAACCACTCGCGCACCAATTGCCGAAACAATCGCTGCACTTGGCTGGGCTCGCGGCTTTCACGTCGGCGCGGGTTAGACATGGCAAACAGGGCAGGGCAGTGGGAATGGTTTCATGGGCCACAGGTCAGAGACGTAGACCCAGGAATCATAGCGGACGTCGACCAATATCGGGCTGCTGACTTTCATCGCGTTGATCGAAGCACTATCGTGCGAGACTCACCGCCCAAGCAACAAGGAATCGTCACCCATGCGCGTTGCCATTCTGGACGACGAGCCCGCCGAGTTACGGCGGGTCGAGCAAACCCTGCAGCAAATTGCCGATGCCGACGGACAGGTCTGGTCGCTGCACAGTTTCGAACGCGGCGAAGACCTGCTGCGTCAGCTGCGCAGGGAGACCTTCGACTTGCTGATCCTCGACTGGCAACTGCCTGACCTCACCGGCTTGGCGCTGCTGCGCTGGACTCGCGAACACATGGAAGCGCCCCCGGCGGCAATCATGCTCACCAGTCGCGATGGCGAAAACGATATCGTCCAGGCGTTGAATGCAGGTGCCGATGATTACGTCAGCAAGCCGTTTCGACCCAATGAACTGAAGGCCCGGGTGGCTGCCGTTTTGCGTCGGCACAGCCAGCAACGCACCGCCAGCAACGAAGTGCTGAGCATTAATGACCTGACGTTTGACGATGCCGAGCTGACCGTAACCCGCGAGGGCAAGCCGATCGTCATGACCGAACGCGAGTACCGACTGGCCCGCTGCCTGTTCAGTAATCTGGGGCGGCCGTTGTCGCGGGATTATCTGTATGAGCGGTTCTGGCCGCACGAAGAAATGGCGTCGTCGAGACCGCTGGATACGCATATCTACCGCTTGCGCAACAAGCTGGGGCTGACCGCTGATCGCGGTTGGCAGTTATTGACGATCTATGGGTATGGGTATCGGTTGGAGAGTGTGGCGGGAGCTGCCGAATAACCCGCGACAGGACGCAGGCCGGGCAACGCTGGCACGACTGCGATCTTTTGATCCGCCAACAAAAAGGCCAACGCGATGCGTTGGCCTTTTTTTATGCAACCCCGATTAGAAATCCAGGTTGGAAACCGCCAGCGCATTGCTCTCGATGAAGTCCCGGCGAGGTTCGACCGCATCACCCATCAGGGTGTTGAAGATCTGGTCTGCGCCGATGGCGTCTTCGATGGTGACTTTCAGCATGCGACGCACGCTTGGGTCCATGGTGGTTTCCCACAGCTGATCCGGGTTCATTTCACCCAGACCTTTATATCGCTGGATAGTGTGGCGCTTGGTGCTTTCGGCCATCAGCCAGTCCAGGGCTTCCTTGAACTCGGTGACGGCTTTCTTGCGCTCGCCACGCTGGATGTACGCGCCTTCGTCGAGCAGGGTGCTCAGTTGCGCGCCAAGCGTAACAACGGTTTTGTAATCGTTGCTGCCGAAGAAGTCGCGGTTGAAGGTGACGTAGTTCGACAGGCCGTGGGAGATCAGTTCGACCTCTGGCAGCCATACGCCACGTTCACGGTCCTCGCGCAGGCTGGCCTTGTAGACCAGACCCGACTTCTCGTTGGTGCGCAGGCGTACTTCGTACTGAGCCAGCCACTCTTGCATCGCCGCGTGGTCGCCAAGCTTTTCAAGGCTGACGGCCGGCAGGTAGATGAAGTGTTCGGTCAGTTCCTGGGGATACAGGCGCGACAGACGCTTGAGGGTCTTCATCACCATGCGGAAATCGTTCACCAGACGTTCCAGCGCTTCACCGGAAATGCCTGGAGCGTCTTCGTTCAGGTGCAGGCTCGCATCTTCCAGGGCCGACTGCGTCATGTACTCTTCCATGGCGTCGTCGTCTTTGATGTATTGCTCTTGCTTGCCTTTTTTGACCTTGTACAGCGGCGGCTGGGCGATGTAGATGTAGCCGCGCTCGATCAGCTCCGGCAACTGACGGAAGAAGAAGGTCAGCAGCAGGGTACGGATGTGCGAACCGTCGACGTCAGCATCGGTCATGATGATGATGTTGTGATAACGCAGCTTGTCGATGTTGTACTCTTCGCGGCCGATGCCGCAGCCCAGCGCGGTGATCAGCGTGCCCACTTCTTGGGACGAGATCATCTTGTCGAAACGGGCTTTCTCGACGTTGAGGATCTTGCCCTTCAACGGCAGGATCGCCTGGGTCTTGCGGTTACGTCCCTGCTTGGCAGAGCCGCCCGCGGAGTCACCTTCCACCAGGTACAGTTCGGACAGCGCCGGGTCTTTTTCCTGGCAGTCAGCGAGCTTGCCCGGCAGGCCGGCGATGTCCAGCGCGCCTTTGCGGCGGGTCATCTCACGGGCCTTGCGCGCGGCTTCACGGGCACGGGCGGCGTCGATCATCTTGCCGACGACCAGCTTGGCTTCGTTGGGGTTTTCCAGGAGGAAGTCGGAGAAGTACTTGCCCATCTCCTGTTCCACTGCGGTCTTCACTTCGGAAGACACCAGCTTGTCTTTAGTCTGGGAGCTGAACTTCGGATCCGGCACCTTCACCGAAATGATCGCGGTCAGGCCTTCGCGGGCATCGTCACCGGTGGTGGCGACCTTGTGCTTCTTCGCCAGACCTTCCTGCTCGATGTAGTTATTCAGGTTACGCGTCAGCGCCGAACGGAAGCCCACCAGGTGGGTGCCGCCGTCGCGCTGCGGAATGTTGTTGGTGAAGCACAACAGGTTCTCGTTGAAGCTGTCGTTCCACTGCAGGGCGATTTCCACGCCGATGCCGTCTTCGCGCTGGATGTTGAAGTGGAACACCTGATTGACCGCAGTCTTGTTGGTGTTCAGGTATTCAACGAACGCACGCAGGCCGCCTTCGTATTTGAACAGCTCTTCCTTGCCGCTGCGTTCGTCCTTGAGGACGATGCCGACACCGGAATTGAGGAAGGACAGTTCACGAATTCGCTTGGCGAGGATGTCCCAGCTGAAGTGAATGTTCTTGAAGGTATCGCTGGAAGCCTTGAAGTGAATCTGCGTACCGGTGGTCTCGCTGTCGCCAACGATGGCCATCGGTGCCTGAGGCACGCCGTGGACGTAGGTCTGTTCCCAGATCTTGCCGCTGCGGCGAACGGTCAGTACCAGCTGTTCCGACAATGCGTTCACTACCGACACACCTACACCGTGCAGACCGCCGGAGACCTTGTAGGAGTTGTCGTCGAACTTACCGCCCGCGTGGAGGACGGTCATGATGACCTCGGCGGCAGAAACGCCTTCCTCTTTGTGCACGTCCACCGGGATGCCACGACCGTTGTCTTTAACGGTGATGGACTCGTCCGGATGGATGATGATGCTGATGTCGTCGCAATGGCCGGCGAGGGCTTCGTCGATCGAGTTGTCGACCACCTCGAACACCATATGGTGCAGACCGCTGCCATCATCGGTGTCACCAATGTACATACCGGGACGTTTGCGTACGGCATCCAGGCCTTTCAGCACTTTAATGCTCGTTGAGTCGTACGTATTTTCTTCGCTCAATGCCTTCACTCCCGATGGTCGTGGGTCTGGGTGATACGGCCCTGTTCCACGTGGAACAGAGCGACTGGCGTTTCCGTCTGCCAGCCTTCCCTCAATAATTCGTGATCTACACAGGTGATGAAAACCTGGCAGCGTAAGTCTTCCAGCAAGCGGCACAGCGCACGGCGGTGACTCTCGTCCAGCTCGGACGGCAAGTCATCCACCAGATAAATACACTGACCGCGGCGGGCCTGGCTGACCAGATGCCCTTGGGCAATCCGCAGTGCACAGACCACCAACTTTTGCTGACCCCGCGACAAGATGTCCGCGGCGTTGTGTGCGCCCAATCTGAGGCGCAAATCAGCCCGTTGCGGTCCGGCCTGGGTATGGCCCATTTGCTGATCCCGTTGTACGGAACCGGCGAGTACGGCGCTCAATTCCCGGTCTTTGTCCCAGCCTCGGTAATAGCTGAGCGTCAAACCCTCGAGCTCAACCAGTTCGCTCAAGGTCTGTTCGAAGACCGGTTTCAAGGCTGTGATGTAAGCGCGGCGGTATTCATCGATTTCAGCGCTAGCCTGGCACAGTTCCCTGTCCCAAACCGCTTGCGAAACGGCGTCAAGTGTACCATGCCGCAGCCAGGAGTTTCTCTGGCGCAAGGCCTTCTGCAAACGCTGCCAGGTCGCCATGAAACGCGGTTCGACGTGGAACACACCCCAGTCGAGAAACTGCCGGCGAATCTTCGGCGCACCTTCCAGCAGACGGAAGCTGTCCGGATTGATCAACTGCAGCGGCAGGATCTCCGCCAGTTGCGCAGCGCTACGGGCATTCTGGCCGTCGATGCGGATCTGGAATTCGCCCTGACGGTCGCGGGAAATCCCCAGCGCGCTATGCCCGCCCTCAGCCAGTTCAACCTGGCCGAATACGGTGCAAGCCAATTGTTCGTACTGGATGACCGGCAACAGCCGCGTGCTACGAAACGAACGGGCAAGCCCCAGCAGGTGTATGGCTTCCAGAACACTGGTTTTGCCGCTGCCGTTGGCGCCGTAAAGAATATTGATGCGGGGAGAGGGGGAGAAGGTCACCGGGTGCAGATTGCGCACCGCGGTGACCGAAACACGACTTAAGGACATCCAGATTCAGCTGATTACAGACGCATCGGCATGACAACGTAAGCCGAGTCGTCATTGTCGGACTCTTGCACCAGCGCACTGCTGTTGGAGTCGGACAGGATCAGGCGAACCTGCTCGGTGGTCATCACGCCCAGCACGTCGAGCAGGTAGCTGACGTTGAAGCCGATTTCCAGGGAACCGCCGTTGTATTCCACGCCCACTTCTTCTTCCGCTTCTTCCTGCTCCGGGTTGTTCGCCTGGATTTTCAACTGACCGCTGGCCAGTTGCAGACGGATGCCGCGGTACTTCTCGTTAGACAGGATCGCGGTGCGGCTGAACGCTTCGCGCAGCGCCTGACGATCGCCCAGCACCAGCTTGTCGCCGCCCTTCGGCAGTACGCGCTCGTAGTCCGGGAATTTGCCGTCGACCAGTTTCGAGGTGAAGGTGAATTCACCCGTGGTCGCGCGGATGTGGTGCTGACCCAGGACAATGCTGACATTGCCGTCCGGTTCGGTGAGCAAACGCGCCAGTTCGAGGATACCCTTGCGTGGCACGATGACCTGGTGGCGATCCGGCTGACCGATATCGGCCTGCATCGAGCACATGGCCAGACGGTGACCGTCGGTGGCCACAGCGCGGATGATGCCGGCGGAAACCTCCAGCAACATGCCGTTGAGGTAATAACGCACGTCCTGCTGGGCCATGGCGAAACTGGTGCGCTCGATCAGGCGGCGCAGCTTGCTCTGCTCCAGGCTGCAGGTCAGCGAACCCGGGCCTTCCTCGACAGTAGGGAAATCGTTGGCCGGCAAGGTCGACAGAGTGAAACGACTGCGACCAGCCTTCACCACCAGCTTCTGCTCGTCGACCTTGATGTCGATCAGCGCATCGTTGGGCAGGCTTTTGCAGATGTCCATCAGCTTGCGAGCAGGCACGGTGATGGAACCTGTTTCAGCCGGCTCTTCAAGTTGCACACGACCGACCAGTTCGACTTCAAGGTCGGTACCGGTCAGCGACAGTTGCTGGCCTTCGACAACCAGCAGCACGTTGGAGAGTACCGGCAAGGTCTGTCGGCGCTCGACAACGCCTGCGACCAGTTGCAGGGGTTTCAACAGGGCTTCGCGTTGAATGGTGAAATGCATGGTCTAGTCCCTTGCCTTAATAAGCTGCGCTGGTGTTCATCAAGTGGTCAGTGTACGCAGCAGGTTCTTGTAGTCCTCGCGGATGTCCGCGTCGGATTCCTTAAGTTCGTTGATCTTGCGGCAGGCGTGCAACACGGTGGTGTGATCGCGGCCGCCAAACACATCGCCGATTTCCGGCAGGCTGTGGTTGGTCAGCTCCTTGGACAAGGCCATGGCCACCTGACGTGGACGAGCCACCGAGCGCGAACGACGCTTGGACAGCAGGTCGGAGATCTTGATTTTGTAGTATTCGGCGACCGTGCGCTGAATGTTATCCACAGAGACCAGCTTGTCTTGCAACGCCAGCAGGTCTTTCAGCGATTCGCGAATCAACTCGATGGTGATGTCGCGCCCCATGAAGTGCGAGTGGGCAATCACGCGTTTCAGCGCGCCTTCCAGCTCACGGACATTGGAACGAATACGCTGGGCAATGAAGAACGCAGCGTCGTGGGGCAGATCGACTTTGGCCTGGTCGGCTTTTTTCATCAAGATCGCCACGCGGGTTTCCAGCTCCGGCGGCTCGACGGCCACCGTCAGCCCCCAGCCGAACCGGGACTTGAGGCGCTCTTCAAGGCCTTCGATTTCTTTCGGGTAGCGGTCACTGGTAAGAATGACTTGCTGACCGCCTTCAAGCAAAGCGTTGAAGGTGTGGAAAAACTCTTCCTGCGAACGCTCTTTGCGGGCGAAGAACTGAATATCGTCGATCAGCAAGGCGTCCACCGAACGGTAGAAGCGCTTGAACTCGTTGATCGCATTCAGTTGCAGCGCCTTGACCATGTCAGCGACGAAACGCTCGGAATGCAGGTACACGACCTTGGCATTCGGGTTCTTCTTTAATAGGTGGTTACCCACCGCATGCATCAAGTGGGTCTTACCCAGGCCGACGCCACCATAAAGGAAGAGTGGGTTGTAGCCGTGCTTGGGGTTGTCCGCCACTTGCCAGGCCGCCGCACGCGCGAGCTG
The DNA here is from genome assembly GCF_014268595.2 of Pseudomonas hamedanensis. Classification (NCBI taxonomy): domain Bacteria; kingdom Pseudomonadati; phylum Pseudomonadota; class Gammaproteobacteria; order Pseudomonadales; family Pseudomonadaceae; genus Pseudomonas; species Pseudomonas hamedanensis. The sequence goes on from NZ_CP077091.1 coordinate 4,076,676, forward strand.
GTTGGATTTACCCTCGACGAAATTTTCAAAGGTAAACGTGCGGTTCAGGTAGCTGGTGTGCTTGAGCGCGCCTTCCACCTGGACCGTGCGCTGTTCAGCGCGGACCGGAGCCTGTTGCGAAGCGGCGCCGGACATGGGGTCGAAACTGTCGCGAGACGGTTCATCGCTGACTTCGGGGCTTTTCTGCGTCGAGCGCTTGGCGACCGGGGCTGGCGTCTGAGCTGGCGCCGGAGCGCTTACCGGCGCGGCATTGGCCTGAGCCTGGGACACCTGCGCGGCAGCCAGCGGCGCATTCGGCGCGGCACGCGGAGCGGAACTGCGTTTGCTGCCTATTAATAAGGAGAGCGCCGGCGCCATGCCGTTGCCATGCTCATCCAGCAGTTCAAGGACGCGCCCCAGGTACTTTTCATTGACCCAGTCGAGCACAAAACGGTTCGGTGCGTAGACGCGCAACTCGTCGCCTTCGGCTTCGACCTGTAGTGGACGGATCCAGGTGTTGAATTGTTGGGCAGGCAGCTCCTCGCGCAAAAGCTCCACGCACTGCTGCCAAAGTTCCACTGACACGGATATCCCCTAAGTTGAAAGCCGGTGAGGCAAAAACAAGCGGCCATTGTAGCGGCGAGCGGTTCACTTATCCACATGCAGGTTGCCCGCCGACCATGATTTATCAACGCCTTAAGTGATGAAAAAGCGACCAACGGCGTGTGCATAAGGTCTGTGGATAACCCCGACTGAGCTCACTGGACAACTGGGGGTTGAACTCGGTGGATAACCTGCCTGTGGATAAACAGCCATTCCACGCACAGCTTATCCGACAGCGCAGCACAGGCTTGTCACCGCTTACCACGGTAGTTGTCATTCTCTGTACACCTTGTCTTTAAAGGTCTGATGGCACTTATCCACAGAGGAAGGCGGGTCTAGCTTTTATAAGCTTTACAGAAAAGCTTTAAATAATTCCCTTCTTTATTTTTATGTATACCGGGCAGGTGTTCTGGCAAGACGAGCCCCGGATCTATTTATAAGGAAACGCTGGTTGGAAATTGACCTGAAGGCTTGCTTTCTCTAGAATCCCCGGTCTCTTAAAACGGGGGCCATTCCGGCCCGTTGTGGACGAACCAGGTAACACGACATGAAACGTACTTTCCAACCAAGCACTATCAAACGCGCTCGTACCCACGGTTTCCGTGCTCGCATGGCTACCAAGAACGGCCGCGCAGTCCTGTCGCGTCGTCGCGCCAAAGGTCGTGCGCGTCTGGCAGTTTGATAATCCGGTACTGGAGGTGAGTCAGGACTTCAGTCGGGAAAAGCGTCTGCTTACTCCCCGGCATTTCAAGGCAGTCTTTGACTCCCCTACCGGCAAGGTTCCGGGGAAAAATCTCCTGCTCCTTGCACGCAACAACGATCTCGATCACCCCCGTCTCGGGTTGGTTATCGGGAAAAAGAGCGTAAAGCTCTCCGTTGAGCGCAATCGCCTCAAACGTCTGATGCGCGAATCGTTCCGTCTGCACCAGGATTCACTGGTTGGCTGGGATATCGTTATCGTCGCGCGCAAAGGTTTGGGTGATGTAGAAAACCCCGAATTGATTCAGCATTTCGGCAAACTCTGGAAGCGTTTGGCACGCAGCAAGCCCGTTCCGGCAGTCAAAACCGAAACTGTAGGGGTAGACAGTACCGATGCGTAAACTGGCCCTCGTTCCGATCCAGTTTTATCGCTATGCCATTAGTCCTTTAATGGCCAGCCACTGTCGTTTCTACCCCAGTTGTTCCTGCTACGCGTATGAAGCCATTGAAAATCATGGCCTTCTGCGCGGTGGCTGGCTGACCTTTCGTCGTTTAGGTCGCTGTCATCCGTGGAATCCCGGTGGTTATGACCCGGTTCCACCTATCCCTACCTCCCGTTCTTCTTCGATGGCCGAGTAATCATGGATATCAAACGCACGATCCTGATCGTCGCCCTGGCAATCGTGTCCTACGTCATGGTTCTTAAATGGAACCAGGACTATGGCCAGGCTGCCCTGCCGACTCAGAATGTTGCTTCCAGTACGACTACATCCGGTTTGCCGGACACCGCCACAGGCACTAATGCTGCTGCCAGTGACGATATTCCGCGTGCCGCCAGCGATACCAGCGCACCTGCCGAAACGCCGGTCGCCGCCAGCAAGGATCTGATCCAGATCAAGACCGACGTGCTTGATCTGGCGATCGATCCACAAGGTGGCGACGTTGCCCAACTGACTCTGCCGCTGTATCCGCGTCGTCAGGATCGTCCTGATGTGCCGTTCCAGCTATTCGATAACGGTGGCGAGCGTGTTTATCTGGCACAAAGCGGTCTGATCGGCACCAACGGCCCGGATGCAAACCCGGCCGGTCGTCCGGTTTACTCCTCGGAGAAGAAGACTTATCAACTGGCTGACGGTCAGGACCAACTGGTCGTTGACCTGAAATTCAGCAAGGACGGCGTCAACTACATCAAGCGTTTCACACTGAAACGCGGCCTGTACGACGTAGCCGTTTCCTACATTGTGGATAACCAGAGCGCTCAGCCCTGGAACGGCGCAATGTTTGCCCAGTTGAAGCGCGACGCCAGCGCTGATCCTTCGTCGACTACGGCGACCGGTACCGCGACTTACCTGGGCGCTGCCCTGTGGACAAGTTCGGAGCCGTACAAGAAAGTCTCCATGAAGGACATGGACAAGGCGCAGCTCAAGGAAACCGTCACCGGTGGTTGGGTGGCCTGGCTGCAACACTACTTCGTGACCGCGTGGATTCCGGCGAAGGGCGAGAACAATATCGTCCAGACCCGTAAGGACAGCAAAGGCAACTACATCATCGGTTACACCGGTCCGACGTTGACCGCTGCTCCGGGTGCCAAGGTTGAAACCAGCGCTGTGCTGTACGCCGGCCCGAAAAGCCAGGCCGTGCTGAAAGAGTTGTCCCCAGGTCTGGAACTGACCGTCGACTACGGCATTCTGTGGTTCATTGCCCAGCCAATCTTTTGGTTGCTGCAACACATCCACGCCATTGTCGGTAACTGGGGCTGGTCGATCATCTTCCTGACCATGCTGATCAAAGGGATCTTCTTCCCGCTGTCGGCCGCCAGCTACAAATCGATGGCGCGCATGCGTGCCGTGGCGCCGAAACTGGCTGCACTGAAAGAGCAACATGGCGATGACCGGCAGAAAATGTCGCAAGCCATGATGGAGCTGTACAAGAAAGAGAAGATCAACCCGCTGGGCGGCTGCTTGCCGATCCTGGTGCAGATGCCGGTTTTCCTTTCGCTGTACTGGGTGCTGCTGGAAAGCGTGGAAATGCGCCAGGCGCCGTTCATGCTGTGGATCACTGACCTGTCGATCAAGGATCCGTTCTTCATTCTGCCGATCATCATGGGCGCAACCATGTTTATCCAGCAGCAGCTGAACCCGACACCTCCGGATCCGATGCAGGCGAAGGTCATGAAAATGATGCCAATCATCTTCACCTTCTTCTTCCTGTGGTTCCCGGCCGGTCTGGTGCTGTACTGGGTGGTGAACAACTGCCTGTCGATTGCACAGCAGTGGTACATCACGCGTAAGATCGAAGCGGCGACGAAAAAAGCCGAGGCGTAACTTGCACTGTGGATAACACCACTCAAAACGCCCCCTAGTGGGGCGTTTTGCTATCTGCCACTTTTGTCTGGATTCCGGTTTATGAGCACACCTCGTGAAACCATTGCCGCCGTCGCCACCGCTCAAGGTCGTGGTGGGGTGGGTATCGTCCGTATTTCCGGGCCGTTGGCCAGTGTTGCAGCGAAAGCCATCAGCGGCCGCGAACTGAAACCGCGTTACGCACATTACGGTCCATTTTTCAGTGATGATCAGCAGGTACTCGATGAAGGTCTGGCCCTGTATTTCCCGGGGCCGAACTCGTTCACCGGCGAAGACGTGCTGGAACTGCAGGGTCATGGCGGGCCGATCGTGCTGGACATGCTGCTCAAGCGCTGCCTGGAACTGGGCTGCCGTTTGGCGCGGCCGGGGGAATTCAGCGAGCGGGCGTTCCTCAATGACAAACTCGATCTGGCTCAGGCCGAGGCGATTGCCGATTTGATCGAGGCCAGTTCTGCCCAGGCTGCGCGTAACGCTTTGCGTTCACTGCAGGGCGCGTTTTCCCAGCGTGTGCATAACCTGACCGAACAGCTGATCGGTCTGCGTATTTACGTCGAGGCCGCCATCGACTTCCCGGAAGAGGAAATCGACTTTCTCGCCGATGGCCATGTCCTGAGCATGCTCGACAAGGTGCGTGACGAGTTATCCACGGTCCTTCGCGAAGCCGGGCAGGGTGCCCTGTTGCGCGACGGCATGACCGTGGTCATTGCCGGCCGGCCGAACGCCGGCAAGTCGAGTCTGCTCAATGCCCTGGCGGGTCGCGAAGCAGCTATCGTGACCGAAATCGCCGGCACGACCCGGGATATCCTGCGCGAACATATCCACATCGATGGTATGCCGCTGCACGTTGTCGACACCGCAGGCCTTCGTGACACTGACGATCATGTGGAAAAGATCGGCGTCGAGCGCGCATTGAAGGCTATCGGTGAAGCGGACCGCGTTTTGTTGGTCGTCGATGCAATCGCACCGGAAGCGCTGGATCCGTTTGCACTTTGGCCAGAATTCCTGGAAACCCGACCAGATCCGGCAAAAGTTACCCTGATCCGCAACAAAGCGGACCTGACGGGTGAAGCAATTACCCTGGAAACCAGTGAGGATGGCCATGTGACGATCAGTCTCAGCGCCAAGTCCGCCGAAGGACTGGATCTGCTGCGCGACCATCTCAAGGCCTGCATGGGTTACGAGCAGACTTCAGAGAGCAGCTTCAGCGCACGCCGTCGGCACCTCGAAGCGTTGCGTCACGCCAGTACGGCGCTGGAACACGGCCGTGCGCAGTTGACCCTGGCAGGCGCGGGAGAACTGCTGGCCGAGGACTTGCGCCAAGCTCAGCATTCCCTGGGGGAAATCACTGGCGCGTTTAGCTCTGATGATCTGTTGGGAAGGATCTTTTCCAGCTTCTGCATCGGCAAATAGTCCCTTCGCTACTCCCGGCAGGTCCGCTCGCGACCTGCCATCTCCCCTCTCAGCATTATTTTCGCTCGCTGTTTGTCTGACTTTTCGGTCCCGACAAGGATTTTCTGCGTCCGCGATTCGCCTTTTCAGTCAATATCTGTGGATTAAGCCCTGTGAATAACTGCCGCTAAGGTCGGTTGATAACAGGGCCTGAAAACTGGATATAAACCCCTCTGTGGATAACAACCTCTTTCATCCACAGGCTTACACCGGTTATCCAAGCCCCTCACTGGCACATGGTCACAGGGTTTTGAATCTCTGTACACATTGAATAATAAGGCCTGCGGCGATCTATCCACAGAAAGGTTGCCCAGTAAGAGTAAACATAAAAACAAAGGTTTTATAAATTTCTCTCTTTTTTATTCTTTTAATCTCGAGTTCTCCACAGCTGGTTAAATTTTGTGCAAAGGGTTCTTTAGGAAGGGCGAAGTCCCTATACTTATCGACCAGGTCCAGAAACCTGATCTCAAACTAATTCCTGAATGACCTACATAAGCAGGCACGAGGTGCGTGGTGGATTTCCCTTCCCGTTTTGAAGTGATCGTCATCGGCGGCGGTCATGCCGGTACCGAGGCAGCACTGGCCTCAGCACGTATGGGGGCAAAAACCCTGTTGCTGACGCACAACGTGGAAACCCTCGGTGCAATGAGTTGCAACCCGGCCATTGGTGGCATTGGCAAAAGCCATCTGGTCAAGGAAATCGATGCCCTCGGCGGCGCGATGGCCATGGCTACCGATAAGGGCGGCATCCAGTTTCGCGTGTTGAACAGCCGCAAAGGCCCCGCCGTACGGGCGACCCGTGCGCAAGCCGACCGGATTTTGTACAAAGCCGCTGTCCGCGAAATCCTGGAAAACCAGCCGAACCTGTGGATATTTCAACAAGCTGCTGATGACTTGATCGTTGAGCAGGACCAGGTGCGCGGTGTTGTCACTCAAATGGGTCTGCGTTTCTTCGCCGATTCCGTGGTGTTGACCACAGGCACGTTCCTCGGTGGACTTATCCACATCGGTTTGCAGAATTTCTCCGGCGGCCGCGCTGGTGATCCGCCATCCATCGCTCTGGCCCACCGTCTGCGTGAGCTGCCATTGCGGGTAGGCCGCTTGAAAACCGGTACGCCGCCGCGCATTGACGGCAAGTCTGTGGATTTCTCGGTGATGACCGAGCAACCTGGCGATACGCCGATCCCGGTGATGTCGTTCATGGGCAACAAGGAGCAGCATCCGCGGCAAGTCAGTTGCTGGATCACGCATACCAACGCTCGCACCCACGAAATCATCGCGGCGAACCTCGACCGTTCGCCGATGTACTCGGCTGCCGGTGAAATCGAAGGCGTCGGCCCGCGTTATTGCCCGTCGATCGAAGACAAGATCCACCGCTTTGCCGACAAGGAAAGCCATCAGGTATTCATCGAACCGGAAGGTCTGACTACCCATGAGCTGTATCCGAACGGGATATCCACAAGCTTGCCGTTCGACGTGCAATTGCAGATCGTGCAATCGATCCGCGGCATGGAAAACGCGCACATCGTGCGTCCGGGTTATGCGATCGAGTACGACTATTTCGATCCGCGCGATCTGAAGTACAGCCTCGAAACCAAAGTCATCGGCGGTCTGTTCTTCGCCGGGCAAATCAACGGCACCACCGGTTACGAAGAAGCCGGCGCCCAGGGTTTGCTCGCCGGGGCCAATGCCGCGTTGCGCGCCAAAGGCAAAGAAGCCTGGTGCCCGCGCCGCGATGAGGCGTACATCGGTGTGTTGGTCGACGACCTGATCACCCTCGGTACCCAAGAGCCGTACCGCATGTTCACGTCCCGCGCCGAGTACCGCCTGATCCTGCGTGAGGACAACGCCGACCTGCGTCTGACCGAAAAAGGTCGCGAGCTCGGCCTGGTCGATGACGCGCGTTGGGCGGCCTTCTGCAAAAAACGCGAGAGCATCGAGGTCGAAGAACAGCGTCTGAAAAGCACTTGGGTTCGTCCGGGCACGCCGCAGGGCGAAGCGATTGCGGCAAAATTCGGCACACCGCTGACCCACGAATACAACCTGCTCAATCTCTTGAGTCGTCCGGAAATCGACTACGCTGGTCTGGTCGAAGTGACCGGGCAGGGCGCAGAGGATCCACAGGTCGCCGAGCAGGTCGAGATCAAGACCAAATACGCCGGTTACATCGACCGTCAGCAGGACGAAATCGCCCGTCTGCGCGCCAGCGAAGACACGAAACTGCCTGTGGATATCGATTACACCAACATTTCCGGTCTCTCCAAGGAGATCCAGAGCAAGCTCGGTGCGACGCGTCCAGAGACGCTGGGCCAGGCTTCGCGGATTCCGGGTGTAACCCCGGCGGCGATTTCGCTGCTGATGATTCATTTGAAAAAACGCGGCGCGGGCCGTCAGTTGGAGCAAAGCGCTTGAGTTCTAAGGTCACTTCGCAGCACGCCGAAGAGTTATCCACAGGAGCCCGCGCGCTCGGTGTCCATCTGACGGAAACCCAGCATGAATTGCTGCTGGGTTACCTGGCCCTGTTGATCAAATGGAACCAGGCCTACAACCTGACCGCTGTGCGCGATCCGGATGAAATGGTTTCTCGTCACTTGCTCGACAGCCTCAGCGTGATGTCGTTTATTGAAAACGGCCGTTGGCTCGATGTCGGCAGTGGCGGCGGCATGCCCGGTATCCCGCTGGCGATCCTGTATCCGGACTCGCAAGTGACCTGTCTGGACAGTAACGGCAAGAAAACCCGCTTCCTGACTCAGGTCAAACTCGAACTGAAACTGGATAACCTGCAAGTTATCCACAGTCGTGTCGAAGCGTTCCAGCCTGATCAGCCGTTCAACGGGATCATTTCCCGGGCGTTCAGCAGCATGGAAAACTTCACCCACTGGACGCGTCACTTGGGCGATGCCAATACACGCTGGCTGGCAATGAAGGGCGTTCATCCGGCCGATGAGCTGGTAGCATTGCCGGCAGACTTCAAACTCGATAGCGAACACGCCCTGGCCGTACCCGGTTGCCAAGGCCAACGCCATCTGCTGATACTGCGCCGCACGGCATGATTGGGAACACAAGCAAGAATGGCTAAGGTATTCGCGATAGCGAACCAGAAGGGTGGTGTGGGCAAGACCACCACCTGCATCAACCTCGCAGCATCCCTGGTCGCGACCAAGCGCCGGGTGCTGTTGATCGATCTCGATCCACAGGGCAACGCCACCATGGGTAGCGGTGTGGATAAACACGGCCTGGAAAACTCGGTCTACGACCTGCTGATCGGCGAATGCGATCTGGCCCAGGCCATGCACTACTCCGAGCATGGCGGTTATCAGTTGCTGCCGGCCAACCGCGACCTGACGGCGGCCGAAGTGGTGCTGCTGGAAATGCAGATGAAGGAAAGCCGCCTGCGCAGTGCGCTGGCGCCGATCCGCGATAATTACGATTACATCCTGATCGACTGCCCGCCGTCGCTGTCGATGCTCACGCTCAACGCACTGGTTGCCGCTGACGGGGTGATTATCCCCATGCAGTGCGAATACTTTGCGCTCGAGGGGTTGAGCGACCTTGTGGATAACATCAAACGAATCGCCGAGCTGCTGAACCCGAACCTGAAGGTCGAAGGTTTGCTGCGTACCATGTACGACCCGCGCCTGAGCCTGATGAACGATGTCTCGGCACAGCTCAAGGAGCACTTCGGCGAGCAGCTCTACGACACGGTAATCCCGCGCAACATCCGCCTGGCCGAAGCGCCAAGCTACGGCATGCCGGCGCTGGCCTACGACAAGCAATCGCGCGGCGCGCTGGCCTATCTGGCGTTGGCGGGTGAGATGGTTCGCCGTCAGCGCAAAAATTCACGCACCGCCGCCGCTCAGGCAATTTAAGGAATCCCCATGGCCGTCAAGAAACGAGGTCTCGGACGTGGACTGGATGCACTGCTGAGTGGTCCGACGGTCAGCGCGCTGGAAGAACAAGCTGCGCAGGCCGACACCCGCGAACTGCAACACCTGCCGCTGGATCTGCTGCAGCGTGGCAAATATCAGCCACGCCGCGACATGGACCCGCAGGCGCTGGAAGAACTGGCGTCGTCGATCAAGGCCCAAGGCGTCATGCAGCCCATCGTGGTGCGCCCGATTGGCGGCGGACGCTTTGAGATCATCGCCGGTGAGCGACGCTGGCGAGCCAGCCAGCAGGCCGGGCAGGAAACGATCCCGGCCATGGTTCGCGATGTACCGGACGAGACGGCTATTGCCATCGCGCTGATCGAGAACATCCAGCGCGAAGACCTCAATCCGATCGAAGAAGCGGTCGCCCTGCAACGCTTGCAGCAAGAGTTCCAGCTGACCCAGCAGCAAGTGGCTGACGCTGTGGGTAAGTCGCGGGTGACTGTGGCTAACCTGTTGCGACTTATTGCACTGCCGGAAGTGATCAAGACCATGCTGTCCCACGGCGACCTGGAAATGGGTCACGCCCGCGCTTTGCTTGGTCTGCCGGACAATCAACAGGTCGAAGGGGCGCGACATGTTGTCGCACGAGGGCTGACCGTGCGCCAAACCGAGGCACTGGTTCGTCAGTGGTTGAGTGGCAAACCGGAGCCTGTGGAAGCAAGCAAACCCGACCCGGACATCGCTCGCCTCGAGCAGCGCCTGGCCGAGCGCCTAGGCTCTGCGGTGCAGATTCGCCATGGCAAGAAGGGCAAAGGGCAACTGGTTATTGGTTATAACTCGCTCGATGAGCTGCAAGGCGTGCTCGCACACATTCGCTGAAACAATTCCTCATGTAGCGCGCAGTCGGAAATCACTACCTGACAGTTGAATAGGGGCAGAACCGCCCCTATACTCTGCGCGCATTTTGTCGGCACAAATTATGCCAAGTTATTGAATTCTGGCAGCCGACCATTGGAGAGCAAACGTGATGGAAACCCGCAAGCCAAACCGCCTGCCCTTCCATCGCCTGGCAGTTTTTCCGGTGCTGATGGCTCAATTTGTCATTTTGCTCATTGCCGCTTTGGCGCTCTGGCAATGGCATGGAGTCGTTGCCGGATACTCGGGACTTTGCGGAGGCCTGATAGCCTTGCTGCCCAATGTTTATTTCGCTCACAAGGCATTTCGGTTTTCCGGCGCCCGAGCAGCCCAGTCCATCGTCCGGTCTTTTTATGCCGGCGAGGCAGGCAAACTGATTTTGACGGCAGTGCTGTTTGCACTGGTGTTTGCAGGTGTGAAGCCACTGGCGCCGATCGCAGTATTCGGCGTGTTCGTGCTGACTCAGTCGGTCAGCTGGTTCGCTCCCCTGCTGATGAGAACAAGACTTTCGAGACCTTAGGGCGTTTGAGGCAACCATGGCAGAAACAACCGCTTCGGGCTATATCCAGCACCACTTGCAGAACCTGACTTTCGGTCAGCTACCCAACGGCGGCTGGGGCTTTGCCCACACCGCAGCAGAAGCCAAGGAAATGGGCTTCTGGGCTTTCCACGTCGATACTCTCGGCTGGTCGGTCGCGCTGGGTCTGATCTTCGTTCTTCTTTTCCGCATGGCGGCAAAGAAAGCGACTTCGGGTCAGCCGGGTGCCTTGCAGAACTTCGTTGAAGTATTGGTCGAATTCGTCGATGGCAGCGTGAAAGACAGCTTCCATGGCCGTAGCCCGGTGATTGCACCGCTGGCACTGACCATCTTCGTCTGGGTGTTCCTGATGAACGCTGTCGACCTGGTACCGGTCGACTGGATTCCTCAGCTGGCCATCCTGATCTCCGGTGATGCGCACATCCCGTTCCGCGCCGTGTCGACGACCGACCCGAACGCGACCCTGGGCATGGCCTTCTCGGTGTTCGCACTGATCATCTTCTACAGCATCAAGGTCAAGGGCATCGGCGGCTTCATCGGCGAACTGACCCTGCACCCGTTCGGCAGCAAGAACATTTTCGTTCAGGCCCTGCTGATCCCGGTGAACTTCCTGCTGGAGTTCGTGACCCTGATCGCCAAGCCGATCTCTCTGGCTCTGCGTCTGTTCGGCAACATGTATGCCGGCGAGCTGGTGTTCATTCTGATCGCTGTGATGTTCGGCAGCGGCCTGCTCTGGCTGAGTGGCCTGGGCGTTGTTCTGCAGTGGGCGTGGGCTGTGTTCCACATCCTGATCATCACCCTGCAGGCGTTCATCTTCATGATGCTGACCATCGTCTACCTGTCGATGGCGCACGAAGAAAACCATTAAGACCAGTCTCGACTAGTCTGATGTCCTTCCCGGTAAAACGGGAAGGGGCTCCTGACGGGGCATCTGAAACGATTTGTTTTACCGCTTTAATCTAAAAAACCTAAACCATACGACGTAAAAGTCGGGAGGAAAGATGGAAACTGTAGTTGGTCTAACCGCTATCGCTGTTGCACTGTTGATCGGCCTGGGCGCACTGGGTACCGCAATTGGTTTCGGCCTGCTGGGCGGCAAGTTCCTGGAAGGCGCCGCGCGTCAGCCAGAAATGGTGCCAATGCTGCAAGTTAAAATGTTCATCGTTGCCGGTCTGCTCGACGCCGTAACCATGATCGGTGTTGGTATCGCTCTGTTCTTCACCTTTGCGAACCCGTTCGTTGGTCAGATCGCTGGCTGATTACTCGGATATTCCGGGTAATTTGGTGTGATGGACAACGTAACTGCGAGGTGTTGGCGTGAACATTAATGCGACCCTGATTGGCCAGTCCGTTGCGTTCCTGATTTTTGTACTGTTCTGCATGAAGTATGTATGGCCACCGGTCATCGCTGCTCTGCACGAACGTCAAAAGAAGATCGCTGATGGTCTGGACGCTGCCAGCCGTGCAGCTCGCGACCTGGAGTTGGCCCAAGAAAAAGCGGGTCAGCAACTGCGCGAAGCGAAAGCTCAGGCAGCTGAAATCATCGAGCAAGCCAAGAAACGCGGTAACCAGATCGTCGAAGAGGCTGTTGAAAAAGCCCGTATCGACGCTGACCGTGTGAAGGTTCAGGCTCAAGCCGAGATCGAACAGGAACTGAACAGCGTCAAAGACAAGCTGCGTGCCCAAGTGGGCTTGCTGGCTGTTGGCGGCGCCGAGAAGATCCTGGGTGCCACAATCGATCAAAACGCGCACGCAGAGCTGGTTAACCAACTGGCTGCTGAAATCTAAGCGAGGGCGATCATGGCAGAACTGACCACGTTGGCCCGACCTTACGCTAAGGCGGCCTTCGAGCACGCTCAGGCCCACCAGCAACTGGCCAATTGGTCAGCCATGCTCGGCCTGGCAGCGGCGGTGTCGCAAGACGACACCCTGCAGCGCGTGCTCAAGGCCCCGCGACTGACGAGCGCAGAAAAGGCCGCCACGTTCATTGACGTGTGCGGCGACAAGTTTGATGAAAAGGCACGCAATTTCATCAACGTCGTTGCCGAAAACGACCGTCTCCTGCTTCTGCCGGAGATCGCCGCTCTGTTCGACCTGTACAAGGCCGAACAAGAGAAATCGGTAGACGTTGAAGTAACCAGTGCTTTCGCATTGAACCAAGAACAGCAAGACAAACTCGCCAAGGTTCTCAGTGCACGACTCAACCGGGAAGTGCGCCTGCAAGTTGCGGAGGATGCTGCCCTTATAGGTGGTGTCGTTATCCGCGCCGGCGACCTGGTTATCGATGGCTCGATTCGCGGCAAAATCGCGAAACTTGCCGAAGCATTGAAATCTTGAGTTTGAAGGGGCAGCAGAGCAATGCAGCAACTCAATCCTTCCGAAATAAGTGAAATTATCAAGGGCCGCATCGACAAGCTCGATGTGACCTCCCAAGCCCGTAACGAAGGCACTGTCGTCAGCGTATCTGACGGCATCGTGCGGATTCACGGTCTGGCCGACGTCATGTACGGCGAGATGATCGAGTTTCCGGGCGGCGTCTACGGTATGGCCCTCAACCTGGAGCAGGACTCCGTAGGTGCAGTGGTATTAGGCTCCTACCAGTCGCTGGCTGAAGGCATGAGCGCCAAGTGCACCGGCCGCATCCTTGAAGTTCCTGTTGGTAAGGAATTGCTGGGCCGCGTAGTCGATGCACTGGGTAACCCTGTTGACGGCAAAGGTCCACTGGGCAACACCGAGACCGACGCGGTCGAGAAAGTTGCTCCAGGCGTGATCTGGCGTAAGTCGGTAGACCAGCCTGTACAGACTGGCTACAAGGCTGTCGATGCCATGATTCCTGTCGGCCGTGGCCAGCGTGAGCTGATCATCGGTGACCGTCAGATCGGTAAGACCGCTCTGGCAATCGACGCGATCATCAACCAGAAAGACAGCGGCATTTTCTGCGTCTACGTAGCTATCGGTCAGAAACAATCGACCATCGCCAACGTGGTTCGCAAGCTGGAAGAAAACGGCGCCCTGGCCAACACGATCATCGTGGCTGCCAGTGCTTCGGAATCTCCTGCGCTGCAATTCCTGGCACCGTACTCCGGTTGCACCATGGGTGAATTCTTCCGCGACCGCGGTGAAGACGCGCTGATCGTTTATGACGATCTGTCCAAGCAAGCAGTGGCTTACCGCCAGATTTCCCTGCTGCTGCGCCGTCCACCAGGCCGTGAAGCTTACCCAGGCGACGTGTTCTATCTCCACTCCCGTCTGCTGGAGCGCGCATCCCGCGTTTCGGAAGAATACGTAGAGAAGTTCACCAACGGCGCAGTGACCGGCAAAACCGGTTCCCTGACCGCACTGCCGATCATCGAAACCCAGGCTGGCGACGTTTCCGCGTTCGTTCCGACCAACGTGATTTCCATCACCGACGGTCAGATCTTCCTGGAATCGGCCATGTTCAACTCGGGCATCCGCCCTGCAGTGAACGCCGGTGTTTCGGTATCCCGTGTGGGTGGTGCCGCTCAGACCAAGATCATCAAGAAGCTCTCCGGTGGTATCCGTACCGCTCTGGCTCAGTACCGTGAACTGGCGGCATTCGCCCAGTTCGCTTCTGACCTGGACGAAGCGACCCGTAAGCAACTTGAGCATGGTCAGCGCGTTACCGAGCTGATGAAGCAGAAGCAATACGCACCAATGTCGATCGCTGACATGGCGCTGTCGCTGTATGCCGCTGAGCGTGGGTTCCTGACTGACATTGAAATCGCCAAGATCGGCAGCTTCGAACAAGCGCTGATTGCTTTCTTCAACCGCGATCACGCCGATTTGATGGCCAAGATCAACGTTAAAGGTGACTTCAATGACGAAATCGACGCTGGCATGAAAGCCGGTATCGAGAAGTTCAAGGCCACCCAAACCTGGTAAGCCGCAGCGGGAGCCGCGAGGCTCCCGCTTGCTAACCTGATAGGTGTTACATGGCAGGCGCAAAAGAGATTCGCAGTAAGATTGCGAGCATCAAAAGCACGCAAAAGATTACCAGCGCCATGGAAAAAGTGGCGGTCAGCAAAATGCGCAAGGCACAAATGCGCATGGCTGCTAGCCGTCCTTATGCGGAGCGTATCCGCCAGGTAATTGGGCATCTGGCCAACGCCAACCCGGAATACCGCCACCCGTTCATGATCGACCGCGAAATCAAGCGCGTTGGTTATGTTGTGGTGAGCAGTGACCGTGGTCTGTGCGGCGGCTTGAACACCAACCTGTTCAAGGCCCTGGTCAAGGACATGGCGGTAAACCGCGAAAACGGCGTCGAGATCGATCTGTGTGTAGTCGGTAGCAAGGGTGCGGCCTTTTTCCGCAACTTCGGCGGTAACGTCGTTGCAGCTATCAGCCACCTGGGTGAAGAGCCGTCGATCAATGATCTGATCGGCAGCGTCAAGGTGATGCTGGATGCCTACCTGGACGGCCGTATCGACCGCCTGTCCGTGGTGTCCAACAAGTTCATCAACACCATGACGCAACAGCCTACCGTGGAGCAGTTGATTCCACTGGTGGCAACCCCGGATCAGGATCTCAAGCACCACTGGGACTATCTCTACGAACCGGATGCCAAAGAGCTGCTTGACGGCTTGATGGTCCGTTACGTCGAGTCGCAGGTCTACCAGGCGGTGGTCGAGAACAACGCGGCTGAACAGGCTGCGCGGATGATCGCGATGAAGAACGCTACCGACAACGCCGGTGATTTGATCAGCGATTTGCAGCTGATCTACAACAAGGCGCGTCAGGCTGCGATCACCCAAGAGATCTCGGAAATCGTCGGCGGCGCTGCCGCGGTTTAACGGTTCAAATATTCAGAGGATCCAGCTATGAGTAGCGGACGTATCGTTCAAATCATCGGCGCCGTTATCGACGTGGAATTTCCACGCGACAGCGTACCGAGCATCTACAACGCGCTGAAAGTAATGAGCGCGGCTGAAACCACCCTGGAAGTTCAGCAGCAGCTGGGCGACGGCGTGGTTCGCACCATTGCGATGGGTTCCACCGAAGGCTTGAAGCGCGGTCTGGAAGTCACCGATTCTGGCGCAGCCATCTCCGTACCGGTCGGTAAAGCGACTCTGGGCCGGATCATGGACGTCCTCGGTAACCCGATCGACGAAGCTGGCCCGATCGACACCGAAGAGCGCTGGGGCATTCACCGTCCAGCTCCTTCGTTCGCCGAGCAAGCGGGCGGCAACGATCTGCTGGAAACCGGCATCAAGGTTATCGACCTGGTTTGCCCGTTCGCCAAGGGCGGTAAAGTCGGTCTGTTCGGTGGTGCCGGTGTAGGCAAAACCGTAAACATGATGGAACTGATCCGTAACATCGCCATCGAGCACAGCGGTTATTCCGTGTTCGCAGGTGTGGGTGAGCGTACTCGTGAGGGTAACGACTTCTACCACGAGATGAAGGATTCCAACGTTCTGGACAAAGTGGCACTGGTTTACGGTCAGATGAACGAGCCGCCGGGAAACCGTCTGCGCGTAGCACTGACCGGCCTGACCATGGCCGAGAAGTTCCGTGACGAAGGTAACGACGTTCTGCTGTTCGTCGACAACATCTATCGTTACACCCTGGCCGGTACCGAAGTATCCGCACTGCTGGGCCGTATGCCTTCGGCAGTAGGTTACCAGCCGACCCTGGCTGAAGAGATGGGCGTTCTGCAGGAACGTATCACTTCCACCAAGGAAGGTTCGATCACTTCGATCCAGGCGGTATACGTACCGGCGGACGACTTGACCGACCCGTCGCCAGCGACCACCTTTGCCCACTTGGACGCCACCGTCGTTCTGTCCCGTGACATCGCTTCCCTGGGTATCTACCCGGCGGTAGATCCACTGGATTCGACTTCGCGCCAGCTGGACCCGAACGTGATCGGCCAGGACCACTACGACACCGCTCGCGGCGTCCAGTACGTTCTGCAGCGTTACAAAGAGCTGAAAGACATCATCGCGATCCTGGGTATGGACGAGCTGTCGGAAGCCGACAAGCAGTTGGTAAACCGTGCTCGTAAGATCCAGCGCTTCTTGTCGCAGCCGTTCTTCGTGGCTGAAGTCTTCACCGGTGCTTCGGGTAAATACGTTTCCCTGAAAGACACCATTGCTGGCTTCAAAGGCATCCTCAACGGTGACTACGACCACCTGCCAGAACAAGCGTTCTACATGGTTGGCGGCATCGAAGAAGCGATCGAGAAAGCCAAGAAACTGTAATCCCGGCGCCCGGCAACGGGCGCTAATTTAGGTTGAGGCAATCAGATGGCTATGACAGTCCATTGCGATATCGTCAGCGCGGAAGGGGAAATCTTTTCCGGCCTGGTCGAGATGGTGATTGCGCACGGTGCACTGGGTGATCTTGGTATCGCTCTGGGTCACGCGCCGCTGATCACTAATCTCAAGCCGGGTCCGATCCGCCTGATCAAGCAAGGCGGGGAAGCCGAGGTGTTCTACATCTCCGGTGGTTTCCTCGAGGTTCAGCCGAACATGGTCAAGGTACTTGCCGATACCGTGCAACGTGCCGCCGACCTGGATGAAGCTCAGGCTCAGGCAGCGCTCAAGGCTGCCGAGAATGCCCTGAACGAAAAAGGCGCGGACTTCGATTACGGCGCCGCTGCCACTCGTCTGGCCGAGGCTGCAGCCCAACTGCGCACCGTCCAGCAGATCCGCAAGAAGTTTGGCGGTTAATCCGTCAGCCGCTTGTTGTGCGATTGATAAAAAAGGGTAGCCTCGGCTACCCTTTTTTCTTTTCCGAATTTCAAACCCCGGTCGCAGTTGCTGACCACCCAGGATTGGTAGCCAGTCATGTCTCTCGAAATCGTTATCCTCGCGGCCGGTCAAGGCACTCGTATGCGCTCGGCATTGCCGAAGGTATTGCACCCGATTGCCGGCAATTCCATGCTGGGTCATGTTATCCACAGCGCGCGGCAACTTGATCCACAGCGCATTCATGTAGTCATTGGCCATGGTGCCGATGCGGTACGCGAGCGTCTGGCCGCCGACGATCTGAATTTCGTTCTGCAGGACCAGCAACTGGGTACGGGTCACGCCACGGCTCAAGCAGTGCCATTCATTAGCGCCGACACGGTATTGATCCTCTATGGTGACGTGCCTTTGATCGAAGTCGAGACCTTGCAGCGCCTGCTCAAGCATGTCGTGCCCGGGCAGATGGGGTTGCTCACTGTTGAGCTGAACGATCCGACCGGTTATGGCCGCATCGTGCGCGACGCTGATGGCAAAGTTGCGGCGATCGTAGAACACAAAGATGCGAGCGAAGCACAACGGGCAATCACTGAAGGCAACACCGGAATCCTCGCCGTGCCAGCCAATTGCCTGGCCGACTGGATGAGCCGCCTGTCGAACAACAATGCCCAGGGCGAGTATTACCTGACCGACGTTATCGAGATGGCGGTCAGCGATGGTCTGGTGGTGGCCACCGAACAGCCGCACGATCCGATGGAAGTGCAGGGTGCCAACGATCGCAAACAGCTGTCCGAGCTGGAGCGTCATTACCAACTGCGTGCCGGTCGCCGTTTGATGGCGCAAGGCGTGACCCTGCGTGACCCGGCGCGCTTCGATGTGCGCGGTGAAGTCACTGTGGGCCGCGACGTACTGATCGATATCAACGTGATCCTCGAAGGTCATGTGGTGATCGAAGACGACGTCGTCATCGGCCCGAATTGCGTAATCAAGGACAGCACCCTGCGTAAAGGCGTAGTGGTCAAGGCCAACAGCCACATCGAAGGCGCTGTGCTGGGCGAGGGCAGCGATGCCGGCCCGTTCGCGCGGCTGCGTCCTGGCACGGTGCTCGAAGCGCGCGCGCATGTGGGTAACTTTGTCGAGTTGAAAAACGCTCATATGGGCGAGGGCGCCAAGGCCGGGCACCTGACCTACCTGGGCGATGCCGAAATCGGCGCGCGCACCAACATCGGGGCGGGCACCATCACTTGCAATTACGACGGCGCCAACAAGTGGAAAACCGTATTGGGTGCCGACGTGTTCATCGGTTCGAACAATTCGCTGGTCGCGCCTGTGGATATCTCCAACGGTGCAACCACCGCGGCCGGTTCGACCATTACGCAGAATGTGGATAACGCGCAATTGGCCGTTGGCCGTGCACGGCAAAAGAACATCGACGGCTGGAAGCGGCCGGAAAAGATCAAGAAAGACTGAGTTATCCACAGCGGAAAACATGTGGGAGCGGGCTTGCTCGCGAATGCGGAGTGTCAGTGCCGAAATGTGCACCTGGTACACCGCATTCGCGATCAAGCCCGCTCCCACATTCGTTTATCACGTCTGTAAATAATCAATCAGCAACTTGACGATTTTCATGTAATAGGTTTTGATTGCTTTCGTTATCTTTCGAATCGAAACTTAAGCCGCCATGTCGAAACGCAATACGCCCCAGCGTCGCCACAATATTCTCGCCTTGCTCAACGAGCAGGGCGAGGTCAGTGTCGACGAGCTGGCCAGACGCTTCGAAACTTCCGAAGTTACGATTCGCAAGGACTTGGCGGCTCTGGAAACCCATGGCCTGTTGCTGCGTCGCTACGGCGGGGCGATCACCATGCCCCAAGAGTTGGTCGCGGAACCTGCCCAGAGCGTTTCCAGCTACAAGCAGGCGATCGCTCGTGCGGCGGTCAAACGCATCCGTGAACACGCGCGCATCATCATCGACAGCGGCAGCACCACCGCGGCGATGATTCCCGAACTCGGCCAGCAGCCGGGTCTGGTGGTGATGACCAATTCCCTTCACGTCGCCAACGCCCTGAGCGAACTTGAGCACGAGCCGGTGCTGTTGATGACCGGCGGTACCTGGGATCCGCATTCGGAGTCCTTTCAGGGCCAGGTCGCCGAGCAAGTACTACGCTCGTATGACTTCGATCAGTTGTTCATCGGTGCCGATGGCATCGACCTGGTGCGTGGCACCACCACCTTCAATGAGTTGCTGGGTCTGAGCCGCGTGATGGCCGAAGTCGCGCGCGAAGTCATTGTCATGGTCGAAGCCGACAAGATCGGTCGCAAGATTCCTAATCTGGAGTTGCCCTGGAGCAGCGTCCATACCCTCATTACCGATGATCGCCTGCCCGATGCTGCACGCGATCAGCTCCAATCCCGCGGTATCACCGTGATTTGCGCGGCTGTCAGTCAGGAGAATTAAATATGTGTGGAATTGTTGGCGCAGTGGCTGAACGTAATATCACTGCCATCCTCCTCGAAGGCCTCAAGCGCCTCGAATACCGCGGCTATGACAGTGCCGGTGTAGCGGTTTTAACCAACGACGCAACCCTTGAGCGCATGCGCCGCCCGGGTAAAGTCAGCGAACTTGACGCCGCGCTGGCCGAGCATCCGCTGGTGGGTCGCCTTGGCATTGCCCACACCCGCTGGGCCACCCACGGCGCCCCGTGCGAGCGCAACGCTCACCCGCATTTCTCCGGCGATATCGCGGTGGTGCACAACGGCATCATTGAAAACCACGAAGCGCTGCGCGAACAGCTCAAGGCGCTGGGTTACGTGTTCACCTCGGACACCGACACCGAGGTGATCGCGCACTTGCTGACGCACAAGCTCAAGGACCAGCCTGACCTGACCGTTGCGCTCAAGGCTACGGTCAAGGAATTGCACGGTGCGTACGGTCTGGCGGTGATCAATGCCAGGCAGCCGGATCGTCTGGTCGCCGCGCGCAGTGGCAGCCCGCTGGTGATCGGCCTCGGCCTGGGTGAAAACTTCCTCGCGTCCGACCAACTGGCCCTGCGTCAGGTTACTGACCGTTTCATGTACCTGGAAGAAGGCGATATCGCCGAAATCCGTCGCGACAGCGTGCAAATCTGGGACATCACCGGCAAAGCGGTCGAGCGCCAGACTGTGCAATACAGCGACGGTGCCGAAGCGGCCGACAAAGGCGAATTCCGCCACTACATGCTCAAGGAAATCCACGAACAACCGGCGGTGGTACAACGCACGCTCGAAGGCCGTCTGAGCGACCAGCAAGTGCTGGTACAGGCTTTCGGCCCGCAAGCGCCCGAGCTGTTCGCCAAGGTCCGCAACGTGCAAATCGTCGCCTGCGGCACCAGTTACCATGCCGGCATGGTTGCCCGCTACTGGCTTGAAGAACTGGCCGGCATCCCCTGCCAGGTCGAGGTCGCCAGCGAGTTCCGCTATCGCAAAGTCGTGGTTCAGCCGGACACCTTGTTCGTGACGATCTCGCAGTCCGGCGAAACCGCCGACACCCTGGCGGCCCTGCGCAATGCCAAAGAGCTGGGTTTCCTCGCCAGTCTGGCCATCTGCAATGTCGGCATCAGCTCGCTGGTGCGCGAATCGGACCTGACCCTGCTGACCCAGGCCGGTCGCGAAATCGGTGTGGCTTCCACCAAAGCCTTCACCACGCAACTGGTCGGCCTGCTGCTGTTGACCCTGTCGCTGGGTCAGGTTCGCGGTACGTTGGGCCAAGGCGTCGAAGCCACACTGGTCGAAGAACTGCGCCGCCTGCCCACCCGTCTGGGCGAAGCCTTGGCGATGGACAGCACCGTGGAGAAAATCGCCGAGCTGTTTGCCGAGAAAAACCACACCTTGTTCCTCGGCCGAGGCGCGCAGTTCCCGGTGGCGATGGAAGGTGCCTTGAAACTCAAGGAAATCTCCTATATCCACGCCGAAGCCTACCCGGCCGGGGAGTTGAAACACGGCCCGCTGGCGCTGGTAGATAACGACATGCCGGTGGTCACCGTCGCGCCCAACAACGAACTGCTGGAAAAGCTCAAGTCCAACCTGCAGGAAGTCCGCGCCCGCGGCGGCGAACTGGTGGTGTTCGCCGACGAGAAAGCCGGAATGACCAACGGCGAAGGCACCCACGTCGTACAGATGCCGCACATCCACGACATCCTCTCGCCGATTCTTTACACGATTCCGCTGCAGTTGCTGTCGTATTACGTCGCGGTGCTCAAGGGCACGGACGTTGACCAGCCGCGTAACCTGGCGAAGTCGGTGACGGTGGAGTAAGTTATCCACCGCTAAAGAATAGATTTTCGAGCAATGCCAAAGCCCCTGATTTCAGGGGCTTTTTCTATTTAAGGGCTTCTACCGAATGCACGAATGGGCGTTGCGGGATTATCGATGTCGAAGAGCGGGTTGCGGTGAGCCCTGCTCACCACAGTCGGCAATAAATTTCTCGCCCCTGTGCAGGTGACGAGAATACGCCGTTAAACCACCGCGGCAGCCGCGCCGGGTTCACCGTCGACCACTACGTTGTACGGTGCCTGTTCGCGATCACGCAGACCGTAATCACGAATCACCGATGTCACACGCACGCGATAGTCATCGAAGATTTTGTCGCGTCCGGCGCGCTGTGCCGACAGGTGGGCTGTCACGTTGCGCCATTGCACCACGGCCTCCTCATCGCGCCAGGTAGTGACCGACATCACCTTCTTGGGGTTGAGCGTGCTTTGAAAGCACTCGACGGAGATAAACCCGTCCATGGGTTCAAGCAGCGGGGTCAGCTTGTTGACCAGGTCAACATAGGTCTCGCCCTGGCCTGGCAGTGCCTGTAACTCAAACAAAACGACGATCATTTTTGATTCCTCATCCTTGATATTTTTCAGGTGGTTTTACACGGTACAAATGCGCTGGGCGGGTGCCCGACCGCTATCAGTGTTTTATCGGGGTGCCCAGGTTGTTCAGCCAGGCCCGCATGACTTGGCTCGCGGCGCGGGTGAGGCGGTCGCCGAGGTGAATGGCCTCGCTGCGCAGCGCAACAGGGTCGATGCCGGTCTGTGCCAGTTCGCTGGCATGGCCAACCAGCCATTGCTCGATGTTGGCGGTATCGGCTTCGAGGTGAAATTGCAGGCCGAGAATCGTGTTGCCCACGGCGAACGCCTGATGAGCACCCACCGGGGTACTGGCCAGCAGCACAGCGCCTTCTGGCACATCGAACTGATCGCCGTGCCAGTGCAGCACGGGGGTGTCCATCAGTGCGGCGAGCGGCGAGTCTTGACCGGCCGCGGTCAGGGTCAGCGGTGAAAAACCGATCTCCTTGACCCCCATCGGGTAGACGTCGGCCTGCATGGCCCGGGCGATCAGTTGCGCACCGAGGCAGATGCCCAGCAGGGGATTTCCCGACGCAACGCGCTGGCGCACCAGTTTCAACTCGTCGTGCAAAAACGGATACAACTGCTCGTCATAGGCTCCAATCGGGCCGCCGAGCACGATCAACAAGTCGGCCTGCAGCACCGGCTCGCTGTAGATGGCGTCGACCGTGGGGTCCAGGTAAATCAGCGTATAGCCTGCTTCGGCGAGAACGGCATCCAGGGTGCCAACGTCTTCGAAGTGAATGTGGCGCAATGCAATGGCAGTTTTCATGGAAAAAACCAGTTGTTGAAGTAAGGGCGGTAAGTGTTCATACCGTGGTTGAGAGGTCGACTTTGATCGTCCCGGATTGCGGGAAGGTGCAGCAGGCGAGGGCGTAGCCGTCGTCCTTGTCCTTGTCGGTCAGGCAAAAGTCGGGTTCAAGGGTGTAGTGACCCTCCGATACCTTCAGCCGGCAGTGACCGCAGATGCCGGCGCGGCAAAGGCTGCGCACCGCGATGCCGCTGGTTTCAAGCATCTCCAGCAAACTCTTGCCGGCGGGCGGCTCCAGCACCTGATCGTTGTGGTTCAAGTGCAGGCGCAGCGTCGCGTCGGCTTGAGCCTGCGGCTGAGCGGCGCAGGCCGGCGCGGCCGGTGGTGTGAATGACTCGATGAGCAAGCGGCTCGCGGAGAACATGGCCAGGGTGTGTTCGCGCATGCCCTGGGCGAAGCCATGGCTGCCGCAGATCACCACGCGGTCGGGATTACCCAGCCGGCTCAGGTCCTGGATCTGGGGACGACCGGCGCTGAAGTGTCCGTTGTTGTTGACCGCTTCGCGGGTTACGAACACCTGCAAGGAGAACCACGATGTGGTCAGCTCAAGCTCCAGCAACTCCTGTAGAAACGCAATCTCGGCGATGGACGGCACACACAGCAGCAGGCTCACATCGGGCACCGCCAATCCGCGTCGCGCACGCTCGGCCAGGCCACGCAACAATGCAATCGGCAAGGTGATGCCGATGCCGCCGGCGAGCATGCCGACCTGGCGGCAACCCAGAACCGACTCCAGCGAAATATCACCTGCGACAAACTGCATCGCGATGCTTGAGCCGGCTTGCAGCGTAGTGTGCAACTGGTCCGAAACTCCGCCATGGCCTTCACGCTTGATCGCAATGTCGAACCGGTCGACGCCATGCTTGCGCGTGATCGAATACAACCGTTGGTGATAGGTGCCCGCCATGTCAGCGGCGTGCAGGGCCACGTGTCTGCCAGCCTCCAGGCTGTCGAGAAATTCGACGGGGGCGTCCACCGCGCGCAGGGTGAAGACTTTTACGTTGGCCGTTTCAGTGCTTACGTGTTCGCACAGGGCCGTGAGGAATGCCATGCCGTTCATGCGCGGGCCTTCTCGCCTAAGGTTTCAATGGCATGCTCGGCACTGCTGAGGCCGCTGCCGGTCAAGCCGATCCGGTCTATCAGGGCTTCGAGCGAGTCGGTGTAGACGCTGATTTCGTTGTTGTCGCCCACGTCACGCACGATCTCGCCGGCGTGGGGGAAATCCAGCATCGAAAACACGTTGGACCATGCGCCCATTTCGTTATTGGCGAACATCTGCACCGTGCGCAGGATGATCGCGCGCAGGTACTCGCGTTCCTTGCGGCTCAGGCCATTGACGATGTCGGAAGCGACGAAGCTGAAGACGCTGGAATGGCTCCACTCGTCCATGGCATGGGTGCGCGTGACCTCATGGCACACCGCCTGAATGCTGGCGTCCTCGGCCATGGTCTTGAGGTAGTCGGTGATGAGCGTTTCGCTGGCACACGCGACGCCGAAGCGGGTCAGGCGTCGCTCCCATTCGGCAGTGCAGTTGGCCAAGAGGGCCTCGCGCCAGGTCACCAGGTTGAACGCGCTGAAGTCCAGAGGGGGGAGTTTGCGCATGTCATAGATATAGTTGCAGGCCATGATGGACATGCGCGTGTGCAGGGCTTCGTCGAGCAGTGCCTGAGACATCACGTCTTGCAGCAGGGCGCGGTTGTTGCTCGGCGGCGGGGTCTTGATAATGTCCTCGCAGGCCGGCACGACCACATTGCATTCGATGTAGATGGTCTTTAGGTTGTAGATGCCCCACGCATAGGACAGACATTTGGATTGCAGGTCCTGAGGGGCTTCGAGCCAGGCCTGGTGATGACGAAACGGTAACAGCGACAGACTGAAGTCGTGCTTGTCGGCATCGAAGGCGAGGCCCCAGTAGTTCGGTTGCGGGTTGTTGACGGCCGCGCGGGTTTTCCAGAGCGTGGAGAGTTTGGCCAGCATGTTTTTTACTACGTCATCGGTACCACAATTCAAACGTTCCATGTTTTAACTCCAAGGGAATCGGCTATTGGTGTTGGGGTTTACCGTGCAGTCCTTGCAAAAATAACGAGTGCGCACAAGCGAGGGGTGCAGCGCAATAAATGCGGGACGGCGCCCTTCAAGTCTGCGGCAAAAACACGTGGCGGCTATTGATTCAGGTCACTTGAAAGCCACTTGGAGTGCTGCCATTTTTCGGACCCTTGCCATGGACCGCTCCTGTATCAGGGTCAGTACAACGGTCAGGCTCATGAAGGCGGCGCTGGCCCAGAAAATGGCGTTGGGCTGACCTTGGTCGAGCAGCCAGCCGAACCCGACTGGCCCGATGGCGCCACCGATGTTGAAGCCGGTAGAGACGATGCCGAAGGTTTTGCCTTCAGCACCCTTCGGGGCAGCCGCCCGTACCAGCATGTCGCGGGACGGGGCGATCACTCCAGTCAGAAAGCCCGCAGCCCCCAGCACGATCAGCAGTGCGGGCTCGCTCAAGCGTGCCGTGGCGACCAGCAGCATCAGCACGGTGGCCAAGGCGAACGCGCTGGCCGCGACTACGCCATGGCGGCGAGTCCGGTCGGCCAATGCTCCCCCCGCCAGCACGCCGAAAGCGCTGGCAAAGAGGAAGGCGGTCAACGCCGAGTTGGCCCAAGTCAAGGCCACGCCCTGACCTTGCATCAGGGCGGCGACCGAGAACTTCTCAATCGCGCCGGTGCTCAGGTTCAGCAGCACGAACAACAGGGTCAGGCTGAGCACCATAGGCGAGAGCAGCGACAGGCGACTGGCGCCGATGGGTGTCGGCTCTGCAGCGGGATACACGTGAGTGACTCGGGCCAGTGCGGAGCCAGGGAGCAACAATAGCGCCAGCACGAAAAAGCCCACCAGGGCCGCAGCCGCGAAGGCCATGGGCAGGTTGCTCGCCATCGCGATACTCAGCAAAAACACCGGGGCCACGGCCGCGCCAAGGAACCCGGCAAAGGTATGCACGGAGAACGCCTTACCGATGTGGGCGGGGTCAATGTGGCGCGACAGCAGGGCGTAGTCGGCCGGGTGATAAATGGCGTTGGCGACACCGGCCAGCACCATGCCGATCAACAAACAGGTGTAGCCGGGCATGAGTGCAATCAGCAGGAAACTGCTGCTGCCCAGTGCCAGCGCGACCGAGAGCAAACGCCTGGCACCGTAGCGGTCCACGGCAAACCCCATGGGTGCCTGCACCAGCGCCGTAACGATATTGAACAGACTCAACGCCAGGCCCAGCTCCACATATTCCACGTTGAAAAAAGCCGGAAGCAAGGGGAATAGCGCCGCCAGCACCATGATGTGCAAATGACTGACAAAGTGTGCGGCGGCGACCTGAGGCAGCAACCCGATACGAATCGTCATGGCGAAACCCGTGTAGTGAGCATGGCAAATCCGGCGCAGAGCTTAATAAGGCGCCGGTCTTGCGCGATAGTCCATTACCGATGCGGCCACCAGACCACTTTTAATGGCGGCGATTTCACCACGCCTGCCCCCGCTTAGACGCGTGGCAAGGACTTTGGGTGCGGTGGTCTGCAACAACCGAGCGAACTGGTATGGTTGGCCGGCCCGTGGGCGGCTAGGGTAGTGCGGCGTGTTATCGGGCGTTTACAAAGGAGTGACCATGCCGCATTTCGCTTATCAGGAGGGCCACGCGCTGCCTGGGGTCAGTGGCGTTGCGCTGCCCCAGGTGGACGGGCAGGTGTGGCGCGCCATTGACGCCGAGCGCCAGCGCCAAGTGCAGTCAATCGAGCTGATCGCCGCTGAGAACGTGGTCAGTCGTGCGGTGCTCGAGGCCCAAGGGTCGGTACTGACCAACAAATATGCCGAGGGCTACGCAGGGCGTCGCTATTACGCCAGTTGCTGCAATGTCGATGCAATTGAAGAGCTCGCCATCGAACGGGCCAGGCAGCTGTTCAGCTGTGCCTATGCCAACCTGCAGCCTCATTCGGGCAGCCAGGCCAACCAGGCGGTGTTTCTGGCTCTGCTGGCGCCGGGGGACAAGATCCTCGGCCTTGACCTCAAGTCCGGTGGGCACCTGTCCCATGGTGCTGCGTTCAACTTGTCCGGGCGCTGGTTTCAGGCCCTCAGCTATGGCGTGCACCCGGTGACCCACAGGGTCGACATGGATCAGGTCGAGCAGATCGCCCGACAAGAACGTCCACGCCTGATCATCGCAGGGGCCTCGGCGTATTCACGAGCGCTGGATTTCGCCCGGTTTCGTGCGATTGCCGACGAGGTGGGTGCGTACCTGATGGCCGACATTGCCCACGTTGCAGGGCTGGTCGCAGGTGGTGCGTATCCGTCTCCTGTGCCGTTCGCCCATGTCACTACCCTCAGTACCCATGCCACATTGCGCGGCCCGCGTGGCGGGATGATCCTGTGTAATGAGCAGGCCATTGCGCAGAAGATCAATGCAGCGGTGTACCCCGGCCTGCAGGGCGCAGCACTGATGCATATCGTTGCAGCCAAGGCCGTGGCGCTGGGTGAGGCATTGCAACCGGCGTTCGGCGCTTACGCCCACGCCGTGGTCGCCAACGCCCAGGCCTTGTGCGGCCGATTGGCTGAAGGTGGGTTGTTGGTCGTGTCGGGAGGGACCGACTGTCACTTGGGGGTGATTGACCTGCGGCCGTGGGGCCTGGCGGGGAATGTCGCCGAACGAGCGCTGGAGGCAATCGGTATTACCGTGAACAAAAATGTGGTGCCCGGCGATGAGGTCAAGCCCACCGTGACGTCCGGGATTCGTCTCGGCAGTGCGGCGTGCACTTCGCGTGGCATGGGGGTCGATGAATTCAGAGAGATCGGCGACATGATTCTGGCCATGCTCGGTGGCGTACGCAGCGGTGCCCTTGACGGCCGCACTGAACGCTCGATTCGTGAAGGTATCAGCGACCTGACCAAGCGTTTCAGGCTGCCGTATTAACCGTCTGCGCTTTTTTGCAAAGGAAATCCGATGCCCGACATCATCCCCACCGGCCGCCTGGCGGCTACCCGCACGTCACGTTTCAGGTTGTTCACCACCGCCAAGCCGCAACCCGTCAGCACGGTTGAACACTCCATGCTGCCCCGGCGTGCGCGGATGGCCGTCCAGGCCCAGCAGTTGCTGATGAACTATGCGCTGGGCCATTAGATTTTCAGGGCGTTGGCCAGACGCAACATGGCGGCTTCTATTTCATACGCGGTCAGTGAGGAGTAACCCAGCAGCCAGCCCTGTTGCTTCGGTTCGCCCGCGTACAAGCCGCTGAGGCCGGACAGTTGCATACCGGCGGTGGCGGCCTGGCGGATGGTTTTTTCCTCGGACCATCCGGCTTTCAACAAGCAGGGGATTTGCAACCCGCCCGGCGGCAGTTCGGCGTTGACCACCGTGCTCAAGTACTTGCCGATGGCGTCGTGCATGATCGATCGGCGTCCGGCATATAGCTTGCGCATGGCCCGGACATGCGCGTTGTAATGGCCGTCCTCCATAAAGCGCGCCAGCGTCAGTTGCAGCGTTTGCGGAGTGTGGCCGTCCATCATGCTGCGCGCATAGGCAAAGGGCTTGACCAGTTCGCAGGGCAGCACCATGTATCCCATGCGCAGTCCGGGGTAGAGGGTTTTGCTGAACGTGCCGATGTAGAGCGTGCGCTGATACTTGTCCAGGCCTTGCACGCACGCCGTGGGTTGCCCGTCGTAATGGAACTCGCTGTCGTAGTCGTCCTCGATGATCCACTTGCCTTTTTGCGCCGCCCAATTGATCAACTCAAGACGCCGCTCCAGCGGCAATGTCGCGCCGGTGGGGTATTGGTGAGAGGGCGTGACATACACGCAATTGGCGCCGCTGCGGTCGGCGTACAACAGGTCGGTACGGATGCCCTGTTCATCGACATCAATGGGCATCACCTTGGTTTCGGCGATCTGGAAGGCCTTGCGGGCGCCATAGTAGCCGGGGTTTTCCATCAGGATAGGCTTGCCGGCGTCTACCAGCAATTGCGCGCACAGATACAACGCCTGACGCGTACTGCTCAAGACCAGTATCTGGTCGGGGGAGCATTTGGCGCCGCGTTCGAGGTTCAGGTAGGTGGCGATCGCTTTGCGCAGGGGCTCAGCCCCTTGTGGATCGCCATGCAGCAGCACGCTTGCGCGATAGTCCTTCATGACCTGGCGCTGCAAACGCTCCCAGACATCCGTCGGGAAACTGCGGGTTTCCGGCAGGCCGGTGGCGAATGCCTTGATGACTTGCTGATCGCGCACGCCGCCGGTGTCGAAAATCATGCGTCCGCGTTGGCTGAGTGCTGCGCCCGGTGCGGCGACGCTGCTCCTGATCTCCTGAGCCCTGAGGCGTCGGCGGCCAGCACCGCGCAATTCGACGCCCACCGTGTCGCAGACGTAACTGCCGGCGCCTTCGCGGCGCACGATAAACCCGTCCCGATGCAACTGCACATAAGCATTCTCAACGGTATCGCGGGCGCACCCCAGTGATTTGGACAGCACCCGCGTGGCGGGCAGTTTCAAGCCGGGGCCGAGGGCGCCGTCGAGAATCAGCGCACGCAATGCACGCTGGATCCGCTGATGCAGATCCAGCAGCTGAAATTCAGCGTCGTTGAGGCGCATCTTCAGGGTTTCCAGCTCGAAGGTCTTGGCCATGTGGTCTGCTCTCTTTCCATGAACTGGCAGGTAAAGGCAGGCCAGTTTATCCGTAGACTCTGGCCCTCGCTACTGCACCTTTACCTCGATTGATGACGCGAGGGCGAGCGTTCTCGAACAGGAGTTACTCAACCATGGCTCGGTCACACAACTTCAGTGCAGGCCCCACCGCGGTGCCGTTGGACGTCCTCACTCAGGCGCACGAGGAGTTTTTCGATTTTGCCGGCACCGGCATGTCGGTGATGGAAATCAGCCATCGTTCGCAGGTATTCATGGCGGTGGCCCGTGATGCCGAACGGGACCTGCGCGATATTCTCGGGGTGCCGCCCGCCTACAAAGTGCTGTTCCTGCAAGGCGGCGCCTCGTTGCAGTTCGCACAAGTGCCGATGAACCTGATCGGCGATAAAGGCACGGCGGATTACCTGCACACCGGCCTCTGGTCGGGCAAGGCGATCGAGGCCGCCCGGCGCTACTGCGATGTGCGCGTGGTTGCCAGCGCCCACGCGTCCGGTTTCGACCATGTCCCCCACGCCTCGGACTGGCGCCTTAACGCCGACGCCGCCTACCTGCACTACACCGAGAATGAGACGGTGCACGGCGTGCAGTTCATCGACACGCCCTCGAGCGACGCGCCGCTGGTATGCGATGCCTGTTCAAGCCTGCTGTCCAAGCCGATCGACATCGCCAGGCATGGGCTGGTGTATGCCGCCGCGCAGAAAAACATGGGCGTGGCCGGGTTGACGGTGGTCATCGTGGACCCGGCGTTGCTGGAGCGTTCCCATGCCTTTACCCCGGACATCCTCAACTACGCGCGCATCAGCGACGCGCAGTCGATGCTCAATACCCCTGCGACCTTCCCCTGGTACCTCACAGGCCTGACGCTCAAGTGGATCAAGCGCAGTGGCGGTCTGCAGGCCCTGCATCAGCGCAACCAGGCCAAGGCGCGAATGCTTTACCGCGCCATCGATGAAAGTGACGGGTTTTATCGCAACTCGGTGCAGGCACCCTATCGCTCCATCAATAACGTGCCCTTCCGCTTGGCAGAAGTGGCGCTGGAGAAGACCTTTTTGCGGCAAGCGGAGCAGGCCGGCCTCAACGGCCTCAAAGGCCACGTCAGCGTCGGCGGCCTGCGCGCCAGCCTCTACAACGCCGTTTCAGTGGCGGCGGTCGAAGCGCTGTGCGATTTCATGAGCGCCTTTGCACGTGAGCACGGCTGAGCCGACCACAAAAAGTGGTCTGGTCTGCTGCGTTAAAGCGTAGGGGTAAAACCCGCCATTCAACCGCTATAAATGACCGCCTACCAGCGGCCGGATGCATCGTCCAGCAAGGAGCCAAGACCTATGTCATCTACTCAATCCCTCTCGTCCCTGCGTCTGCGGGACCTGCTGCACCCGGTGGTTGCCGGGTTGATTTCGGTGATCGTCAATTACGGCGGCACCTTCATCCTGGTGTTTCAGGCCGCCAAGGTCGCAGGGCTCAGCCCCGAGCTGACGGCTTCGTGGGTCTGGTCTGTGTCGATCGGGGTAGGGGTGACCGGGCTGTTCCTCAGTTGGATGAGCCGCGAGCCGATCATCACCGCATGGTCGACCCCGGCGGCGGCATTTTTGATCGTCGCCCTGGCGACCACACCCTACGCCGAAGCCATTGGGGCGTACATGATTTCGGCTGCAGCGTTCGTGCTGCTGGGCGTATCCGGTTACTTTGAAAAAGCCGTCCGCCTGATCCCGCCGGGTGTAGCAGCGGGCTTGTTGGGCGGCATCTTGTTGCAGTTCGGCATCGGTGCGTTTGCCAGCATGAGCGTCGACCCGTTATTGGTCGGGGTGTTGATCGGCGCCTACATTCTGTTCAAGCGTTTAAGTGCGCGCTACGCGGTCGTCGGCATTCTGCTGCTGGGGCTTGGCTTTCTGCTGATGCAGGCACGCGTGGATTTCACAGGGCTGGCGCTGGAGTTTGCGACACCGGTGTTCACCCGCCCGGAGTTCTCGATCAATGCGTTGTTGAGCGTGGCGTTGCCGCTGTTTCTGATCACCCTTACCGGGCAGTACATGCCGGGCATGCTGGTGCTGCGCAGTGACGGCTTCAACACCAGTGCCAACCCGATCCTCAGCGTGACCGGGCTGGGTTCTCTGCTGATGGCGCCGTTCGGTTCTCATGCCTTCAACATCGCGGCCATTACCGCCGCTATCTGCACGGGCAAGGAAGCGTCGGAAGACCCGTCCCAACGCTGGATCGCAGGCGTGGCCGCGGGCATCTTCTACATTCTGGTGGGGATCTTCGGCGTAACCCTGGCGGCGGTGTTCATGGCCTTCCCGGCGACCTTCATCACCACCCTGGCCGGGCTGGCTCTGCTGGGCACACTCGGCGCGAGCCTGGCCAATGCCATGGCGGACGTGAAATCGAGGGAAGCGTCGCTGATCACGTTCCTGGCCTGCGCGGCCAATATCACCTTGCTGGGCATCGGTGGCGCGTTCTGGGGTCTGGTCATCGGCCTGGCCGCCTATGTCGTACTCAATGGGCAGTTGCCGCGTCGTGAAAAGACTGCAGGCCCACAGGCCGAACCGGTTGCAGTGTCTACCAAGGGAGCAGCCAACTGATGCCTGATCAAACCGAAGACCTCAACATCCTGCATGCGCGCCATGGTCGTTACCCACAGGCCGACAGTGTCGAAGACTTTCGCCGCAACCTGGCCGCCGTGCAGCAACGCATTGTCCAAGCGTGCCATCGGGTAGGGCGGGATCCGGCCGGTGTGCGCTTGCTGCCGGTCAGTAAAACCTTTGATGAAGCTCATCTGCGTCTGGCCTATGCCGCCGGTTGCCGCCTGTTGGGCGAGAACAAGGTGCAGGAAGCACAGCGCAAGTGGGAAGCCATGACCGACCTGCAAGACTTGCAATGGTCGGTGATCGGCCACTTGCAGACCAACAAGGCCAAGCAGGTCGCGCGCTTCGCCAGTGAATTCCAGGCCCTGGACAGCCTGCGGGTGGCCGAGGCGCTGGACCGTCGCCTGCGCATTCTGGATCGGCAGATGGACGTGTTCGTTCAGGTCAATACCTCCGGCGAAGCCAGCAAGTACGGGCTGGCGCCCGATGACGTGGCGGCTTTCCTTGAGGCAATGCCAGCGTTCCCGACGCTGCGGGTTCGCGGGTTGATGACGCTGGCGCTGTTCTCGGCCGACGCGCTGCGGGTACGCCCTTGCTTCGTCCGGCTGCGTGAATTGCGCGACCGGTTGCGTCATTGCGCCCCTGACGGGGTGTCGCTGCAAGAGTTGTCGATGGGCATGTCGGGTGATTTTGAAGTCGCCATTGAAGAGGGCTCGACCGTGGTGCGCGTCGGGCAGGCGATCTTCGGTGCCCGAGCCATGCCGGATGCGTATTACTGGCCGACCGCTGATGCCCGCCCTCCCATTGAAGACACGTTGTTATCGATCACACCCAGCCGTTGATCCCCCTCTACAGGAGGCCCGCAATGTCCGCTGTACCCGCTTACCTCATGCACACCTCAGCCCGACAACCGGTTTCGTTCAGCCGAGGCCAGGGCGCCTCGTTGTGGGACACCGAGGGTGTTGAATACCTGGATGCCATCGCCGGCGTGGCGGTGACGAGCCTGGGGCATGCCAACCCCGAAATTGCCGCGGCCATCGCCGAACAGGCCTCGGTGTTACTGCACACGACCAACATGTTTCGCATCCCATGGCAGGAGCAATTGGGCGAACGACTGTGCCTGTTATCGGGCATGCAACGGGCGTTTTTCTGCAACTCCGGAGCGGAGGCCAACGAGGCGGCGCTCAAACTGGCCCGCCTGCATGCCAACGCGCGGCAGGTGGCCCAGCCGCAAGTATTGGTGATGGAAAACAGTTTTCACGGGCGCACCCTGGCCACTCTCGCCGCCACCGGCAACCCCGCCGTGCATCGCGGCTTCGAGCCCCTGATGCCGGGCTTTGTGCGGGTGCCTTTCGACAACATCGAGGCGATTCGCCAGATCGCGGCGCAGTCTCCCGATATCGTCGCGGTGCTCGTCGAGCCGGTGCAGGGTGAGGGGGGCGTGCACGCCGCCTCTGCCGGCTACCTGCAGGCCCTGCGCCAAGTGTGTGATGAACACGACTGGCTGATGATGATCGATGAAGTGCAGACCGGGCTGGGCCGCACCGGTACCTGGTTTGGCTTTGAGCATGCGGACATCAAGCCGGACGTCATTACCCTGGCCAAAGCGCTGGGCAACGGTTTCCCCATCGGCGCATGCCTGGCGCGGGGCAAGGCCGCCCAGCTGTTTTCCCCCGGCCACCATGCGTCCACGTTCGGCGGTAACCCGCTGGCGTGCCGCGTGGGCTGCACAGTGCTGGACATCATGCAGCGCGATCACATCCCGCAACGCGCCGCAGCGTCGGGCCGCCGCTTGTTGGCGGCCTTGAAGCTCGCGCTGGGCAACCATCCTCAGGTGGTGTCCGTTCGCGGCATCGGCTTGATGATCGGCATTGAACTCAATGGCCCGTGCGCCGAACTGGTCGGCCGGGCCCGTGAAGAACAACGTCTGCTGATCACCGTCACACGCGGCAACACCGTGCGCCTGTTGCCGCCGCTGATCTGCGATGACGCACAGATCGACGACATCGCCGCGCGCATCACCCGCCTGCTGTCACCCGCCGCTTGAATTCTTGACCAAGGACACTTTGCCCATGTACGACTCGACGCTGACCCTCCACGCTTTCGATCCTGAGCTGTATGAATCGATTCAAAACGAAGAGCATCGCCAGGAAGACCATATCGAGCTGATCGCCTCGGAAAACTATGCCAGCCCGCTGGTCATGAAAACCCAGAGCACGGTGCTCACCAACAAGTACGCCGAAGGCTACCCCGGCAAGCGCTATTACAGCGGTTGCGAGTACGTCGATGTGGCCGAGCGGCTGGCCATCAAGCGGGTCAAGGCCCTGTTCGATTGCGACTACGCCAACGTGCAACCCCATGCGGGCGCCCAGGCCAACGCGGCGGTCTTCCTGGCGCTGATCAACCCCGGTGATACGGTGATGGGTATGAACCTGGCCCAGGGCGGTCACTTGACCCACGGCAACCCGGCCAATTTTTCGGGGCGTCACTACACCATCGTGCCTTACGGACTGGACCCGAAAACCGGCTTTCTCGACTATGACGAGATGGAGCGAATCGCACTGCAGACACGCCCAAAAATGCTGATCGGTGGTTTTTCTGCGTATTCGCGGTACAAGGACTGGGCACGCATGCGCAGCATTGCCGACAAGGTCGGGGCTATTTTCTGGGTCGATATGGCCCACGTCGCCGGGCTGGTCGCCGCGGGCGAATACCCAGACCCGCTGCCCCATGCGCATGTGGTCACCAGCACCACACACAAAACCCTGCGTGGGCCACGCGGCGGTTTGATTTTGTCCAAGGGACAGGATGAAGCTTTCTACAAAAAGCTTGATTCCGCTGTGTTTCCCGGCGTGCAGGGCGGGCCGCTGATGCACCAGATCGCGGCCAAGGCCGTGGCGTTCAAGGAAGCGCTTGCGCCTGAGTTCAGCATCTACCAGACCCAAGTGGTCATCAACGCTCGGGCCATGGCCGGGGTGTTGCAGAAGCGCGGGTACAAGATCGTCTCGGGCGGCACCGACAACCACATGATGCTGATCGACCTGTCCGACAAGCCCTACACCGGCAAGGAGGCAGACGCGGCCCTGAGCAATGCCTATATCACCGCCAACAAAAACTCGGTACCGAATGACCCGCGCTCACCGTTTGTGACATCCGGCCTTCGTATCGGTACCCCGGCGGTGACCACCCGCGGGTTTGGCGTGGAAGCCTGCGAGCAAGTGGCCGGCTGGTTATGCGACATACTGGACGCCCTGGAAAACGGAAGCAGTGACAAGGTCGGGCACCACGTGCGCGAACAGGTTGTCGCGCTGTGCCGTCGTTTTCCGGTCTATCGCTGAGTCTGGCCCGGCCATTGCCTGATCGGGTGGTGGCCTGGTATTAACTGTTTTATCAGGCGACCCCTTTGGCCACGCCCACGCACCATTGACCTGGCAATTGCCCACAATCCTCCAAAGCCGCATCCAGATGCCAGGACAACAGGCGCTTGCGACTCTAATAAATTGATCATTGTGATCAATTCGCTTTACGCCCAATGTACCGGGACGGCAATGTTGATGTTTCACTGCTCGCATGACTGACTGTCAGGGCGGCATCAAGCCCAGTGCGACAGTTCTGATTCACAAAATTCAACACTCCAACAATCGCAGCTTCGGCTGCGATTGTTGTGTCCGACCCGGGGGATTTTCATGGACCGCTTCCAGGAAATGCACATCTTCATCACCATCGCTCAAGAGCAGGGTTTCTCTGCCGCTGCGCGGCGGCTGGGGTTGTCGGCGGCGAGTGTGACGCGGGCGGTGGCGGCGCTGGAGCTGCGGATCGGTACGCAGTTGTTGGTGCGGACCACGCGCAGCGTGCATCTGACCGAAGCCGGTCAGCGTTATCTGGACGACTGTCGGCGGATTCTGCTGGAAGTGCAGGAAGCTGAGGATTCGGCGGCGGGCAGCCATGCGCAGCCGCGCGGGCAATTGACGGTGACGGCGCCGGTGTTGTTTGGCGAGCTGTTCGTGACGCCGCTGATGGCGGCGTATCTGACGCAGTATCCGGACGTTTCGATCAATGCGCTGTTGCTCGATCGGGTGGTGAGCATGGTCGAGGAGGGCATTGATGTGGCGGTGCGCATCGGTGAACTGCCGGACAGCAGTCAGCATGCGATTCGCGTCGGCGAGGTGCGGCGCGTGGTGTGTGGTTCGCCGCTATACCTGGCGCAACATGGTCGGCCGCAACATCCGCAGGCGCTGTCCGCAATGCCGGTGGTGGCGACTTCTGCTGCCTGGCAGCCACGCAACTGGCCGTTTCTGGAACACGGCGAACCGTTGCTCGTGCGCCCTGAGCCGCGGCTGGTGGTAACTGCTAACCAGGCGGCTATCACGGCGGCCTGTCTCGGCCTGGGGTTGACGCGGGTACTGTCGTATCAAGTGGCAAGCAAGGTGGCGGCCGGCGAACTGGAGATCGTCCTCGCCGAGTTCGAGCTGCCGGCATTGCCCATTCATGTTGTCTATCAGGGCGGACGCAAGGCTGCAGCACGGGTGCACAGTTTCGTCGACTTCACCGTGCAGGCCTTGCGCGAGCACCCGGCCCTGCAGAACGCAGCGTTATTACACCCAGTGAAATAATCGATTGCGGTTGCTGGTTATTCTGTTGTTTTGAACAAACGTGGAAGATTGCTGCCATCGGTGACGTCAACTCGGACGCCACCCTCACCCAGCGGAGTCGACCATGCAAGCGATCAAACTCTACAACTTCCCGCGTTCCGGCCATGCCCACCGCGTCGAGCTGATGTTGTCCCTGTTGCAGTTGCCGACCGAGCTGATTTTCGTCGATCTGGCGAAAGGCGAGCACAAGCAGCCTGCCTATCTGGCGATCAACAGTTTTGGTCAGGTGCCGGCCATCGATGACGGCGGCGTGGTGCTCGCCGACTCCAACGCGATTCTGGTGTACCTGGCGCAAAAATACGGCAACGGGCGTTGGTTGCCGGCCGACCCTGTCGGTGCGGCGCGGGTGCAGCGCTGGTTGTCCGCCGCGGCCGGCCCGATTGCCTTTGGCCCCGCGGCCGCGCGTTTGGTGACAGTGTTTGGTGCCCACTTGAACGCTAAAGAAGCGATCGCCCGTGCGCACAATCTGCTCAAGGTAATGGATGTCGAGTTGGGCAAAACTGCGTTCCTGGCCGGCGCCGAACCGAGCATTGCCGACGTTTCCGCCTACAGCTATATCGCCCACGCGCCGGAGGGCAATGTCTCGCTGGACGACTATGGCAACGTTCGCGCCTGGCTGGCCCGGGTCGAAGCCTTGCCCGGTTTCGTCGGCATGCCGCGCACGATCGCCGGTCTGCAAACTTCAGCCTGACAGGCGCAGGGGGGGAATCGTGATGGAACGTTCACCTTGGCACGCCGGCGAGCAGCAGTTGCAGTCCCATGCAGGAGTGGCTGAACGCATGGAAGCGTTCGGACGCAAAGTCATTCGCAGCTGGATGCCGGATCAGCACCGCGAATTCTACCGGTAATTGCCATTCATGCTGCTCGGCTGTCGGCATCACGCCGTTGCTGTCGATGTTGCGCGAGGTGGTTTATCAAGGGCTGCGCACGCGCGGGATCCGCCCGACATTGTTGCTGCAAAGTTCGCGCAGCCTCGCCGATCAGCCGTTTCGTCAGGAACTGGACCGCTTGCTCGAGCGCTCCGGTGAGGCCGTGCGGGTCCTGCGCTTGCTCAGCCAACCGGAGGCCGATGCGCACGAGGGCGAAGATTTCGATCTGACTGTGCGTATCGATGGCCCCGTGTTGCGTAATCTGCTCGACGTCGACGATTTCGACCAGATCGACTTCGTGCTCTGTGGTCCCGGCGGTTTCACTCAGGGGCTGTACGACAGCCTGCGTGAACTGGATGTGCGGGACGCACATATTCATGCGGAAACCTTCGGCCCGTCGACCTTGAAACGCCAAGCGGATGCGGATGCGATCGTCATCGAACAACCGCCAGCAGCGACCACTTCGGTGCCGGTGGTGTTCGAGCGCTCGGCGAAAGAGGCGCGTTGGCAGCCAGAGGGCGGCAGCCTGTTGGAACTGGCGGAAAGCCGCGGATTGCGCCCGGAATTCAGTTGCCGCGGCGGTTCGTGTGGCACCTGCAAGACCCGCCTGGTCAGTGGTGCGGTAAATTATCCACAGGTGCCGGCGGAGATTCCCGAAGCGGGGCATGTGCTTATTTGCTGTGCGGTGCCGGCGCAGAGTGCACAGCCGCTGGTGCTGGATCTCTAAAGCGCACCCATCGGAACCTTGTGGGAGTGAGCCCGCTCGCGAATGCGGACTGCCAGTAAAGACTTCAGCGGCTGACTTGACGCTTTCGCGAGCAGGCTCGCTCCCACAGGGTGAATGTGTTTCGACCTGAATCAAGCGTAGGACAGGGCCTTTTCTTCCAGCAGTTCCTGATACAGCGCTGTCCACTTGCGACCCATGTCATCGGCGGTGAATAGCTGCCGGTATCGCGCCTCGGCCTTGAGACCCATGGCCGCGGCACGATCCGGGTTGTCCCAGAGCGTGCGCATCGCCTCGCGAAATGCCTGTGGATGACTGGGTGGCACTACCAGTCCGGTTTCGTTGTGGATATTGATGTAGCTGGTACCGGTGCCAATCTCGCTGGAAATCATCGGTTTGCCGTACATCGCTCCTTCCAGCAGCGAAATACCAAACGCTTCCGAGCGCAGATGAGACGGGAAGACGATGGCGTAGCTCAATTGCAGCAGCGCCACCTTGTCTTCATCACCCAGACGTCCGAGAAAGTGAACGTTGCGCAGGCCCAATGCCTGCGCCTGGGCATGCAGTTCCAGCTCCAGCGGACCGGCGCCGACAATCACCACCGGATAGTCGACGTCTTTCATGGCGTCGAGCAGGATGTGCAAGCCTTTGTAATAACGCATCACGCCGACGAACAGAAAAAACTTATCCCCAAGGTGCTGGCGCCAGCGATTCATGCGCTCGCTGTCAGCCTGTGGATAACCGGCCTTGTTCAAGCCGTAGGGGATGACCCGGGTCTTGTCTTGAAATTGCTGCAGCACATCGCTGGTGTGCAGGTAGTTCGGCGAGGCCGCGACGATGCGATCGGCGCTGGCGAGAAAGCGGTTCATCAGCGGTCGGTAGAGTTTGAGCAGGTGTTTCTGGCGGATGATGTCCGAGTGGTAGGTGACCACGCTCGGTTTGTTCAGGGCACTGGCGAAATGCACCAGGTCCATGAACGGCCACGGGAAGTGGTAATTGACCACGTCGGCTTCAGCGGCCAATTCGCGAAACTGCTTGAACACGCTCCAGGAAAAACCGGTGGAGGCGAACTGAATATCCAGGCGCGCCCGGTGGACTTCATGCTGACCCAATTGCACCACCGCCGGCGTCGGGTCGGCGCTGAGCGTCAGGACCTGGCCGTCAATGCCATGCTGGGCACCGCTCTCGCAGAGCTGGAAGATGACTTGCTCGATGCCACCGACCGAGTCCGGCAGGTACGTCTTGAAAAAATGAAGAACTCGCATTCAACCTCCCATGGCCTGGCGGTAGGCACCGGCCGTGGCCTGTGCACAACGTTCCCAGGAAAACAGCCGTGCCTGCTGCAATCCGGCGTGTCGGCATGCCTGCCAATGCGCGTGA
Organism: Pseudomonas hamedanensis; assembly: GCF_014268595.2. NCBI lineage: Bacteria > Pseudomonadati > Pseudomonadota > Gammaproteobacteria > Pseudomonadales > Pseudomonadaceae > Pseudomonas > Pseudomonas hamedanensis. The sequence goes on from NZ_CP077091.1 coordinate 4,116,359, forward strand.
TCGTCGATCAGCCGGCTCAGCGCATCACGCAAGCCTTCTGCATCGTCAGCTTCAATGTAGTTGCCCGCCGGGCCCGCGACTTCCGGCATGGCCGAAGCGTCAGTGAGCACCACCGGTGTACCGCTGGCCATGGCCTCCAGTACCGGCAGACCAAATCCCTCATACCGCGACGGAAAAATCAGCGCCTTGGCGCCAGCCAACAATTGCGCTACCTGTTCATCGGGCAAATAACCGAGCAGGCACACATGTCCGCTGGCCAGCGCCTGACGCAGGGGGTCGTTGAACTGCTCGCGTTGCCACCCGGCCATGCCCACGATCAGCAGCGGAAAGCGCTGGCGCACGGTTTCGGGTAACAGCGCGTGAGCGCGCAAGGCCAGGCCGAGGTTTTTGCGCGGCTCCAGCGTGCCCACACAGAGGAAATATTCGCGCGCCGTCACCGCATGGGCCTTGAGCACTGCATCAATGGCGCTCGCTTCGCGCGGATGAAAGCGTTCGGCGACCCCCAGCGGCGCCACCACAAAACGTTCGGCAGGCAGGGCGAAATAGTCTTGGGCTTCGTCGGCAATGGCTTGCGAGTCGGTGAGAATCACGTGTGCCTGCTGCACGCCCAGGGCCAGTCGCCGCTCGATCTCCTTGAGCCGTGCCGGTGGCTGGGTCTGCGGGAAATGCAGATGAGTCAGATCATGCAGGGTGATTACCGTCGGGCCGTCGAAGGCCAGCGGCCACAGGCTCGGCTCGTGATAAAGGTCGATGCCTTGCGCGCGGCCCTGATCGAAGCGTTTCTGCTCCAGCCAGCGGCGCGCCTGATACGCCCCGGGGATCTGCCGCAGCAGCGGTGTCAGACGCGAGTAACCAGGCATGGCCGCTTGCGGCAGCACCGAGCTCCAGCCCCAGCCATGGAACAGCGTCACCTCAACGTCGGGCTCGTTGCGCAAGGCGTTGACCAGTCCAGCCACGTAATGGCCGATGCCGGTGCGCGGCGCCTGCAGAATCCGCGCGTTAAGAGCAATGCGCATGCTGACCTTCAAGCGCTGGCAGGGCAGGGTTGAGGTGACGTTCGATACGCTCGACCAATTGTGCGCTTGCCTCGCGCCAGCTCAGCCAGCGCCAGTGTTCCAGGCTCAATGGCGCCGGGAAGACTCGGGTGCGCTCCATGTCGATCAGCAGATCGGTCAGGCTCTGCGGGTCGGCGAGGTTGAAATAGGCCATGTAATCGCCACCGATTTCGCGAAACACCGGAATATCGCTACCCATCGCCGGCAAGCCGCGTTGCATGGCTTCTACCAGCGGCAGGCCGAAGCCTTCGACGTGGGACGGGAACACCAGTGCCGTAGCGTGGGAGTAGGCGTGCTCCAGGCTTTTGTCCGAGAGTTCGTTAAACATGAACAAGCGTCGGTTCAATTCGGGGTGCTGGCGGATGCGTTCGATCAGCGCCTCGCACTTCCAGCCGATCTTGCCGACGATGCATAACCTGGCGTTGCCGCCTGCGGCCCAGGCACGTTCGAACGCATCAAGCAGATAAGCATGGTTTTTGCGCGGCTCGATGGTGCTGACCATGAGAAACACCGGCTGCGGTTTTTCAAACATCTTCAGCAAGTTCCGGTCGACGGCAACGTCGGCAGCACTCAAATCCAGTTCCGAGCCCAGGTGGAAATAATCGAACCAGCGGTGTGCGACCTGTTGTGCGCCGATCCTGCGCAGCATTTCCTCGCGCACCTGATCGCGAATGGTGGTCGAGATCGCCACATAGCCGTCGGCGGTGCGGGCGATCCAGTCGAACCAGTCGTTGAAGACCTTGACCAGTCCGGCGTCGCAGAACTGTGGGTGAGTCAATGGAATAAGGTCATAAATGACCGACACGATGCCCACGCCGTCACGTTTGAGTTGTTCGGCCAACGGGAAAAAATTCGCGTGCCAGGACGAGTCGAGCAGCACCAGTTGATCGCCGGCCCGGTGCGCCAGTGGCACGCAGCGTTGCGGAATCTGCTGGCCCCTGAGCACCCGATCGAGCAGGCGCATCGGCACACTGAAACAGGCGAGTGCCGTGAGCCGGCAGCCGACGTAAAGCACCCGGCGGGCAAAGTGTGACTGACTGAAGGGACGCCGCCGCTCCACGGCGCGATGGCGTAGCCAGAAGCCGTTTCTCCATTGCTCCAGCTTCACCCGCAGGCCGGTCAGATCGAGCTTCGGCGACTTCAACGGTGCCAGGCTTTTTACCTCATACAGGCCGCCATTGATCATCACCACCGGGATGCATTGGGTTTTTTCGTTGGGCGGCGGCAGTTGCTGAATGACGTTACGCACCACCCGCTGAATGCCCGAGTTGGCGGTGGGGTGTTCGAAGACGTAAGTGCATTCAACCAACAATCGCGTCATCGCAGCATCTCCGTATCCGGCGCTTGTTCAAGGTGGTCACTGCTTCGGCTGATGGCGGTCTGCGCCTGGAGCCACGAGCAGCCGACAAAATCTTCCTGGCGGTTGTTGATCACGTGGAAGACCAGCCCGTAGTCGCGCCATTCGTAATTGCGGTCCAGGTGCGAGTCCAGGCGCGAGAGGCTCAGGGCCACCGAATAATTGCCCTTGCCCAGGCGCATGTCGAAGGCGAAACGGAAGGTCACGCGCTCGCCGGCGGTCAGGTCGGTGACGGCCTTGTCCAGTCGGTGGGTGTTGATCCCATAGATCGCCTGGCCCAGGCGATCCTTGATCATGAAGCCCAGCACCAGACGCTCGATGTCCTGACGCACTTCGGTCTGCACCTCCAGCACCACGGGCTGGCCGACCTCGGCCACTTCCAGACTGCGGCCCTGCGCATCAAGCAAGCGCACACTGACGATGCCGGCCTCACCCGTACCGGAAATGGTTTGCACCTGTCCGTTGGCGAGCATTTCCTGGCGCACGGTCTGGCCTTCGCGCTGGGCGAGCATGGCGTTGTAGTAGTCCATGACTTCTTCCGGCTTGCCGCGCATGGCCAGACGACCGTTTTCCAGGAGGATGGCCGTGTCGCAGATCGACTGAATGGCGGAACGATCATGGGAGACGATCAACAGGGTCGTGCCGGCTTTGCGAAAGCTGCGGATGCGGTCGAAGCTTTTGTGTTGGAAATAGGCATCGCCCACCGACAACGCCTCGTCGACGATCAGGATGTCCGGACGTCGCGCGGTCGCGACGCTGAACGCCAGGCGCATCTGCATCCCGCTGGAATAGGTGCGTACGGGGTGATCGATGGCCTCGCCGATTTCGGCAAAGTGCTCGATTTGCGGCATCAACGCTTCGATCTCTTCGACCTGCATGCCCAGCAACTGCCCGGCCATGAACGCGTTCTGGCGGCCGGTGAAGTCTGGGTGAAAGCCCATGCCCAGTTCGAGCAAGGCGGCCACGCGGCCTTGCAGTTGAATCTGTCCACGGGTCGGTTGCGTGGTACCGGTGATCATTTTCAGCAGGGTGCTTTTACCCGCGCCGTTGACACCGACGATGCCCACGGCTTCACCGGGTTTGATCTCGAAATCGACGTCTTGCAGGATCCAGTGCAAGTGATGGCGGGGCCGTGAGAACGGCACCAGCCACTCCAGCAGGCGGCTCCAGCGATTGGGGTATTGCTTGTAGGCCTTGGCCAGGCCCGTGACGCGTATATGTCCCATCAGAGTTCGTCCACCATTTCACCGACACGCTGACGAAACAGGCGCAGGGCCATGGCACAGCACAGCAGGCCGAGGATCAGCAGCGGCAACAGGGAATGCCAGTCGGGCCATTGGTTGTAGAGGAAAACGTTCTGGTAGCTGGTCATCAGCGCTGTCATCGGGTTGAGGCCGATAAGGTGCTGGATGCCGGGGGGGAGAATCGACAGCGGATAAACGATCGGGGTCAGCCAGAACCAGAATTGCAGGCAGATGCCGAACATCTGCCCGACATCACGAAAGAACACATTGAGGACGCCGAGCAACATGCCCAGTCCGGCGGCAAACAGTACTTGCAACATCAGCAACGGTATCAGCGCCAGCAACGCCATGCCGGGCAGACGTCCGCTGATCAACAGGAAACCGAAAAACAGGCCCAGGATGATTGCAAAATTGACCCCGGCATTGAGCAGCGTAATGACCGGCAGGCAAATGCGCGGGAAGCTGATTTTCTTCAACAGGTTGGCATTTTCCAGAAACATGCTCTGGCTGCGCGTAGTGATCTCGGCGAACAGGCCCCAGGTCAACAGGCCTGCGCACAGGTACACGCTGTAGGCCAGGCCATCCTCTACGCCGGGCAGGCGGGCGCGCATGATCTGAGAAAAGATCACGGTATACACCACGATCATCGATAACGGATTGAGTACCGTCCACAGCGCACCGAACAGCGAATTGCGATAGCGCGTCTGGAATTCGCGCTTGACGCTGCCGAAGATGAATCCGCGGTAGCTGCGCAGCGAGCGGTAAAGGGAAAGCAGCATTCAGACCGTCCTGCCGTATTGGTCTTCGAAGCGGACGATATCGTCCTCTCCCAGGTATTCGCCGCTCTGCACTTCGATGATCACCAGATCGATCACGCCGGGGTTTTCCAGACGATGCTTGTGGCCGGCGGCGATGAATGTCGATTCGTTCTTGGCGACCAGCGTCGTGCCGGAGCCGTTGTTAGTGACCTTGGCCATGCCTTCGACGACCACCCAGTGTTCATTGCGATGGTGGTGCATCTGCAGCGACAGCTTGCCGCCGGGCTTGACCACGATGCGCTTGATCTTGAAGCGCGGACCTTCCTCAAGCACGGTGTAGGTGCCCCACGGGCGGCTGACCGTGCGGTGCAGGCGATAGGCCTCGTGGGATTTGTCCTTGAGTTGCCTGGCGACGCGGCGCACGTCCTGGGCGCGGTCGGCATGCGCTACCAGCACCGCATCGGCGGTGTCGACGATGATCAGGTTGTCCACACCGACGGTGGCCACCAGGCGCCCGTCGCTCTGGACGAAGTTGTTATGGCTGTCGATGAAAATCGCTTCGCCGTTGGCGCGATTGTTGTCGGCATCGGCCGGTATCAGCGCGGCGACGGCGCCCCACGAACCGATATCGCTCCAGTCGAAGCCGGCGGGCACCACGACGACTTTGTCGGAACGTTCCATCAACGCGTAGTCGATGGAGATATCGGTGATTTCAGCGAACAGCGCCGGCGCCAGTTCCTGTTGCAGACAACCGGCGTTTTCCACCGGAGCGCTGGCGGCCATGCACGCTCGGGTCTGCTCCAGCAGCTCGGGCGCATGCACTTGCAGCTCGGCAATCAGCGTCGCGGTGGTAAAGCAGAACATGCCTGAGTTCCACAGAAAGTCGCCGCTTTCCAGGTAGTGCGTGGCGGTTTGCAGGTCCGGCTTCTCGACGAAGCGCTGGACTTTCGCCGCGCCCCTGGCATCGAGTGGCGCGCCGGTCTCGATATAACCGAAGCCGGTTTCCGGTGCGGTCGGGATCACGCCGAAGGTCACCAGATAACCGTCTTTCGCCAGATTTACGGCATGTTCGACGGCGCTTTTCAGCGCGTCCTGATTGACGATCAGATGGTCGGCGGGCATCACCACCATAATCGCGTCGTCACCGTGCAAGGCTTGCAATGAGAGCGCTGCCGCGGCAATGGCGGGAGCCGTGTTGCGTCCGCTCGGCTCCAGCAGGAAGTGGCCGCGATGGCGTGATACCTGAGCCGCGCAATAGTGATCCTTGCTCTGGAAGTAGTACTCGCGGTTGGTCACCGTGACAATGTCGCCCCAGCCGTCGAGCAGCGCGGCAGCCCGCTGGTAGGTCTTGCCCAGCAGCGACTGGCCGTCGGGCAGAATCATGAACGGCTTGGGGTGGCCCTCGCGGGACACCGGCCATAAACGGGTGCCGGCACCGCCGGACAGAATCACGGGAATCAGCATGGCCTACTCCTTGGCAACGCGTTGCATGTCCGCATCCATCATCATGCGGATCAAGGTGTCCAGGTCGGTTTTCGGTTTCCAGCCCAGCACGCGCTGGGCCTTGGCCGGGTTGCCGAGCAGCACTTCGACTTCCGCCGGCCGGAAGAACGCCGGGTCGATCTTGACGTAGTCGCGGTAATTGAGGCCGACATGATCGAAAGCGATGCGGCACATCTCGCGCACCGTGGTGGTGACGCCGGTGGCGACCACATAGTCGTCAGGCTTGTCCTGTTGCAGCATCAGCCACATGGCTTCGACGTAATCGCCGGCAAAGCCCCAGTCGCGTTTTGCGTCGATGTTGCCCAGGGCCAGCGTCTGCTGTTTGCCCTGCTTGATGCGTGCGGCGGCATCGGTGACTTTGCGGGTAACGAATTCGATGCCGCGCAGTGGCGATTCATGGTTGAAGAGGATGCCGCTGCTGGCGTGCAGGTTGAAGCTTTCGCGGTAGTTGACGGTGATCCAGTGACCATACAACTTGGCCACGCCGTAAGGGCTGCGCGGGTAGAACGGGGTGTTCTCGTCCTGCTGCTCAGCCTGGATCAGGCCGAACATTTCGCTGGTCGAGGCCTGATAAAAGCGCGTGTGCGGGCTGAACTGGCGGATCGCTTCGAGCAAGTGGGTGACGCCCAGGCCATCGACGATGCCGGTGGTCACCGGTTGATCCCAGGACGCGGCGACAAAACTCTGCGCGGCGAGGTTATAGACCTCGTCCGGCGCAGACTTGATGACCGCGCGCTGGACCGAGCAGGCATCGGCCATGTCGCCGTCCAGATAGACGATGTCGGCTTCGACCCCCATCTCGCGCAGGCGCCAGCGCGAATCGCTGCTGCGTCGTGCCACCAGGCCGTGGACCTTGTAGCCCTTGTCCAGCAGCAGTTTGGCCAGATACGCGCCGTCCTGACCGGTGATCCCTGTGATCAATGCACTTTTTGTCATTCTTGTCGTACTCGCGTCTCCCAGTCGGACAGAATCGCCCGCAGGGATTGTTGTGTGGTGATGGCCGGCGACCATCCGGTGGTTTTCGCCAGTCTGGCGTGGCTGCCGCAAACGCGGCGCTGCTCGGCACGGCGCATGCGCGCCGGGTCCTGAACCAGTTGCACTTCGACTTCGGCCAGATCAGCCAATTGCTCGATCAGGCTGCGGATGCTTTGCTCACGGCCCGAGCAGATGTTGTAGACCTGCCCCGGCGTGGCGTTTTCCAAGAGTGCGAGGTAGGCCGAAACCACGTCGCTGACATCAAGAAAATCGCGGGTCACGTCGATATCGCCGACTTCCAGTTGTGGCGCCTGCAGACCCTGTTTGATGCGGCAGATCTGCCGGGCGGCACTGGCGATGACGAAGCTGTCCTTCTGCGCGGTGCCGATGTGGTTGAACGGCCGCGCGACCAACACCGGCCAGGCTTCGCTCAGGCCCCATTGCAGCGTAAGAAATTCCGCCGCGAGTTTGCTCACTGCATAGGGATTGCGCGGCAGGGGCGCTTGTTGCTCGGTGATCGGCAGGGCGCTGGTTTCGACCTGACCGTAAACATCGCCCGAGCTGACATACAGGAAGGTGCCGCAAAAGCCACGCGCCTTTAGCGCCTGCAATAGATTGAGGGTACCGAACAGATTGATGTCGAGGGTGCGGGCCGGGTCGCGAAAGGCTTCCGGCACGAAGGTCTGGCCGGCCAGATGTATGACCGCGTCCGGCATTTGTGGCCATAGATCAGTGAGGCTGCCGACATCCGTGAGGTCGTAAGAGGCGGCGGCAGGCAGCAGCTCCCACGACGAGTCGGGCAAGGCCAGACGTGATTGAAGATGTTGCCCCACGAAGCCACTGAGGCCCGTGACGAACAGACGCTTTTTCAAACAGCGACCCCTTGGTCTTTGACTTGCGCCAGTTTCCCACAGGCTTTGTGGGAAACGTCTGTCTGACCGATAGAAAGGTCCGACAGGAAAACAGGCGAAGTCGTTGTTGTAGTTGTTTGGTTGCCAATCTGTGCCAATTGCGCGGCAATTTCAACAGGGCAAACCGTGACCGGTCAGTTCTCGTCAGCGTAGTCCGATTTATTCTTGTCGGGCGGTTCCCGGATCGTTGATGGATGTGTTTAGAATGGCCCTCGTCGCCGCTTCCCCGGTCCACCGCGGGCGCAGCGCAACAGGGTGAAACTGACCACTAAAACAAGAACGAAGACGTAACTGAGGATGATGGACAAGCAACGGCGCTGCCGGCTTGCTCCAGCGCCCGGTCGTCATAGCATGAGGTTGCCGGGACGGCTGCTTCATCGTGGGATGCCATGAATTTCATTCTTTACTCGGACGTCAACGACCGCACCATCAGCCAAAGTCTCGGGCGTCCCGAATACAGTTATTACTTCGTGCTCAAGGCCTACCGCCCGGTGCTGGAAAGCCTTGGACAAGTGCACGTCGTGTCCTCGGCGGCCGAGGTCGATCCGCTGTATCGGCAACTGCAACAGGCCGGTCAGGACAGCCTCTTTCTTTCGTTTGCGCCGCCGCACAAGACCCCGATCGACCTGCACTGCCCGATGGTCTGCGTGATCGCCTGGGAGTATGACTCGATTCCGTCCGAGGTCAGCGATGACGATCCTCGCCACGACTGGCGCCAGACACTGGCGCGCCATGGCCGGGTGATTACTCTGTCGACCCACACGGCACAGGCCATCCGTCGCAGCCTCGGTGAAGATTTCCCGGTACTGGTATTGCCGACACCGCTGTGGGAACGCTTCGCCGAGGTACGGCGCGACTATCCCAGTGTCCCGGTAAACCCCGGCAGCACATTGCAGATCAAGGGCTGCATCATCGACAGCCACGCGCTGGGACTGTCGGCGGATGGCTTGATCGCACCGATACTCGATGAGCAGCAAATCCCCGAGCCAGAGGCGATCGAGCCAGTGCCGGAGCCGACTCCGGAACCGCCGCCCGAACTGACCCTGCGACGGCGGGCTTTCATCACCCGGCATTATTTGTACGAAGGCTATAAGGCCCTCGCGAGGCCCTCCGAGCACACACCGCTGTTTTTGCTCAAGCACAACCTGCGGCAGTGGTATCGCGAAGCGGTCAGTGATCTGCTGCCAAGTGCCATCCGCGAGGAACGCCCTGAGCTGCTTGAGCCAGCGCCGCCCGCTCCTGCGGTGGCTGAAGTGCCGGCGCAGCCTGAGCATCCGCAAGCCTTGCTGCCCGATACTCGTCAACACGTGCAGATCGACGTCAGCGGCGTGGTGTATGTCAGCGTGTTCAACCCCGAGGACGGACGCAAGAACTGGCATCACTTGATCACCGCGTTCTGCTGGGCCATGCGCGATGCCGACGACGCGACTCTGGTGCTGAAAATCACCCAGAACGACCTGTCGAGCTATTACGTTCACCTCATTACCTTGCTCTCGCAGCTCTCGCCATTCGCCTGTCGCGTGGTGGTCATGCATGGCTATCTGGAAGACGAGGAATTCGCCCGGCTGTATGGCGCTGCCAGTTTCTACGTCAATGCGTCACGCTGCGAGGGACTGTGTCTGCCGCTGATGGAGTTCATGTCATGTGCACGCCCGGTGATTGCGCCGAATCACACGGCGATGGGCGATTACATCGACGAACGCGTGGCGTTCATCGTCAAGTCCGGCCGCGAGCCGGCCATCTGGCCGGAAGACGCACGCATCCTCTATCGGACCCTGCGTCATCGCCCCGACTGGGGCTCCTTGAAAGCCGCTTATGAGGACAGCTACGCCATGGCCAAGAACCATCCAGAGGCCTACCTAGCGATGGCCGCTGCCGCCAATGAACGCATGCATGAATATTGCGGTTTCGCCCCGGTGCAGCAGCGCGTAGAGGCGTTTTTTGGTCTGAAGGCTACTAGCGAAAGCAGCGCCATGGCACTTGCGACCGGAGCGGCGTCATGCTGATCATCATTCATTCGGAAACCAACAAGAGCAACATCCAGCAGAACCTCGGTCGGCCTGAGTACAGCTATTACTTCGTGCTCAAGGAGTTTCGTCCCGTTCTGGAACGCATCGGCCAGGTACTGGAAGTCAGCCACCCTGACGAGTTGGTGGATCGTTTGTATTTCGACTGTTTGAGCCGGGGCGAAGACTGCGTCTTTCTGTCGTTCTCGCCGCCGCACCGCACGCCCGTTCATTACGCTTGCCCGACCATTCCGGTGTTCGCCTGGGAATTCAGCACGATCCCCACTGAAAGCTGGCAAGGCGAGCCGCGTCACGACTGGCGTACGGTGCTTCAGGCCTGTGGCCGGGCGATTACCCATTCAACGTTCACGGTGAATGCGGTGCGTGACGTGATGGGGCCGGACTATCCGATCTGCGCGATCCCGGCACCGGTATGGGACCGCTTTGCCGCGCGTGGCGCGTCCTTGGCCAAGCGTCCGGTGATTGACCCGGTCACGCTGAATTTGCGTGGATTGCTGATCGACAGCCGGCGCACGGATTTGCGTCCCTACGGTCCTCCGGGATTGCGTGACGGATCGCCGTTAGACTTGTCCGCACCGGCCGCGGATTGCCAGTTGCAGCTTGAAGGGGTGGTCTACACCTCGGTGTTCAACCCTTACGACGGTCGCAAGAACTGGCAGGACATGATCAGCGCGTTCTGCACGGCGTTTCGCGACATCAGCGATGCGACGCTGGTGCTCAAGCTGACCCACCATGACATCGCCGATGCGCTGACCGACATGCTGCATCACCTGTACAAGAACCAGTCGTACCAGTGCCGGATCGTGCTGATCCACGGCTATCTGGCCGATGTCGATTACGAAGCGCTGGTGCAGGCCACCAGCTATGTGGTCAACAGTTCCTACGGAGAAGGACAGTGCCTGCCGCTGATGGAGTTCATGTCCTGCGGCAAACCGGCGATTGCGCCGTTGAACACGGCGATGGCCGATTATGTGAGCAGCGATAACGCCTTTATCGTCGACTTCACCGAAGAGCTCACCGCCTGGCCGCACGACCCGCGCGCGGCCTATCGCACGCTGCGCTACATCACCGATTGGGATTCGTTGTGCCTGGCGTACCGCACCAGCTATGACGTGGCAAAAGCTGATGAGCCGCGTTACGCCGCAATGTCCGCCGCGGCGATTGGTAGTTTGCAGCGCTTCTGCAGCCAGGCCAGTACCGAGCAGCGACTGCGCGCATTTTTCGCCCAGCCCCTGCGCACCGTCGGATCGTTGCCTGCGCAAGTCACGCTCGCATGATCCGCCGTTTGCTCGGCCGATGGCGGTCGGCGCGTGCCGTGCAAGCGGTGCCGGCACCGTCGGCCAAAGTGTCGCCACGGGATGTCGGTCTGCATGACGCAGTGCTCGACGGCTGGTTCCTGAACGACAGCGGCGAGTTGCTCAAGGGCTTTGCAATAACGGCTGACGACACGTTGCTCGATGTCGGTTGCGGCGAAGGCGTGGCGACGCTGTTTGCCGTGCGTCAGGGCGCTTCGGTGATTTTTACCGACAGCGAACATGCCAAGGTGCGCGACCTTGCGCGGCAGGTCGACGCGCAAAGCGACAACGCCAGTCTGGGACTGGTCAGCAACAGCCTGCCGCTGCCGCTGGCTGGCGGCTGCGCCAGTAAAGTGGTGTGCATGGAAGTGCTGGAGCACATTGAGCAGCCTGAGCCGTTCATGGCTGAACTGGTGCGCATGGGGCGCCCCGGTGCGCAGTATCTGCTCAGCGTGCCGGCACCGCTGGGCGAGCACCTGCAAAAAGGCATCGCTCCCGACAGCTACTATCGGTCGCCCAATCACGTACAGATTTTCACCCCCGAGCGCTTCGCTGCGCTGGTAGAGGAGGCCGGGCTGGTAATCGAGCACCGTCAGGCCAGCGGATTTTTCTGGGTGATGGGCATGATTTTTTTCTGGGCCGGCGAACGGGCCGCCGGGCGTGATCCGGGCGGAGCGGTGCGTGACCGTATTCAGGCGCCGTTCATGCCGTTGATGGAAAGCTGGGCGAGGACCTGGCAGGACCTGCTCGCGCAGCCGGACGGACTGGCGATCAAGCAGACGCTCGACCGCTTCATGCCCAAGAGCCAGGTGATCATTGCGCGCAAGCCAATGGCTGCGAGGGAGGCGCCATGAACGGCAAGCGCATCATGGACATCGAAGTGCTGCGCGCCATTGCCGTGCTGGGCGTGTTGTTCCATCACTTGCAGGGAAGCCTGTTTACCGATGTCGTGCCGACGCTGGAAAAAATTCATGCCTGGGCGCAACCGTGGTGGGGCGTTGACCTGTTTTTTGCGATCTCCGGTTTTGTCATTGCCCGTAGCCTGATTCCGGCGCTGCGAGGTTGCACAAGCAGCCAGGAACGCTGGCAACAGACGCGCAACTTCTGGCTGCGTCGGGCTTTCCGCTTGTTGCCGTCTGCCTGGTTATGGCTGGCGCTGATGTTGTTGGCGTGCGTGTTCGTCAATCGCTCGGGGGCGTTCGGCACGTTGCCCGCCAACCTGCAGGCGACGCTGGCCGGGGTGCTGCAATACGCCAACTTCCGTTTTGCCGACAGCTTCTTTCGCTACGAGTACGGCAGCAGTTTCGTCTACTGGAGCCTGTCACTGGAGGAGCAGTTCTATCTGCTGTTTCCGCTGCTGATCCTGTTCTGTCGCAAGCATCTGGTCTGGGCATTGCTGGCGCTGATCGTGGTACAGATTTTCAGCGTGCGCACGCCGTTGCTGATGGTGGTGCGCACCGATGCGCTGGCCCTCGGTGTGCTGTTGGCGATGTGGAGTGCGCAGCCGGGTTATCAACGGTGGCGGCCGGCGTTTCTCGCGCGGCCTTGGCTCGGGATTTCGGCGTTGATCATGATCGGCGCGCTGCTGAGCTTCATGGCCACTGACCGCTTCACGCTCGCCTGGTATCGCATCGGTTCAATCGCCGTGCTGAGCGCGATACTGGTGTGGATTGCCTCGTATAACCGCGATTACCTGATGCCCGCTGGCGCCGTGCAGCGGCTGCTGGGCTGGATCGGCAGCCGCTCCTACGGCATCTACCTGATTCACATACCCGCCTATCAACTGGTACGTGAACTGATCTTCCGCCTGCAGAGCGCCGGTCTGCCCAGTCCCGCTGGCCACCCTGTGCTGACGGTGCTGATCGCTTTCTGTCTGATCGTGCTGCTCAGCGAGCTCAATTACCGCCTGGTCGAAATGCCCATGCGCAACCGCGGTGCTGCACTTGTGCGTCGCCTCGGCACGTCCCGATCCGTCGTCCCAACCTCTGGAGCCACCCCATGCTGAGCCTATTGAAGAAACTCACAGCGGCGACGCCAGCGCCGGCCCCGACTGCGCCCGCGGAACCGCCCGCCGGCAAGGTCGATCCGTACATGCTCGGGCTGTACGATGCCAAGCTCAGCGGCTGGTTCAACCAGGAGACCAACGAGCTGTTCAAAGGCTTTGTGGTGTCTGCCGATGACACCCTGCTGGATGTCGGCTGCGGCGACGGCGGCAACGTGCATTTCTGCGGCATGCGCGGGGCGAAGATCATCATTGCCGACATCGATGCCGCCAAGGTCGAAGCGACCCGCCAGCGCTTGAGCGATACCCCCGCGCGTGACGTCGAGTGTCACGTCACCGACTGCAATCCGTTGCCGATTGCCGACGCCACCGCGTCGCGCGTTGTATCCACGGAAGTGATTGAACACGTCGACGATCCTGCGCAGTTTCTTGCCGAGTTGGTCCGTGTCGGCAAACCTGGCGCGCTGTACCTGCTGAGCGTGCCGCACCCGAGTTCCGAGGACCTGCAAAAAGACCTCGCCGCGCCCGAGTATTTTCAGAAGCCCAACCACATTCGCATCCTCAGCGAGGCGCAGTTCAAGGCGCTGGTCAGTGAGGCGGGATTGGAGATCATCAGCCACAGCCAGTACGGTTTTTACTGGTCGATGTGGATGCTGCTGTTCTGGGAAGCCAAGGTCGATTTCAGCGACCCGGATCATCCGCTGCTCAATCACTGGGCCGAGACCTGGCAGGCCGTGCTCGATTCACCGCGCGGCGCGCAGATCAAACAGGCGCTGGATGCGGTGGTCGCGAAAAGCCAGGTGATTATTGCCCGCAAGCCCTGAGCGTGAATTTGTGTAACCTTGCAGCCTCGTAGTGTCAGGGATCTGCAAGGTATGCGCTTTATCGTCGGTCTGTTTGCGTTGATGGTGCTTTCTGCTTGCCGGCAGCAGGACGCGCCCGCTCTCGATCAACAACTCTACATCTGGCAACGCCAATGGACGCCGGCCCATGAACAGGCGTTGCGTGACAGCCGCGCGGACTTCTCGACCCTACGTGTGCTGGCGCTGCAGGCCTTCCCCAATACGGGAGTGAGCCGGGCGCGGATCGACGCGCGCTTATTGAAAGCCGATGGCCGTCCCTTGATCGCGGTGATTCGTCTCGACGGACAGCTCAAGTCGCTGGATCGGGATCAAGTCACCGCGCAGATTCTGCAGGTGCTGAGCGACTGGCAGGCGCAAGGGCTGGTGCCGAGCGGTGTCGAGATCGACCACGACGCGGGCACTGCGCGGTTGCCGGCGTATGCCGAATTCCTCAGCCATCTGCGCTCGGCATTGCCGACCTCCCTGCCGTTGAGCATCACCGCGCTGCCAGCCTGGCTCAACAGCGCGCAACTGCCGGCGTTGCTGCAAACCGTCGACAGCAGCGTGCTGCAAGTCCACGCGGTCAGCGATCCGCGCCGTGGTTTGTTCGATGCCAAGCAAGCGTTGAAATGGGCAAAGGCCTGGGCGCGCAGCACGGACAAGCCTTTTTATCTGGCGCTGCCGGCTTACGGCGTGGCGCTATTGCCGGATGACGGCGGTGCGCCACAGATAGAGAGCGAAGTGCAGGTTGAGCGGGGCGGGCAGCGTCGGGAATTGCTTGCCGATCCGCTGCAACTGAGCCAATTGGGCAAAACCCTGCGCGACGATCCGCCACCACACCTGGCCGGGCTGATCTGGTTTCGCCTGCCCTTGGCCAACGATCGTCGTGCCTGGAGCCTGACCACGCTGCGCGCCGTCGCCCGGGGGGATGCGTTGGGCAGCCGTCTCGGCGTGACAGTCAGCGCACAGGACGGCCTTTACGATATTCAGCTCGACAACCCGGGCAATCTCGACAGCGCCTGGCCAGCGCGCATCACCTTAACGGGCCGAGGCTGTGAGAGCGCCGATGCGCTTGCCGGTTACTCGTTGCAACAGCGTCCGGATCTGCTTACCTTCACCCGCTTGCACGACGGCCGCTTGCCGGCGGGCGGGCAGCGCGCCATCGGTTGGGCGCGTTGCGCAATCATTGATCAAGGAGGTTCGCATGTTGACCCGTAACTGGCCTCGCCATCTGCTCTGTCTGAGCCTCAGCCTGCCGCTGGGTTCGGCGCTGGCCTGTGGGCCGGACTTCCCGATGCGGCTGCTCGACAATCGCGCGCAGACGCTGGCCGATCTGCCGGAGGGCAGCTTCAGCTTCGAAGTCAGTCGCCTTGGCAAAACCATCGCCGGCCTGAAAAACGTCACGGCAGCGACCCATAACCCCAACGATTACGCCGAAGACAATGCTTCTGAAATGGCCCGCGAACAGGCTGAGCAGGTGGGCCTGAGCGCCGAGCAACAAGGCGTGGTCAAACGCTTGCGCGGGTTGAGCGATGCCCGTCAGGTTGAAGAGCAGGGCGCCAGTCTGCCCGCGGAAATTCGTTTGTACGTGGCCGGTGCGGTGGCCTTTGCCACCGGCGATCATCAAATGGCAGCCGACTACTTCAACAAGGTCTTGGCATTGCCGGCGGACCAGCGTCCATTGCGCAGCACCTGGGCGGCCTATTCTTTGGGGCGTCTCGCCTTCGCCACGAGCAGTGCGGCGCAGAACCGCATCGAGGCGCTGGAGCAGGCGCGGGATGCCTTTCGCCAGACCCGCCAGTTGAGCATCGACGGCTTCAGCGATCCGCTCGAACTGGGTGTCGCCAGCCTGGGCGAGGAGGCGCGGGTGTTGCGCACCGCTGGCGACTGGAGCGGCGCCATCCAATTGTATGAAGCGCAGAACCTGCACGGTTCCGCCGTCGGCTATACCTCGCTCAAACAGGTGATGAACGAACTGGCCGAGTTGCCCGAAGCGCAGCTGGCACGGTTGCTGGAGCACAAAGCAGTGCAGCAACTGGTCACCGCGTCGCTGGTCAGCCGCCAGGGCTGGTCGTTTGGCGATGAGCCACCGAACCAGAAAAAACTGGTGAAGCTACTGCAGGACAGCACCCGTGGCAGCCTCGAAAACGCCGATCGGCTGGCCGCGATGAGTTATCAACAAGGCGACTACGCCGGTGCCAAGGCCTTTCTGGAAAACGCCGGCGACGGCGGGCTGGCCTGGTGGCTGCGGGCCAAACTGGCGGTGCGTGACGGCGACAGGAACGCGGCAGCTGCCGCCTATGCCAAAGCCGCGCAGGCCTTCCCGCAGAACGAAGACTGGGGCTACCGGCGTACGCCGGACTGGGCGTTTGAAACCGTGCAGCCCAAGTGCCGGGTCGAGGGCGAAAGCGCGATTCTCGCGTTGCAGCGCGGCGAATACCTGCAAGCTTTCGTGCAGTTGTACCGCAGCAACAGCGTTTATTGGTTCGATGCCGCAACCGTCGCCGAACGGGTGCTGACGGTTGCCGAGCTCAAGCAGTACGTCGACGAAAACGTTCCCGCACCGCCAGCATTGACCCAGCAAGAACGCGACAACTACGTGCCGCTACCGGTCGCTGCCAGCCTGCGCAACTTGCTCGGCCGGCGATTGCTGCGCGAGGGCCGCTACGCGGAAGCTGTGGCTTATTTCGACAATCGCGACCTGCAAAAAAAAGCGCAGATCTACGGTGAACAACGGCTGAAGGCTGACGCCGCGTGGTGGCCGACCAAACGCGCCAGTGCGTTGTACAACGCCGCCTGGACGGCACGTGAATGGGGCATGGATATTCTCGGTTACGAGATGGCGCCCGACTACGCCACATTCGGCGGCAACTACGCGCTGGAGAGCGCCGAGCTGCAAGTCGGTCCGCTGGTGAGCGAGGCCGAAGTACAGCGTCAGGTCGCCAGTGCAGCGAAACCGGATCAGCGCTACCACTACCGTTTCGTCGCCACTGCGCTGGCGGCACGCGCTGCTGATAACTTGCCGCACACCAGCCAGGCGTTTGCCGCTGTGCTGTGTAATGCGGCCGGCTGGAACAGCAGCCTGGAAGATCAGAGCGCGCTGTATCAGCGTTATGTGAAAGAAGGTCCGTTCGTACCGTGGGCGGTGGATTTTGGCAACCAGTGCCCGTACCCGGATTTTGAAAACGCCGATAAACGTTACGTCACCCAGGTCACCGATGCCGTGCGCGCCACGTTGCGCCCTTACAAGTGGCCAGTGCAGGTTGGGGCGATTGTACTGGTCACGGCCGCCGCGTTACTGCTGATTACCCGTCGCCAACGCAAGGCCCGCCGGGACTAAGCCTGCTGGACGAAGGCCAGGCGCACGGCGAAACCGATCAGCAGGCTGCCGAACAGCCATTGTTGGACGCGTTGCGCCGTTGGATTGTGTTGCAACCAACGGCCCAGCGCGGCGCCGGCGAGGGCGTAGGCACTGTCGAACAGCAGGCCGACGCCGACCAGCAGCAGACCGAGCCCGGCAAATTGGCTGAGCACGGAGGCGCCGTCATTGACGATGAATTGCGGCAGCAGCACCGAGCAGAACAACAGTGCCTTGGGGTTGAGCAGGTTGGTCAGCAATCCCCGACGGATCGCTTCGCGCCATTGGCCGTGGGTATCGCCAGCCTTGTCAGTATTAAGGCTCGGCAGCAATGTGCTGCGCAGGCACTGGATGCCGAGCCAGAGCAGATACGCCGCCCCCGCCAAGCGCACCACCTCGAATGTCCATGGCGCCGCTTTGAACAGTGCCGCCATGCCCAGCGCTGCCAGCGCCACATGACAAGCTCGGGCGACAGCAAGGCCGACCGCGGTGGCCAACGCCGCGCCGCGTCCCTGGCGCGCACCGGTTTGCAGCAGCAGGATCATGTCCGGGCCGGGCAATAGAAAGACCACGGCCAATGCCAGGAAAAACAGCCAGAGATTCGCCATGTCGCAGCCCTTTCGTTGTCGATTCGGTCCGCCAAGTCTAGGGCTGAAGGGTGGGGCAGGTGCTTGCGTAGTCAGCTTCAAATCCACGTTGGATTGGCATAGTCTGCCGCTCTACGTGCAGCAACTATCGGAATCTGCCAAACATGAAACTTGATGCCTTCGACCGCAAGATTCTCGCGGCCCTGCAACGCAACGGTCGTCTGAGCAACATCGAGCTGGCCGACGAAATCGGTTTGTCCGCTTCGCCGTGCCTGCGTCGGGTGCGGATACTGGAAGAGGCCGGGGTGATTCGTGGTTATCAGGCCAATCTCGATCGCGACGAAGTCGGGCTGGGCCTGACGGTATTTGTTGGGGTCAAGGTCGAGCGCCACAACGATCAACAGGCGGAGGCGTTTTATGCAGCGGTGACGGCACTGCCGGAAGTGATTTCCGCGTTTCTGGTATCCGGTGAATCGGATTTTCTCTTGCAAGTGGTGGTGCCGGATCTGCGCGCTTATGACCGGTTTCTCAGCGGCTGTCTGCTGAAACTGCCGGGGGTGAGCGACATTCGCAGTAACTTTGCGATTCACACGGTGAAGGCGCCGGGGCCGTTGCCGTTGGGGCATCTGCCGCTGTGAACCGGGGCGCATTCGAGCGCATTTCTCCTGAAGGAATACGCTCGAATGTGGGAGCGAGCCTGCTCGCGAAAGCGCCGGTTCAGCCAATAAAATTGGCGAAACCTACATCTGCGTCGCCATCCCCTCGACATTCATCGCCGCCTGGCGCAACGCCTCGGAGCGGGTCGGATGTGGATGGCACGTCAGGGCGATGTCTTCGGCCGATGCACTAAACTCCATCGCCACACAAAACTCGCCAATCATTTCACTGACACTCGGGCCGACCAGGTGCACGCCGAGCACTTCGTCAGTGCGCTCGTCAGCCAGGACTTTGGCAAAGCCCTCGGTCTCATGGTTGATTTTTGCCCGGCTGTTGGCAGTGAACGGAAACTTGCCGACCTTGTAGGCGCGTCCTTCGGCCTTGAGCTGTTCTTCGGTCTTGCCGACGCTGGCCAGTTCCGGTTTGGTGTAGATCACGTTGGGGATCAGCGTGTAATTGACCTCGCCGGCCTTGCCGTGAATCTGCTCGACGCAGGCCATCGCCTCGTCTTCGGCCTTGTGCGCGAGCATCGGCCCGGAGGTCACGTCGCCGATGACCCAGACGCCCGGGGCTTCGGTGCGGTGTTGTTGGTTGGCGAGCATGCCGCGCTTGTCGGTGCTCAGTCCGACGTTTTCCAGGCCCAGCCCTTGGGTGTAAGGACGCCGACCGATGGCCACCAGCACGTAGTCGGCTTCGAGCAACTCAGCGCTACCGCCTGCTGCTGGCTCAACACTGAGCTGTACGCCAGTGGCTGACGTCGTCGCGCCGGTAACCTTCGCACTCAACTTGAACGCGATGCCCTGTTTGCTCAACTCGCGCTGCAAGGTTTTTCCGGCTTCGCCGTCGACGCCGGGGCAGATCCGGTCAAGGTATTCGATCACTGTCACCTGCGCGCCCAGACGACGCCATACTGAGCCCAGTTCGAGGCCGATGACCCCGGCGCCAATCACCACCAGATGTTTCGGCACCTCGCTCAGGGACAACGCGCCGGTGGAGTCCAGAATACGTTGGTTGTCGATCTCGACGCCCGGCAGGGGAGTGGGTTCGGAGCCGGTGGCGATGATGATGTCTTTGGCGGTCAGCCCGATTTTGCCGCCCTGATCATCGGTGACCGTGACCTTGCCCGGTCCGTCGATGTGGCCCCAGCCCTTGATCCAGTCGACTTTGTTTTTGCGAAAAAGGAATTCGATGCCTTTGGTCAGACCGGTCACGCTCTGGTCTTTTTGTTTCATCATTTGCGCAAGGTTCAGCGTCGGTTTGACCTCGATGCCGAGGTTGGCAAACTCCGCGCCCATTGCCGCGTCGTACAGCTCAGAAGCATGCAGCAAGGCTTTGGATGGCATGCAACCGACGTTCAGGCAGGTGCCGCCCAAGGTCGCACGGCCTTCGACACACGCGGCCTTGAGGCCAAGCTGTCCTGCACGGATAGCGGCGTTATAGCCGCCGGGGCCACCGCCGAGAATCACTACGTCATAGTTGCTCATGCGCCTTGCTCCTGATTGAGGGATGCGGATCGCTACACGTGGTTGGCCAAGATTACGGACGTAATATGTTGCTTTCGAGAGCTTTCGGTCAAGGCTTCAGCCAAGCGACAGGTGCCAGCCTTTTAATAAACCTGATTGTGTACGAATATTTCACGTTTTTCGTTATATCGTAACGCTATGAATGGCGAGCCAAAGAGTTTGGGGTGATATGCAAGTCGATCTGCAGGTTGATGGCACGTCAGTCAGCGCATTGCCGCGCTTTCAGCAGGCGGCGATGCAGGGGCGACGATTGCGCAGGCTGGCCTTCGGTCTCGGCACACTGGCCGGTGGTTCATGGGCACTGGCATTGTTGGTTGCGCTGTTTGCAGCGCAATCGCTGTGGATCCCGTGGCTGGTTAATCAGGGGGCGGCGCTATGGCTGCTGGTCGCCGGGCTGCAATCGGCCTGGCGGGTGACGCAATGGCGCGCGCGGGTGATTACGCCCGTGGAGGCGCCGCCTTCGCAGGATGAGCCCGTGCCGCCTGAGGGTTGGTATGAGCGGCTGCTGGACCGGCTGAGTCAGCGCGGTGCCCAGGCGCTCGACCAAATCGGCCCGGCGACGCTGTGGCTGGGTGGATGGGCGGTGCTGGTGTTGCTCGGCATCGAACAGGTCTGGGATCTGACGTTGCCGAGCGCAGCGTTGGGTGTGTCTGCTTCTGTCGGCGCGGCATTGGCGTTGTCGCTGGCGTTCGGCCTGTTGGTCGTGGAGCGGCAACTGGCTCAGGAGCACCCGGCGCAATGGCCTGAGGCGGCAGCGCTTGCCCGGTTGGTCCGGGTGCCGATTATCAGTTTGGTGCTGGGCGGGCTGTGCTTGTTGTTTGCCAGCGAGGGCGCGATATGGCCGGTGCGCCTGGCCGTGTTGATCGGCCTCTTGCCAAGCCTGGTCGCGATCGAGCTGCTGCTGCGCGCGGTTCTGTCGCTGTTCACGCCTCGCCGCGAACAGCTTGAACCGGCGTTGCTGGCGCGCAGTTTTGTCGCCGATCTGCTGCGCTGGCCGCCACAACCGTTGCTTGCCTTGCAGGATGAACTGCACAACCGTTTCGGCATCGATTTACGGCAGATCTGGGCGTTCAGCTACATGCGCCGCGCGTTGCTGCCCGTGCTGGCGCTGGTCGCTGTGGTGGCCTGGCTGCTGACCGGCATTCATGAAACTCCACTGCAAGGTCGGGGCATTTATGAGCGGTTCGGCAAACCGGTGCAGGTGTTCGGCCCCGGCCTGCACGTCGGCTGGCCCTGGCCGTTAGGGCGGGTGTTGAGCGTTGAGAATGGCGTGGTGCATGAGCTGGCCACCAGCGTCGGCGCCAATCCTGCGCCGGCCTCACTCGATCCCGCTGAAGGCCCGGCACCGCTTGCGGCCAACCGGTTGTGGGACGCCAGTCATGTCAACGATAAGTCGCAGGTGATTGCCAGCAGCCGGGGCGGGCAACAGAGCTTCCAGATCGTCAACATGGACGTGCGCTTCGTTTACCGGATCGGTCTGGACGATCAAGCGGCCCTGGCCGCTACCTACAATCACGCCGATGTACCGACGTTGATTCGCAGCACCGCCAGTCGAATTCTGGTGCACGACTTTGCCTCGCGCACGCTGGACGGTTTGCTCGGACAGGACCGGGTCGGTCTGGCCGAGGAAATCGGTCGCGCGGTGCAAAGCGACCTGAAGACACTCGACAGCGGGGTGGAAATACTCGCCACGGTCGTCGAAGCCATTCATCCACCCGCCGGCGCGGCGAATGCTTACCACGGCGTGCAAGCGGCGCAGATTGGCGCGCAGGCGCTGATCGCCCGGGAACGCGGTGCCGCCGCGCAAGCCAGCAATCAGGCGCAGTTGCAAGCCACGCTTGCGCGCGACAAAGCCAGCGCCAGCGCCCGCGAGAATCAGGCCACCGCGCAAGCGGCTGACCTTAAATTCAGCGCCGAGCAAAAAGCCTACGCCAGTGCCGGTCAGGCTTTTGTGCTGGAACAATACTTCGCGCAACTCAGCCAGGGCCTGGGCAAGGCCAAACTGTTGCTGCTCGACCACCGTCTGGGCGGCAGCAGCAATGCGCCGACCATCGACCTGCGTACGTTTACGCTGCCGGCTGATCCGACGCCCGCGCGCACCACCGTTCAACCAGGAGTCGCCCCTTGAGCCAGTCGCCCACTCACGACCATCACGATCACAGCGGTCACGCTCATCACCACGGCGGGCACCACCATCATGGGCATCATCACCACGGTGCAGGGGAGGAAGCGGCGGGACCGTTTCCCTGGCGGCGCATGGCATGGGCGGCGCTGTTGGTCGCGTTTGCGCTGGCGGCCGCAAGCCTGGTGCAAGTGCGTTCCGGTGAAGCGACTGTGATTACCCGTTTCGGCAATCCTGCGCGGGTCCTGCTTGATCCGGGCCTGAGCGGGCGCTGGCCGGCACCGTTCGAAGCGGCAATTCCTGTCGACCTGCGCCTGCGGACCACCTCCAGTGGCTTGCAGGATGTCGGCACGCGCGACGGCTTGCGCATCATCGTGCAGGCTTACGTGGCGTGGCAGGTGCAGGGCGATCCGGACAACGTACAGCGCTTTATGCGTGCGGTGCAGAATCAGCCGGACGAAGCCGCGCGGCAGATTCGGACCTTCATCGGTTCTGCGCTGGAGACCACTGCCAGCAGTTTTGATCTGGCCAGTCTGGTCAACACCGATGCCAGTCAGGTGCGCATCGGCGATTTCGAGGCGCAGTTGCGCCAGCAGATTGATCAGCAGTTGCTCGCCACTTATGGCGTGCGTGTGTTGCAGGTCGGCGTTGAGCGGCTGACATTGCCGTCCGTAACGCTCACGGCCACGGTCGACCGGATGCGCGCCGAGCGTGAAACCATCGCCACGGAGCGCACCGCGATCGGCAAACGCGAAGCGGCGCAGATTCGCTCTGCTGCCGAGCGCGACGCACGCATCGTCCAAGCAGACGCGACGGTGCAGGCCGCCGAGATCGAAGCGCAGTCGCGTGTCGAAGCCGCGCAGATTTACGGCCGCGCCTACGCCAGCTCACCGCAGCTCTACAACTTGCTGCGCTCGCTGGATACCCTCGGCACCATCGTTACCCCTGACACCAAATTGATTTTGCGTACTGACGCCGCACCTTTCCGCGTACTGGTAGACGGCCCGCCGACACTGGACAGCAAAGCCGGGTCGCAGCCATGAATGATGAAGTTCCACGTGGAACACCCATAACGAACAGTCCGTGGATTCAGGCCGGACGTTTGGCTTTTTTAGCCCTGTATGCGGTGACGGTGCTGGCCGCGCTGGCTTGGGCATTCTCCAACGTCCGGCAGATTGATCCGCAATATCGCGCAGTTGTTTTGCACTTCGGCGCCCTCGACCGGGTGCAAAATGCCGGTCTGTTGCTGGCTTGGCCACAGCCGTTCGAGCAGGTGGTTTTGCTGCCGGCAGCGGATCGGGTGATTGAGCGCCGAGTCGAGAATCTGCTGCGCAGCGATGAAGCGCTAAAGGCCGATCGAGTCGCGTCCTTTGCCACACCGTTGAGCGATGCGCTGGCCGGCTCCGGTTATCTGTTGACCGGTGATGCCGGTGTGGTGCAACTGGATGTGCGAGTGTTCTACAAAGTCACCGACCCCTATGATTTCGTCCTGCAGGCCGATCACGTGCTGCCGGCACTCGACAGATTGGTGACGCGCAGTGCGGTGGCGCTCACCGCTGCCCGTGACCTGGATACCATTCTGGTCGCTCGCCCGGAATTGCTCGGATCTGACAATCAGGCCGCCGAGCGCCGCGAACGCCTGCGTGGCGATCTGGTCCACGGCATCAACCAACGCTTGGCCGAACTGAAGGCAGCGGGGCAGGGTATCGGTATTGAAGTGGCGCGGGTCGATGTGCAATCGAGCTTGCCGGATCCCGCCGTCAGCGCGTTCAACGCGGTTCTGACGGCCAGTCAGCAAGCTGACAAGGCAGTCGCCAATGCGCGCACCGACGCCGAAAAAGTCACCCAGATGGCCAACGAACAGGCCGATCGAACCCGCCAAGTGGCCCACGCGCAAGCCGGCGAACGTTTGGCCAAGGCCAGCGCCGACACGGCCACCGTGTTGAGCCTGGGCAATACCCGGGATCCGCAATTGCTCCTGCGTTTCTACCGTGAGCGCATGCCGAAAACTCTTGGTCAGGCCGGTTCCGTGACCACAGTCGACCCGAAAGACGATTCCCGCCTGATCATTCAGGGAGCCAGCCAATGACTGCATCCACCGCTGCACCGAGTCTGTTGTCCTCGGCCGAGCAACGCCGCGCCGCCCGTCAACTGACCCTGGCGATGCTGGCGCTCGGTCTGCTGGGCCTCGGTCTGATCTGGCGCTGGCTGCTGCCGGAGCAGACCGGCGTCAGTCAGTTGCTGCTCGGCGTCGCTTCGTTGTTGGTGGCCGTCCCGGTGATGCGTTCGGCCTGGTACAGCCTGCGGTATCCGAGTCTGCACGGCATCACCGATCAATTAATCGCCCTGGCGATGTTGGGCGCGTGGGCGACCGGCGATCTGCTGACCGCTGCGTTGCTGCCGATCATCATGATTTTCGGCCACGTGCTGGAGGAGCGTAGCGTCATCGGCTCCCAGGAAGCCATTCATGCGCTCGGCCAATTGACCCGCAGCCACGCTCGCAAGGTTCTGGCCGGTGGCATGATCGTCGAGGTGGACAACGGCACACTCCGATCCGGTGACACCGTTGAGGTGCGTGCCGGTGATCGGGTGCCCGCGGACGGGCGAGTGCTGGCCGGCCAGGCGAGCCTCGACACCGCGTCGATTACCGGTGAATCGGTGCCGGTGGAAGCGGGCGTCGGCATGTCGGTGTTTGGCGGCGCGATCAACCTCGATGGGCTGCTGCGCATCGAAGTCACGCGCACCGGGGATGAATCGACGCTCGGCAAAGTCATCGCACTGATGCAAAACGCCGAGCGCTCGAAACCGCCAATCACCCGTTTGCTCGAACGGTACGCCGGCAGCTACATGGTGTTGGTGCTGATGCTGGCGGCGGTGACCTGGTTCATTACCCACGACGCGCAAGCGATGCTCGCGGTGCTGGTGGCGGCGTGTCCCTGCGCGTTGGTCCTGTCGGCGCCAGCCACCGCGATTGCCGGGGTTGCCGTCGCTGCGCGGCACGGGATTCTGATCCGCAGCTCGGCGTTTCTCGAGGAGTTGGCCGACCTCACCTCGTTGGTGGTCGACAAGACCGGCACTCTGACCTTCGGCACTTTGCGTTTGCACTCGATCAACACGCTGCACGCGGACACCTCGACGCTCCTGGCGCTGGCCGCCAGTTTGGGCGCGGCAAGCAGTCATCCGGTGAGCCGGGCGCTCGCCGGACTGGGCCAGCAAAAGGATGGGCTGCCACTGAGCGACATCCACGAACGGCAGGGCCTTGGTGTGGTTGCCATGACCGCGCAGGGCCAGGCCGCGCTAGGCCGGCCAGAGCTGTTTGCGCAACTGGGCGTAGTCACCACACCTGTCCCGGCCCACGACGGGCCGATTGCCGGCCTGGCGTTGAACGGTGAATTTCTCGCCTGGCTGTTGCTCGCCGACACGGTCAAACCGGAAGCGCGATCTGCCCTCGGCGAATTGCGCGAACTGGGCCTCGGCCGCCAATTGCTGCTGACCGGTGACCGTCAGAGCGTGGCGCAGTCGCTGGCCGAGGAGGTCGGCTTGCACGAGATCGAAGCCCAGGCCTTGCCCGAGGACAAACTGAATCGGGTGCTCAAGGAAATCGACAGCGGCTTCCGCCCGATGGTGGTGGGCGATGGCATCAACGATTCGCTGGCTTTGAAGGCCGGCGTAGTCGGTGTGGCGATGGGCGCGGGAGGCGCGGATATCGCGCTGGCCTCGGCGGACATCGTGCTGATCGGCAGCGATCTGCGCAGGCTGGGTACTTGTGTACGGCTCAGCCGCCAATGCCGGCGGACATTGCAGGTCAACGTCATCATTGGGCTGGGCTGGACGCTGGCCATCGTGGTGTTCGCCGCGTTCGGCTGGCTGGGTGCCGCCGGGGCGATGATTGCCGCGTTGTTGCATAACCTCAGCACGTTGCTGGTGTTGGGCAATGCTGGTCGCTTGTTACGCTTTCAAGAGCCGCTGCTCAAGCTCGAGGCCGATACATGACAAGAATTTCATCGAACTGCGCCTGACGTTGGCAGTCCTTTATTCTGAGGGCGTTTGCCAATGACTGCCTGGCTGAAGCGTCCGTAGCGATAGATACGGCTAATCATATCGATAGCCTGCTATTTTTCCGCAATGGGCTACCCTCAGATCTGACGTCTGAAACAAGGGGGGATTTCCATGCTCGCGCAACTTCCACCGGCCTTACAGAATCTGCAGCTTCCGCTGCGCCTGCGTCTCTGGGACGGCCATGAGTTCAATCTGGGGCCAACGCCCAGCGTTACCATCGTGGTCAAGGACCCACAGATGGTCAGTCAGTTTACCCATCCAAGCCTGGACGCCCTCGGGGCCGCCTTCGTCGAAGGCAAACTCGAACTGGAGGGTTCGATCAGCGAGGTGATTCGGGTCTGTGACGAATTGAGCAGTGCCTTGCTCGATGAAAACGAAGGCAGTCATCCCGAGCGCAAACTGCACGACAAGGAAACCGACGCCAAAGCCATTTCCTACCACTACGACCTGTCGAACGCGTTCTACCAGCTCTGGCTGGACAGCGACATGGCGTATTCCTGCGCGTACTTCGAAACCGGCAGCGAGACGCTTGAGCAAGCGCAACAAGCCAAATTCCGTCATTTATGCCGCAAGTTGCGTTTGCAGCCGGGCGAATACCTGCTGGATGTCGGTTGCGGCTGGGGTGGTCTGGCCCGCTTTGCTGCCCGCGAGTTCGGCGCCAGGGTGTTCGGTATCACCTTGAGCCAGGCGCAACTGGAACTGGCCCGCGAACGGGTCAAGGCCGAGGGCCTGGACGACCAGATCGAACTGCAATTGCTCGATTATCGCGATCTGCCCCAGGATGGTCGCTTCGACAAAGTCGTCAGCGTGGGCATGTTCGAGCACGTCGGCCACGCCAATCTCGCGCAGTACTGCAAAGCCCTGTTTGGCGCGGTAAAAGAGGGCGGGCTGGTGATGAACCACGGCATCACGGCCAAGCACACCGATGGCCGCCCGGTCGGGCGAGGCGCCGGGGATTTCATCGAGAAATACGTGTTCCCCAACGGCGAACTGCCGCACCTGTCGATGATCAGCGCCGAGATCAGCGAAGCGGGGCTGGAAATCGTCGACGTCGAGAGCCTGCGACTGCATTACGCGCGCACGCTGGACCACTGGAGTGAGCGGCTGGAGGACAACCTCGAAGCCGCCGCGAAACTGGTGCCAGAGCAAGCCCTGCGTATCTGGCGCCTTTACCTGGCCGGTTGCGCTTACGCTTTCGCACGCGGCTGGATCAATCTGCACCAGATTCTCGCGGTGAAAGCGCATCCCGACGGTAGCCATGAATTGCCGTGGACGCGCGACGACCTCTACCACCCCTGATGCTCAGCTGGTTGAGACGCTGAGGCTGTTCAGAGGATCGGTGAAATCAGCCGGGCGATTCGCATGCCGACCTGTTGCAGGCGGTGGATCTCCCGGCTTTCCTCTTTGGCAATTTCACTGGCCTGGGCGAAGTCATCGATCAGCATCTGTTCCACGGACGTGGCGAACTCGCTGTCGACGGTCAGCAACATCACTTCGAAATTCAGCCGGAACGAACGGTTATCGAGGTTGGCGCTGCCGATGGCGCTGATCTCGCGGTCGATCAATACCACTTTCTGATGGAGAAACCCGGGCTGATAGCGGAACACTCGCACCCCGGCTCGTACCGCTTCGAAGGCATACAGACTGGAAGCTGCATAGACGATGCGGTGATCGGGCCGCGACGGCAGCAACAGACGGACGTCCACGCCGCGTAAAACCGCCAGGCGCAGCGCGGCGAACACGGCTTCATCGGGGATGAAATAAGGGCTGGTGATCCACACCCGTTCGGTTGCCGCATGGATTGCTTCGACGAAAAACAGTGAACAGGTTTCGTAGGCGTCCGCCGGACCGCTGGCGAGCAGTTGGCAGAGCACGCCGTCTTCGGGGTACGCGTCCGGAAGGATCAACGGCGGCAAGGTCCGCGCGGCCCAGAACCAGTCCTCGGCAAACGACTCCTGCATGCACGCGACCACCGGGCCACGGACCTGCACATGGGTATCGCGCCACGGTGCCAGCGGCGGCTTTTCACCCATGTATTCATCGCCAACGTTATGCCCGCCGACAAACCCGAGCACGCCATCGACCACGACAATTTTGCGGTGGTTGCGGAAGTTGACCTGGAACCGATTGAGCCAGCCACTGCGCGTAGCGAAGGCTTTGACCTCGACGCCGGCATCGCGCAAGGCCTGCACATAGCGGTGGGGCAGGGCGTGGCTGCCGATGCGATCGTAGAGCAGATGAATGATCACGCCTTCAGCGGCCTTTTTAAGTAACAAATCCTGCAAGCGCTGGCCGAGCCGGTCGTCGTGAATGATGAAAAACTGGATCAGAATCGCTTCCTTCGCATGTTCGATCGCTTGGAAGATTGCGTTGAAGGTTGCGTTGCCATTGATCAGCAATTGCACTTCGTTGTTGGCCAGGCAGGGCATGCGGCCCAGCTTGGGCATGGCCCGCAAGGAACCATAGGCATTCGATGCGCGAGCGGCGAGGGCTTCTTCCACCCACGGCCGCCAGTTCAACTCGGAAATCGCCAGGCGCATCTGTTCGTTGGCCTGGCGCCGCGCCTTGATATAGCCATCGAAAGTACTGCGGCCGAACACCAGGTAAGGAATCAGCGTGAGGTAAGGAATGAAGATCAGCGACAATGCCCAGGCGATCGAGCCTTGCGCAGTGCGCACGGTGAGCACCGCATGGAGGGCAGCGATAAGGCCGAGGGTGTGTAGCAGGGCAATCAGATAACCGAAAAGGTGCGGTCCGAAGTAATCCATGGGGCAGCCTTGCTCCGCGAGAATCAATGCTTAACAGACCATGTTCTACCGCGAATGTCGCTATTTAATTGGGGCATGAACCGAAGCGATTGGCCGACGTCTAACGGCCACTACTGATCAGGAGTTTTTCGATGAACGTTCGTCTGCTGGGTTTGGCGCTGGGCCTGGGTTTGGCATTGCCGGTGGTTGCGCAAGCGCAGATGCTGCAGCCAGGGCTGTGGGAGATGTCTTCGAGCAATCTGAAGGTCGATGACCAGGCGATGGATGTGCAATCGATTCTTGGCCAGATTCAAGGTCAGATCACGCCGCAACAGCGCGCTGCGCTGGAAAAGAACGGCATCAATATCGGCGGCAAGGGGATCCGTGCCTGCCTGACACCTGAGCAAGTAGCGACCAACGATATCCCTTTGGCCGACCCGCAATCGGGCTGCAAACAGCAGATCACCGAGCGTAACGGCAACCAGTGGAAATTCCGCTTCAGTTGCCCGAAAGCCCAAGGGACGGGTGTAGCGACATTCCTCAGCGATCGAGAATTCACCACGGTGGCCAACGGCACGTTCAATGCCATCGGCATCAACCAGAAAGGCAGCCTGGAAACCCGCGCCGTGTGGCTGGGTCAGGACTGCGGCACCGTCAAACCGCGCGCCTGAACCCTGTCGCCCGCCAGCTCGCTCTCCCGTTTTTTGCGGAAGCGAGCTTGCTCGCGAAAACCTCAGCCAAGTCAGCGCATGAACCTTAACGCCAACCCCCGACACTGCTCATTTATCCGACCCTCATGCCAGGCGATTTGCCCCGACACCATGGTCAGGCTCACCCGGTGCCGAAAGCTGCGCCCGGCAAATGGCGTCCATCCGCACTGCGACAGAATCGGCTGCTGATTCACTTCAAATGCCTGCGCAGCGATCAGCACCAGATCTGCCCAGTAGCCCTCGCGCAAGTATCCACGATCCGGAATCGCAAACAGATCTGCCACGCGATGGCTGGTCTTCGCCACCAGCGTGGTGATCGGTAGCACGCCCTCTTCGACCAGCTCCAGTAACGCCGGCAAGGCGTGTTGCACCAATGGCAGACCGGCAGGCGCCTGGGCATAGGGCCGTTGTTTTTCTTCCCAGGTATGCGGTGCGTGGTCACTGCCGATGACGTCCAGGCGATTGCTGTTTAACGCCGCACGCAGGGCGTCGCGGTCAGCCTGGGTCTTGATCGCCGGATTGCATTTGATCAGGTTGCCGAGGTCGGCATAGTCGCGATCGTCAAACAGCAGATGGTGCAGGCAGACTTCCGCGGTGATGCGTTTGTGCGCCAGTGGTTTATCTTCGAACAGCGCCAGTTCACGCGCGGTCGTCAGGTGCAGGACATGCAAGCGGGTGCCGTGACGTCGGGCCAGTTCCACCGCCAGACTTGAAGACCGATAGCAGCTTTCGGCGTTGCGGATCAGTGCGTGCGCTGCCGGCGGCAGACGTTCACCGAACTGCGCATGCAGGTTGGCTGCATTGGCGTCGATGCTCGGCGTGTGTTCGCAGTGGGCCAACAGAATCGTCGGCACTTCGGCAAACAGCCGCTCGAGCGTCGCCGGGTCGTCCACCAGCAGATTGCCGGTCGACGCCCCCATGAACACTTTCACACCGGCCACTTCGCAGGGATTGAGCGCGGCCACTGTATCGAGATTGTCGTGACTGACACCGAAGTGAAAGCCGTAATTGGCCACCGAAGTGGTTGCCGCCCGGTGCTTCTTGTCTGCCAGCGCTTCGAGGGTCAGCGTCGCCGGTTGGGTGTTGGGCATGTCCATGAAACTGGTGATGCCGCCTGCCACCGCTGCGCGCGACTCGGTGTAAAGGCTGCCCTTGGCCGGCGCCCCGGGCTCACGGAAATGCACCTGATCGTCGATCATGCCCGGGACGAGCCATTGGCCGTTTGCATCGATCTCCAGCGTCGCCCGTTCGCCTTCAATGCTGCGGGCGATTTTGACGATGCGGCCATGGCTGACCAACAGATCGCCTTCTACTTCGCGCCCTTCGTTGACCAGCCTTGCGTTACGAATCAGCACGCTGTTCATGGCTCAGAACTCGTTCTGCAAGGCTTTGTAGCCACGTACCAGATCGACATTGGTGCGTGCCACGTCTTCGGAAAACTCCGATGCGCTGACGCTTACCGGCGGGAATTGCGTGAGGTCGGTGGTCGGGCCGATGCGCGTGGTAGACGGTACGTAAAACGCATCGGGCAAGTCTCGTCCGTCGACCACCGAGTTGTGCCGCACCACGCAGCCGTTGCCGACGACGCAGTTGAACAGCACGCTGTTGAACCCGATGAACACCCGGTCGCCGACCACGCAGGGACCATGCACGATCGAGCGATGGGCAATCGAACTGAACTCGCCGATGGTCACTGCCGCGCCGGATTTCGAGTGGATCACCACGCCATCCTGGATGTTCGAATTGGCGCCAATGGTGATTGCCTCCATCTCGCCTGACGCATCTACTTCATCGGCGCGGATGACCGCGTAGGGACCGACGAAGACGTTTTCGCCAATCACCACTTTGCCGCAGATGATTGCGGTTTTATCGACGTAGGCCGACTCAGCGATGGTTGGCAAATCGCCCGAAGGATTCTTGCGGATCATGGTTGGCTCAACGCGTTGTAAAGGGTGTTGAGGTTGTATTCGAACAGTCCGGTGAACGTGCTCGCCGGCCCGCTGGCAGCCAGGGCGTCGGAGTACAGCGTGCCGCCGATGTGCGCGCCGCTTTCATCGGCGATCTGCTTGAGCAGGCGTGCGTCCTTGATGTTTTCCATGAACACCGCTTTGACCTTGGCCTGACGGATCTGGGTAATCAGTGCAGCTACTTCGGCGGCCGACGGTTCGCGCTCGGTGGACAGTCCCTGTGGCGCCATGAAGTCGATACCGTAGGCCTGTCCGAGATAGCCGAAGGCGTCATGGCTGGTGACGATCTTGCGGTTGCCCGCTGGCAGCGCACCGAGTTTGGTTTTTGCTTCAGCG
The DNA here is from genome assembly GCF_014268595.2 of Pseudomonas hamedanensis. Classification (NCBI taxonomy): domain Bacteria; kingdom Pseudomonadati; phylum Pseudomonadota; class Gammaproteobacteria; order Pseudomonadales; family Pseudomonadaceae; genus Pseudomonas; species Pseudomonas hamedanensis. The sequence goes on from NZ_CP077091.1 coordinate 4,148,394, forward strand.
AGCAAGGCGTAGATCTGCTTGAGGTAGGTCTGGCTATTGCGCTCGTAGTCCGCCTTGTTCGCCGGGTCGGCAGCGATCAGCGCCTTGGTGATGTTGCCAACGTACAACTCGGCGTTAGCCAGATTGTGCCAGGCGTGCGGGTCGGGAACGGTTTCGCCATCTTCATCCAGTGAGCGCGGAATCACGCCGCGACTGGCACTGATGACTGTGGTTTTGGTGCCGGTACTGGCCACGAGGCGATCCAGCCAAGGCTCGAAACCGAGACCGTTTTTGATAATCACGCGTGCCTTGAGCAAGGCTTTGGCGTCGTCCGGGGTCGGCTCGTAAGTGTGGGCATCGGCGTCCGGGCCGACCATGCTGGTGATCTGCACATGATCACCGCCAACTTGATGAACCATGTCGGCGAGAATGCTGAAGCTGGTGACCACCGGCAATTTTTCCGCCGCCGACAATGACATCGACAGCAACAGACTGAACAGCACGACCAAGACGCGCATCGGGAAACACCTCATAGGGATGTGAGCAAAGGAGGGCGGCGCAACAAACCGTGAACCGGCCCGAACACTACGGACAGCAGATAACCCGCTCCGGCAACCAGCACGATGGCCGGGCCGCTGGGCAGCGAGTAATAGAACGACAGCAACAATCCGAGCCATACCGACAGGCAGCCGATCAGCGCGGCGATTGCGATTAGCATCGGCAGGCGGCGGCTCCAGAATCGAGACGCGGCGGCGGGCAGCATCATCAGTCCGACAACCATCAGCGCGCCGATGGCCTGAAACCCGATCACCAGGTTGAGCACGACCAACGTCAGGAATACGCCATGGGCGAGGGGGCCGAGGCGGCTGACGGTGCGCAGAAATAACGGGTCCAGTGTGTCGAGCAGCAGCGGTTTGTAGATCAGCAGCAAGGTGATCAGGCTGATCGCCGAGACCCACAGCATGCCGTGGAGTGTCGGGCCGTCGACGGCCAGTGCCGAGCCGAATAGCAGATGCAACAGGTCCAGACGTTTACCGGCAATGCCCAGTATCAGTACGCCACTCGCCAAGGAAATTGGATAGATCGCGGCAAGGCTGGCGTCTTCGCGCAGGCCGGTGCGGCGAGTGATCCAGGCCGCGAGCCCTGCCATGCTCATGCCCGCGCCGAGACCGCCGAGCGTTAGCGCCGGCAGGCTCAGGCCGGCGAACCAGAAGCCCAACGCCGCGCCGGGGAGGATACCGTGCGCGACGGCGTCACCGATCAGGCTCATGCGCCGCAGAATCAGAAACACGCCCAATGGCGCCGTGCTGCAAGCCAGTACCAATCCGCCCAGCAAGGCGCGACGCATGAACATGAACTCACTGAACGGTTGCCAGAAGTGAGCGAGGGTGAGCATCAGGCCACCTGCGCATGCGGTGTCTGTTGAATCAGTTCGGTGCTGGGACCATAGACGCAACGGCTGTTCTTGATCAGCAATGTCTGGGGGATGTGTTGGCGCACAGCGCTGAGATCGTGGCAGACCACAACGATCGTTCGGCCTTCGGCGTGCCAGGCGTGGATGTGTTGCCAAAGCAGCGCCTGGCCCAGTTCATCGAGGGCAGCATGAGGCTCGTCCAGCAATAATATCGGGGCGTCGGCGAGGCTTAGCCGCGCGAGCAGGGCACGTTGCAATTCACCGCCGGAGAGGGCCATCAACGGGCGATGGCCGAGGCCGCTCAGATGCCAGTTTTCCAATGCGGCATTAAGGCGTTGCGTGCGCAGCTGCGTCGAGAGCCTGCGTCCCCAGAACCCGGCGGCGACCAACTCTTCCAGGCTGATCGGGAATTGTCGATCCAAGTGCTGCTGCTGGGGCAGGAACGAGAGCCCGCTCTGGCGTGGAACACTCAGCGCCACGTGCCCCGCCAAGGGTTTTTGCAGCCCGGCGATGACCTTGAGCAGGCTGCTTTTTCCACAGCCGTTAGCGCCAATAATGGCGGTCAGGCTCGCGCTTTCCAGTTCAAGATCCAGCGGTGTCGTCAGTGGCTGGCCGGGTGCACCCCAACTCAGGGAATGGCAGCGAATCATGCTTGCTCCCGACGCCAACTGCTTTCAGCCACAGCATCATGGGCGTGTAGGCTTTCAGCGTGGATGACTTTCAAGTGGAACTGGCTGACGCCTTGGGTGCGGCGCAGCGCCAGATTCAAGCGCCTCGCCGCGTCTTCGCAGAACATCAAGTTCTGGCCATTGGCGAGCGCGAACGCTTGTTCATCGGCGCGTTTCACTGCGGTTTGTACGGCGGTGCCGAGCGCTGCTTCGACGTCATCAATAACCTTGATCAGCGGCAACTCGCTGAGGGACTCGTTCAGGTGCAGGCGTAACTGCGCGGTGCTGCGTTGGCTATGCGGTGTCGCGACGATGCCTTTGGTCGAACCCAGCCAGGCCAAAACATCCGCGTGCTCAAGTGATTGGTTGGCGAAGTCGTCGATAAATTGCTGCTGAATCAGCTGGCGGGCTAATGCTGCAGAACATGGGCAAGTGGAGGAATAGGGCACTTCGATTTCTAGTTCCACGTGGAACATTTGGTTCTTCAAGCGCGCGGAAACTCTCACCGGATAGGATTTCCATCCCGCGAGAGGACTGACCAGCGCCGGTCTGTTCAGCAGTAATTCGGTGCGGATATTCAGGTACGCGCAGTGCGATAAACCCGCGTGGCTCTGCAGAAACTGCTCAAGAACTTGGCGCAGTAAAGCGGGGGAAAGTGCCTCTTGCTCGAGAGGCTCCAATGCCACAAACAGGCGCGACATATGAATGCCGCGTGCCTCACCATCATCCAGACTGACGCCTGCATCGGCCTTCGCGTTCAGCCGTTGCCCCTCCAGCCATACAGGCAATGCGATGCCGCGCATGCCCACCCAGTCGAGGGGCAGGGCCTCACGAGCGGCCTGCGCGGCGATGTCCGGTAGCGTCAACGCGTTCATGTTCAGACTCATCGTGTGATTTCATTTAATGTTATATTATAACAATAAATAACACGATAGCTTTTTCATGAACACACTTTCATGTTACATCCGCAGCCCGAGCGTTCCACGTGAAACACCGCATTCTGCGCTACAGCCAAGGCTAATCCCGTCCGGAATGCATTGGGCAAAACGACGATCTAACAGCCGGTTACCCGGCTGCACGTGAATTTCGCCCTGCTTCCCCCCGAACTCGAGAAGCGATTGATGGTGGTCCAGCCCACCCGTCGGGTGTAGCCAACCCATGCTTCGCCATCGGAGGCGATCCCGGTGAAGAAGGTCAACTGGCCAAAGCGGCTATTGGTCTGTGCCCAATACCGATTGCCGTTCTTTTCGAACCCGCGCAAGTACAGCGTCGTACCGACGGTATTGACGCTATAGGCGTTGCCCTCGGCATCCTGACACGCCAGCAGATTTGCGCTACGCGTGCAGGTGGCGAGTTCCGGCAGTTGCGCGCACGCGTTGCCCGTCGCCAGTAACGCCAAGCTAAATATCAGGCGCCTCAGCGTAGTTTTCATCGTCGCGTCCTGAGTCTGATTCACTCTTTACCAAGGGAAGCCAAAGGAGGGCTCGCTTATTTATGTTGTTATACTATAACATAAATTCGAAGCCAGCCTGGGCACTGCCGATTACCAGCGCTAAAACGCAATGCGCCAGCAAAGGCGCACATCGGCTGCCACCTGTAGAGGATTATCCAATGTCAGCCGAACTGCCTGTGACCGTACTTTCAGGATTTCTCGGTGCCGGAAAAAGTACGCTTCTTAATTACGTACTACGTAACCGGGCCGGACTGCGTGTAGCCGTCATCGTTAACGATATGAGCGAAATCAACATCGATGGCAGTGAAGTTCAGCGTGATGTCAGCCTGAACCGCGCGGAAGAGAAAATCGTCGAGATGAGCAACGGCTGCATTTGCTGTACGTTACGCGAAGACCTGCTGGAAGAGGTCAGCAAGCTCGCCCGCGAAGATCGCTTCGATTATTTGCTGATCGAGTCCACCGGCATCTCCGAGCCACTGCCCGTAGCGGAAACGTTCACCTTTCGCGATGAGCACGGGCAAAGCCTCAGTGACATCGCGCGTCTGGACACCATGGTCACGGTGGTCGACGGCATGAACTTTCTACCGGACTTTCAGGCTGCCGAAAGCCTCGCCTCGCGTGGCGAGATTCTCGGGGAAGAAGACGAACGCTCCATCACCGATCTGCTGATCGAGCAAATCGAGTTCGCTGACGTGTTGCTGATCAGCAAAATCGACCTGATCAGCCAGCGTGAACGCGAAGAATTGATCGCGATCCTGCAACGCCTTAACGCCCACGCCGAAATCATCCCGATGGTGATGGGTGAGGTACCGCTGGAGAAAATCCTTAACACCGGTCGTTTCGATTTCGACAAAGCCGCACAGGCACCCGGCTGGCTGCAAGAGTTGCGCGGTACGCACACACCGGAGACCGAGGAATACGGCATCGCGTCAACGGCCTACCGTGCGCGCCGGCCCTTTCATCCGCAACGCTTCTTCAGTTTCATAGACCGTCCATGGCCGAACGGCAAACTGCTGCGTTCCAAAGGCTTTTTCTGGCTCGCCAGCAAGCCCACGGACGCGGGCAGTTGGTCGCAGGCCGGCGGTTTGATGCGCCATGGTTTCGCCGGCCGCTGGTGGCGTTTTGTGCCGAAGGACCAGTGGCCACAGGACCAGGAGAATACCCGCGCCATCATGGAGAACTGGACGCCGAGCGTCGGCGATTGTCGCCAGGAGCTGGTGTTCATCGGGCAGAACATCGATTTCGCCCGATTGTCTGCCGAACTGGACGAATGCCTGCTGACCGATGATGAAATGGCACTGGGTGTCGAGGCTTGGCGGTTGTTGCCGGATCCGTTCGGCGCCTGGGACGAAGAGGCCGCCTGATGCTTGCACTGAAACCATTACAAGAGCGAACTCGCCTGCACCATCAGGGGCCGACGCCTACAACGCTGGCGCGAATCCTCGATGACGACGTCAACCTCGCCATCTGGCAGCGGCAATTACCCGTGCACATCGCAGATTTTGCTCGTTTGTTGCTGTCGCTCGACGAACCCCTGGCGGAGTCGTTGTGCCTTGAGCTTGCGGATGAGGACAGCGAGCCGGACCTGGCCGGGCTGGCCGCAGGATTTCGCGACCTTGAGGGCTACGAAGGTTTTATTGCCGACCTCAAATGGCTGGTTGGTGCCTTCGCCTGTCTGTTAGGCGCGCGACGCATCGGCCTGCGTCTGCGCACGTTGGATAAGGCGATGTGTCCCCGTTTCCATGTCGATCACGTGCCCGTACGCCTGATCACCACCTACGCCGGCGTGGGTAGCCAATGGCTTGAGGATGGCGTGATGGATCGCAGGCAACTGGGTCAGGCCAACGCAGAGCCTGAGGATGCCGCACAGATTCAGCAACTCGGCAGCGGCGAGGTCGCGCTTCTGAAAGGCGAGAAGTGGCACGGTAACGAGGGGTTCGGGCTGATCCACCGTTCGCCGCAATTGGCCGTCGGCGAACGTCGGCTGATAGTGACCCTCGACTGGCTCGGCTGACCGTCAAGGCTTGCGCCATGATCCGCGGCTTTGTGCTTCGCAATAGGGCTTCAGGTAGGCTGCATCGGTCGCCACGCCGTAATAGTGGATATCCTGGCGATAGGGCATATTGGCAACCTGCGCGTTGCTGCACACGCCGAACGCACCGCTCGGGCACTGGTCGAGGTATTGCACCTCGACTTTCTGCCCGGCCAGCGTCGGTTGGCAGAAACCGCCGCTGAACAGTTTTTTCGGGATGGAGCGATTCTGCTGGCAGACTTTGACATCGAGGCGCTCGCCCTGGCTGTGCACCAGACAGGCCTGAGCCAACGCTTCGCTCGACACCAGCAGCAACAGCAACGACCATCCCATCCAGCGCATTTGCAAACTCCTCAAAAACGTTCTTCAAAGAAATGCCCACCATGCTGCAGAACATTCCGACCCATGTCATCGCAGGCCCCCTGGGCGCCGGCAAGACCAGCCTGATTCGCCACCTGATGGCGCAGCGACCGGAGGGCGAGCGCTGGGCGGTGCTGATCAACGAGTTCGGCCAGATTGGCCTGGACGCGGCGCTCCTGAGCAGTGACGCCGATGGTATCGCACTGGGCGAAGTGGCCGGCGGCTGTTTGTGTTGCGTCAACGGCGCGCCGTTCCAGATCGGCCTTGGCCGATTGCTGCGCAAGGCCAGGCCAGACCGGCTGTTTATCGAACCGTCCGGACTGGGTCATCCGGCGCAGCTCCTCAAGCAGTTGAACGAGGCTCCGTGGCTGGGTGTGCTGGCGGTTCAGCCCTGTGTGCTGGTGCTCGACGCGCAGGCTCTGCACGCTGGGAAACCGTTGCCGCAGGCCCAACGGCAAGCACTGACTGACGCAGGTCTGTTGCTGCTGAACAAGGCGGAAAACCTTGATCAAGCGGCGCGAGAAGAAATCGCCAGCCAGTTGCCACCCGTCAGCCTGATCTGGACGCAGCAGGCACAGTTGTCCTTGAGCGAGTTGCCGGGACGGACGGCACGAGCCTCGACGGGCGTCGATAAGCTGGTGACGCCCAAAGGGCTGGGCCAGATCCCGGCCGTCTGGAGCGATCCGGCGCTGCCGATCTGCCTGAGTCAGGCCCAGGCGGGGGGCTGGAGCATCGGTTGGCGCTGGCATCCGGGGCAGATGTTCGATAAGCAAGGCATCATCAAGTGGCTGACACGCCTTGATTGGCAAAGGGCCAAGCTGGTTATCCACAGCGCGGATGGTTGGGTGTCGGCGAATGCGCTGGATAATGCCGAACTGACCTGGCGCGCCAGCGAATGGCGAAAAGACTCGCGCCTTGAGCTGATTTTTACCGAGCCGCAGAATGTCGATGAGTTACAGGCGGGTCTGGCGCGATGCCGGATTCGGTGAATCAGCTTAAGGTTTCCACTTCGTGTGTTCCTGCCGCCACTGGCTGAGCTCCACCACTTGCGCCCGCGGCTTTTGCACCTCAACCACCGGCGGTGTGTCGTCGAACGGCGCGGGGTAGGGCGCCAGTTCGATCTGTGCGCTGTGCGCGCCGAATTGTGTGACCGTACCGTTATGGCGGCTTTCGCCCGTCACGGTGAACTCGAAATTGTAGACCCGCGCCAGGCGGCGTCGCCCGTTGGCGTCCTTGATCAAGCCGATCTTTTTCAGGGCCACGTTGCCGTCAAGCAACTCGACGCCAACGTTGAGGCAATGCTGCTTGACCCGTTCCAGCGCCCGTTCGCGCAAGCCGTGGTTGTGCCATAACCACGCACCGGCAGCGGCGAACAGCATCAGCACAAAGATGTTTTCCAGGGTCAGCATCAACATCGAACTCCAAAAGATGGCATCAGCTTAACTGCGTCGCCGGTCTGTCGTACAGGCTGTGTTTCGTCGCATACTGCGCGGCTTGAATTTCAATCGTTTTACGGAATGCCCCGAATGAAACGTACGCCTCATCTGCTCGCCATCCAGTCCCATGTGGTGTTCGGCCACGCCGGCAACAGCGCAGCGGTTTTTCCGATGCAGCGGGTCGGGGTCAACGTCTGGCCGCTCAATACCGTGCAGTTTTCCAATCACACTCAGTATGGTCAGTGGGCCGGGGAAGTGTTGGCACCGCAGCAGATTCCCCAGCTGATCGAAGGCATCGCCGCGATTGGTGAACTGGGCAACTGCGATGCGGTACTGTCGGGTTATCTGGGCAGTGCCGCCCAGGGCCGGGCGATTCTCAGCGGCGTGGCGCGCATCAAATCGGTCAATCCGAAAATGCTCTACTTGTGTGATCCGGTGATGGGGCATCCCGAGAAGGGCTGCAGCGTGCCGACCGAGGTCAGCGATTTCCTGCTGGACGAAGCGGCGGCGGTGGCGGACATCCTGTGTCCGAACCAACTGGAGCTGGACAGCTTTTCCGGGCGCAAGCCGCAGTCGCTGTTCGATTGCCTGGCCATGGCGCGAGCGCTGCTGGCGCGTGGGCCGAAGGCAGTGCTGGTCAAGCATCTGGATTACCCGGGCAAACCGGCGGATGGCTTCGAGATGCTGCTGGTGACGGCTGAGGGCAATTGGCATCTGCGCCGCCCATTGCTGGCGTTTCCGCGTCAGCCGGTGGGTGTCGGCGACCTGACGTCCGGCCTGTTTCTGGCGCGGGTGCTGCTCGGCGACAGCCTGCTGGCGGCGTTCGAGTTCACTGCAGCGGCGGTGCACGAGGTGCTGCTGGAAACTCAGGCGTGCGCCAGTTATGAGTTGCAGCTGGTGCGGGCGCAGGACCGGATAGCGCATCCGCGGGTAAAGTTCGAGGCGACAGCGATCAGTCTGTAACACCGAGTCGTCTTTATTCGCGAGCAGGCTCGCTCCCACATTTGGAATGCGTTCCACCTGTGGGAGCGAGCCTGCTCGCGAAAGCTATCTATCAGCCGGCATCAATCCAGCGTCTGATCAAGCGTCGCCCTTGATCTCCTGATAACGCTTCTCCAGCTCCTGACGAATCTGCCGACGCTGCTGCGCCTGCATGTAGCGGCGCTTGTCTTCGCTGTTCTGCGGTTGCAGCGGCGGTACCGGGGCAGGCTTGCGCTGGTCATCCACCGCGACCATGGTGAAGAAACAGCTGTTGGTGTGACGCACCGAGCGTTCGCGGATGTTCTCGGTCACCACCTTGATGCCGACTTCCATCGAAGTATTGCCGGTGTAGTTGACCGAGGCGAGGAAGGTCACCAGTTCGCCGACATGGATCGGCTCGCGGAAAATCACCTGATCCACCGACAAGGTCACCACATAACGGCCGGCATAGCGGCTTGCGCAGGCGTAGGCCACTTCGTCGAGGTATTTGAGCAGGGTGCCGCCGTGGACATTGCCAGAGAAGTTGGCCATGTCAGGGGTCATCAGTACCGTCATCGACAGCTGGGCGTTTCCGGGTTCCATAACGTTCTCACGGATCAAGGCTGATTGCTGGAAGCACCTCTGCGGGCGCCTGGTCGCTTTTCAAAAAGCACCGTTATCGGGACGCCGGGCGACGGGTCGCCGTCACGCGGGGTGTCGATCTGTTTCCATATATTGCACCGGCTTTCAGACGGAAGTCGCGGTGTTAACCTGCAAAAGCCCTGCCCAAGGGCAATTCCCACACCAAAAGCGGATTTTTACCCTGCTCGCGCAGACCGTTCTGACGTCTGTCCATGAGCCTCGTGATCAAGGAGCCCACGCCATGCATGCCATCAGTTTCATTCAGGATCTGGCAGTGATCATGTTGGTCGCAGGTGTGGTGACCGTGCTGTTTCATCGTTTCAAGCAGCCGGTGGTGCTTGGCTACATCGTCGCCGGCTTCATCATCGGCCCACACACGCCGCCGTTCGGCCTGATCCACGACGAAGAAACCATCAAGACCCTCGCCGAGCTCGGGGTGATATTCCTGATGTTCTGCCTCGGCCTGGAGTTCAGCCTGCGCAAGCTGTTCAAGGTCGGCGCCACGGCGTTTATCGCGGCGTTTCTCGAAATCATCCTGATGATCTGGATCGGTTACGAAATCGGCCGCTGGTTCGACTGGAACACCATGGACTCGCTGTTCCTCGGCGCGATCCTCGCGATTTCCTCGACGACCATCATCGTTAAAGCGCTGAACGACCTGAAGATGAAAAACGAGCGCTTTGCCCAGCTGATTTTCGGCGTGCTGATTGTCGAGGACATCCTTGGCATCGGCATCATCGCCTTGCTGTCGAGCATTGCCGTCAGCGGCACGGTGAGCTCCGGCGAGGTGTTTTCCACAGTCGGCAAGCTGTCGCTGTTCATGATTGTCGCGCTGGTCATCGGCATCCTCCTGGTGCCGCGTCTGCTGGCCTATGTGGCGAAATTCGACAGCAACGAGATGCTGCTGATCACCGTGCTCGGCCTGTGCTTCGGCTTCTGCCTGCTCGTGGTCAAGCTCGAATACAGCATGGTCCTCGGCGCCTTCCTGATCGGCGCGATCATGGCCGAGTCGCGGCAACTGCTGAAGATCGAACGGCTGGTCGAGCCGGTTCGCGACCTGTTCAGTGCGATTTTCTTTGTCGCAATCGGCCTGATGCTCGACCCGCTGATCCTCATCGAATATGCCTGGCCGATCGCGGTAATCACCGTGGCTGTGGTGCTCGGCAAGATGTTGTCCTGCGGCCTCGGCGCGTTTATCGCCGGCAACGACGGACGAACCTCATTGCGGGTTGGCATGGGTCTGTCCCAAATCGGCGAGTTCTCCTTCATCATCGCCGCGCTGGGCATGACTTTGCAGGTCACCAGCAACTTCCTTTATCCGGTCGCCGTGGCCGTGTCGGTGATCACCACGCTGCTGACGCCATACCTGATCCGCGCGGCGGATCCGCTGTCGATCAAGCTGTCTGCCGTCGTGCCCAGGCGTCTTGGCCGCGTGCTGGGCATGTACGGCGAATGGTTGCGCAGCATTCAGCCGCAAGGCGAGGGCGCGATGCTGGCGTCGATGATCCGGCGGATTCTTTTGCAGGTCGGGGTGAATCTGGCGCTGGTGATTGCGATCTTCTTTGCCGGCGCGTATTTCGCCGAGCGCATGTCGCTGTGGCTGCAAGACTGGATTGGCGACCCGAGCTGGCAGAAGGCATTGATCTGGGGCGGGGCGCTGCTGGTGTCGCTGCCGTTCCTGATAGCTGCGTACCGTAAGCTCAAGGCGCTGTCGATGCTATTGGCGGAGATGGGCGTCAAGCCGGAAATGGCCGGGCGTCACACGCAGCGAGTGCGCCGGGTGATCGCCGAAGTGATTCCGATCCTCTCGCTGCTGGTGATTTTCCTGCTGTTGGCAGCCTTGTCGGCCAGTATCCTGCCGACCAACAAGTTGCTGGTGCTGATTGCCGTGGTCGCGGCCGCCGTGGCGGCGCTGCTTTGGCGCTGGTTCATCCGTGTGCATACGCGGATGCAGGTGGCCTTGCTGGAAACCCTCGACAACCACAAGGAGTCGTCGGGGCATTGACCACTCGGGGCGTCAGGCGAATCAGCTTTCCAGCCAGACGTCCCGCGCCCAGTGCCAGACCGATTCCCAGGTCTCTTCGGCAATCAGCTCTTCCTCGGCCTGCCACAACACCACAGTGCCGTCTTCTTCGACACAGTAGTAATCGTCGCCGTCCTGGCAGATAGGGATCAGGCTGCGATCGACACCGGCATCCCAGGCATTGGCGGCGACGTCCGGCAGGTAAGTGTGTGATTGCGGGTCGGTGACCGTCACCGGTTCCAGGCTGCCGTACACCACATCGCTGACCGTCAGCAAAAACTCCCTGAAGACAAACGGGATATCGATGAACAGTTGTTCTTCGATTTCCACCAGCAGGTCTTCGTCAGGCAACTCCAGCGGAACCGGCACGGGTTCGTTGGCTTCGCGCAGTTGTTCGATGATTTCTTCCACGTCCGGGATCCTCTTGCTGAATGGCGCGGTTCATATGGGCCGGTTTATACAGTAGCTCGCTATAGATGCAACCGTGAAATGAAAAACCCCGGCCTGGGCCGGGGTCTGTTACCACAAGTGAAGCGCAGGAAGGGATCAGCCGTTCTGGCGGATACCGGCCACCAGCCAAGGCTGGTTCTCGCCCTGCGGACGCTCCATGTTCCAGCTCTCGCTGAACACTTCGCCCTGGTCGAAACGCGAAGTTTTCGAAACGCCGGTGAAGGTCAGGGTGGCGATGGTCTTGTCGGCACGATCGTCGACGCCGTCCAGTTGCACCTGCAGGTTGTCGATGTAAGTCGACTGGAAGCCCTCGCCCAGGTCCGCACGCTCACGCTTGAGGAAGTCGAGCATTTGCGGGGTCACGAACTCGGCGATCTTGTCCATTTCGTTGGCGTCCCAGTGCTGCTGCAGCGACTGGAAGTGGCTACGCGCGGCTTCAAGGAAGTTCTGCTCGTTGAACCAAGCCGGTGCGTTGATCACTGGGCGGGCGGCGGCAGGCGCGGCCGAACCACCGAAGATCGAACCCATGGCAGCAGGCTTTTGCTCGAAGGCTTCACGCTGCATCGGCGCGCCGGCCGGAGCGAATTGCTCCTGCTGCTTGCGACGACGGGCGGCGATGAAGCGGAAGATCACGAACGCGATCAGGGCCATGATCAGAATGTCGAAGATCTGCATGCCCTGGAAACCGCCGCCCATGAACATCGAGGCAAGCAGGCCACCGGCAGCGATACCGGCCAGCGGGCCGAGCCATTTCGAGGCACCGCCGGCCTTGGCCGCAGTGCCCGCCGCACCGGCAGCACCCGCGGTTGCGGCAGCGCCGCCGACGCCTGGAGAAGAAGGAGCCATCTGGCTGGTCTGGTGCGTCGGCGCAGCGCCGGCGCTTTTGCCACCACCAAAGCGCTTGGCGTTGGCGTCGAGGCTCATCGTCAGGCCGATGCACAACGCCATGGCGATGCTAAGAAAACGTTTCATAAAAGGTATTCCCGTTTTGTGGAGACTCGCGCGTCATGTTGCACAGCTGAAGTGTTACTGGCTAGCGAGAGAGTGTTTCGGGCTTTTGCCTGACAGGTTGCGTTCAGCTTGGCGAGGCAATCGGCCGATGTACTTTTGGCTGTAGGAAAAGACGATTGGTTCAGAAAGATAACGCCTCCTGTAGGAGTGAGCCTGCTCGCGATGAGGGTGTGTCAGTCAATACATTGATAATAGACAGGCCGCTATCGCGAGCAGGCTCACTCCTACAGAAAAGCAATCGAGTTGGGCTTTAGATGGCTTCCAGCTTGGCGTAGCCGAGCATCAGCCACTTGCTGCCTTCACTGAAGTTGACCTGCACCCGCGCCTGGGCACCGGAGCCTTCGAAGTTGAGGATCACGCCATCGCCGAAGATCGAGTGGCGCACGGTCTGACCGAGGCTGAAGCCGGTTTCCGGGATCTCGCTGCCACTGAACAGGTTGCTGCCGCTCATCGACTGGTTGCCGCCGAACGGGCGGCTGACACTGTTCGACAAGCGAACTTCCTGAATCAGGCCTTTCGGCACTTCACGGACGAAACGCGAGACCTTGTTGTAGGTTTCACTGCCGTACAAACGGCGGGTCTCCGCATAGGTCATGACCAGGTTCTGCATGGCCCGGGTGATGCCCACGTAGGCCAGACGCCGCTCTTCTTCAAGGCGACCCGGTTCTTCCAGGCTCATCTTGTGCGGGAACAGACCTTCTTCCATGCCCACCAGGAACACGTAAGGGAACTCCAGACCTTTGGCGCTGTGCAGGGTCATCAGTTGAACGCTGTCTTCGTGTTCGTCGGCCTGGGTGTCGCCGGCCTCCAGCGAAGCGTGGCCGAGGAACGCGGCCAGCGGTGTCAGCTCTTCATCTTCTTCGGTGTTCTCGAAGTTGCGCGCGGCGCTGACCAGTTCCTCAAGGTTTTCCACCCGGGCCTGACCTTTCTCGCCTTTTTCCGCTTCGTGGTAGGCGATCAGGCCGGATTGCTCGATAACGGTCTGGGTCATCAGGTGCAGCGGCATCTCGGCACACTTGGCGGCGAGGTTTTCGATCAGCTCGATAAAGGCACCGAGGGCGCCTGCCGCGCGTCCGGTCAGGCCTTTATTGGCGACCAGTTGGCGCATCGCTTCCCACATCGACACGTCGCTGTGGCGCGCATGTTCGCGGATCGCTTCGACGGTTTTCTCGCCGATGCCACGGGCCGGCACGTTGATTACCCGCTCCAGCGCCGCATCGTTGCCGCGACCTTCGAGCAGGCGCAGGTAGGCCATGGCGTTTTTGATTTCCGCCCGTTCGAAGAAGCGCTGACCACCATAGATGCGGTACGGAATACGCTCGCGCAGCAGGGCTTCTTCGAGAACGCGTGATTGGGCGTTGGAGCGGTACAGAATCGCAATGTCGCTACGGGCCAGACCGGTTTTCAGCGCGCTTTCGATGGTTTCGACCACGTAGCGCGCTTCGTCGTGTTCGTTGAACGCGGCGTACAGGTTGATCGCTTCGCCATCGCCGCCGTCGGTCCACAACTCTTTGCCCAGGCGCCCGGTGTTGTTGGCGATCAGGGCGTTGGCGGCTTTGAGGATCCCGGCGGTGGAGCGGTAATTCTGCTCCAGGCGAATGGTCTCGGAGTCCGGGAAGTCAGACGAATACTGATGGATGTTTTCGATCTTCGCGCCGCGCCAGCCGTAAATCGACTGATCGTCGTCGCCGACCACCATCAGGCTGTCGCCGCCCTTGCCGAGCAGGCGCAACCAGGCGTACTGCACGGCGTTGGTGTCCTGGAACTCGTCGACCAGAATATGCCGGAAGCGCTTCTGATAATGCGCGAGCAGGCCGGGGTGGTCACGCCACAGGTCGAGGGCGCGCAGCAGCAGTTCGGAGAAGTCGATCACGCCGGCACGCAGGCACGCTGCCTCGTAGGCTTCGTAAATGCCGCGCATGGTCGCCAGGTACAAGTCGCCGCTGGCCTGAATGTGTTGTGGACGCAGACCTTCGTCTTTCTGTCCGTTGATGAACCACTGGGCCTGACGGGCCGGCCAGCGCTGCTCGTCCAGGCCCAGCTCGCGGATCACCCGCTTGACCAGGCGTTGCTGGTCGTCGCTGTCGAGAATCTGGAAGGTCTGGCTCAGGCCCGCTTCCTGCCAGTGCGCCCGCAGCAGGCGGTGCGCGAGGCCGTGGAAGGTGCCGACCCACATGCCGGCCGGGTTGATGCCCAGCAACTGCTCGATGCGGTGACGCATCTCGGCAGCGGCCTTGTTGGTGAAGGTCACCGACAGAATGGAGTGAGGCGAGGCGTTTTCGACCTGGATCAACCAGGCGATACGGTGCACCAGCACTCGGGTTTTACCGGAACCGGCACCGGCCAGGACCAACTGACGGCCAACGGGGGCCGCTACGGCCTGGCGTTGGGCATCGTTGAGGGAGTTCAGCAGAAGGGAGAGATCATCGCGCATCGGGGCATTCTAGGGTGCGCCGCAGGCCCGGGCAAACCGAGCTTTGCATTAGCCGATGAAAGCGCCGTCGAGGACGACCGGTCGGTCACTGGCTGCAGGCTTCGGCCCGTCTCGCTTGAGGGGGTGAAGCGGCGTCCGGGCAGCGGGAAATTTCGCGCAAATTCTGATCTGCAGCAGTTTGGCAACGGGATCGCCTTGTGTATGCTCCGTCCACGTTTCGGGCGCAGGCCCTTCCTTATAAGAATAAGAACGTTGCCCATGACCCTCAGCGCCGAACTGTCGGGCCCCTTCGTGGAACCCCGGGTGATCCGCAAGCACTATGCCGTCGAAATGGCGGTGGAGCGTACGCGACTGCTGTATCAGGGCTCGCTGCTGCCCACGCTGTTCATGTTGATCAATGGTCTGATCTGCGCCGCTTTGCTCTGGAGCCCGCAGCGCTACTTCGTGGTCAGTGTCTGGCTGGTGTGGTTGCTGTCGCTCGTCGCATTGCGGGTGATACAGGTGGCCGCGTTCGATTCGGCGATCCCCGAGCGCCAGGCCCAGCCAATCTGGTTTCGCATGTTCCTGCTCGGCTCGACCTTGACTGGCCTGACCCTGGCCGGTGCCGGCATCGCCTTGGTGCCTGCGGACAATTTTATCCAGCAAGCCTGGGTTTTCGGCCTGATTGGCGCGGCGACCCTGTCGGCCAGCGTGGCCTATGCGGTGAGCCTGCCGGCATTCCTGTCGTTTACCTTGCCGTGCCTGCTGCCGGCGATCGGCTATCTGTTCTGGGGCGGCGACGATCAGGCGCGTGGCTGGGGCTGGCTCGGCTTGATTCTGCTCGGCTCGCTGAGTGTGGTGGCGTGGCAGGTCAATCGACTGATCGATCGCGGATTGCTGCGGCGTTTCCAGAATCAACACCTGATCGAGCATTTGCAGCAAGCGCAGACGCGCAGCGAACAGCTCAACCAGGAATTGGGCAAGGAGATCGAACAGCGCCGTTGTGCAGAAGCGCAGTTGCGTAAAGCGCAGGTCGATCTCGAAGACCGCGTGGCCCAGCGCAGCCGTGAACTCGATGCCGCCAATCAGGCCTTGAGCAAAAGCGAAACGCGGCTGGCACTGGCACTCAAGGCCAGCGAACTCGGGCTGTGGGACTGGAACCTGCAAACCGATGAAGTCCATCACACGCAGATTCAGGAACTGTTCGGCCTTGCCCCGGAATACGTCACGGCGCTGCTGCGCGACCTCAAACCGCGACTGCACCCCGAAGACGTGCCGTCACTCAAGTTCGCGCTGGTCGAACATCTGAAGGGGCGCACGGAGGACTATCAAGTCGAATACCGCCTGCGCCATGGCGACGGCCACTGGGTGTGGATCGAGGACCGCGGTCGTGCCGTGGAGCGCAGCGACAGCGGTCGGGTGATCCGCATGGTCGGTACCCGTCGCGATATCAGCGCCAGCAAAAGCCTGGAAGAGCAGCAGCGGCTGGCAGCCACGGTATTCGAAGCAGCCAGCGAAGGCATCGTGATTCTGGACCCGAATTACGCGCTGATTGCGATCAATCAGGCCTTCAGCCGCGTCACCGGCTATGAAATCGACGACATGCTCGGGCGCAACGTCGTCGAGCTGCCGTGCAGTCGCGATGCCCGTCGTCACTACGTCGCGATCCGCCACGCGCTGGAGCAGCACGGCACTTGGCAGGGCGAACTGGTGGAAACGCGCAAGAACGGTGAGTTGTATCCCCAATGGCTGCAACTCAATGCCGTGCGCGGCAGCCGAGGCAATGTCAGCCATATCGTCGGCTTTTTCGCTGATCTCTCGGCTCGGCGCGAGTCCGAAGAGCGGATGCGCTACCTGACCCACTACGACGAACTCACCGGCCTTGCCAACCGTTCGCTGTTCCGCGAGCGCCTGCACGAAGCCCATCAGCGGGTTCGGCAGGGCGGGCGGCGCAGTCTGGCGCTGCTGCACATCAACCTGGATCGTTTCAAGTTGCTCAATGACAGTCTGGGCCACGAAATCGCCGACCAGTTGCTGCAAAAAATGGCCCGTCGACTGGTTAACGCGTTACCCGAGGCGGACACCATCGCTCGCTTGTCCGGCGACGAGTTTGCGGTGCTGTTCGATGCGTACGGCAATCTTTCCAGTCTGGCTCGGGTGGCGACGCGGTTATCGGCCAAGTTGCGTCTGCCACTCAGCGTCGACGGGCATGAATTGGTGGTCAGCGCTTCGATGGGCATTAGCCTGTTGCCGGACAATGCGCGGGAAATTGCCGCACTGGTCAGTCAGTCGAACATGGCCATGCAACATGCCAAGCACTTGGGCGGTAACAATTTCCAGTTTTACACCGACAGTCTGCAAGCGAGCACGCTGGAGCGTCTGCAACTGGAGAATCAGCTGCGCAAAGCCATTGAAGACAGACACCTCAAGGTGTTCTATCAGCCGAAGTTGTGCCTGGCCACCGGGCGCATGAACGCCGCCGAAGCGCTGGTGCGTTGGGACCATCCGACGCTGGGTCAGGTCCCGCCGGGGGATTTTATCGGGCTGGCCGAGGAAACCGGGCTGATCGGGCCGATTGGCGAGTTCGTCCTGCGTCAGGCTTGCTGGCAGGCGTGCCAATGGCAGCGCGAGGGGCTGGCGCCGATCCGCGTATCGGTGAACCTGTCGGTGCATCAACTGCGTCAGGGCAAGTTGGTCAGCCTGGTGCGTCAGGTCCTGGAGGAAACCGGTCTGGCGCCGCACTACCTCGAACTGGAACTGACTGAAAGTCACTTGCTCGACAGCGTCGAGCACATCATTGCGACGTTCCGGCAATTGCGTGAGCTGGGGGTGAAACTGGCCATCGACGATTTCGGCACCGGTTATTCGTCCTTGAGCTACCTCAAGCGGATTCCGGTGGATTACGTGAAGATCGATCAGGCTTTTATCCGCGGTCTGGGCGAGGGCAGCGAAGACGCGGCGATCACCCGGGCGATCATTGCCATGGCCCACGGGCTGTCGTTGAAAGTGGTGGCCGAAGGCGTCGAACGCGAAGATCAGCTGGCGTTTCTGCGCGCCGAAGGCTGCGATGAAGTGCAAGGCTATCTGATCAGCCGTCCCGTGGAGGCCGCTGGGCTGGCCGGGATTTTGCGTGAACAGCTCAATCCGTTTTAAGGGCTACATGCACTTGATCATGCCTGATTCGGGGACATCGAGTTACGCATTGAGCAGGCAAAATGCCAATTCATGTAGTATAACTACAAGCGTGCTACATCCCTGCCCATAAGAAGAGTCCAGCCCCTTGAATCTGCTGCAACACATCGCCCAGTCACGTCACCTGTTACGCAAGTCGGAGCTCAAGGTCGCCGACCACGTGCTGCTTGACCCTGCGGCCGTGATGCACAGTTCCATGGCCGATCTGGCCCACAGCGTCGGTATCAGTGAGCCGACCATCGTGCGTTTCTGTCGCGCCATCGGTTGCTCGGGCTTTCAGGATCTGAAACTGAAACTGGCGCAAAGCCTCGCGGCCGGGGCCAGCTTCGGCCAGTTCGCGATCCACGAAGACGACTCTGTCGCCGATTACAGCCTGAAGATTTTCGACACCACGCTGCACACCTTGATGGAGGTTCGCGAGAAGCTCGATCCGGTGGAGCTGCAGCGTGCGGTAACGCTGATGTCCCAGGCCCAGCGGGTCGAATTCTATGGATTTGGTGCCTCGGGTGCGGTGGCGGCGGATGCGCAGCACAAGTTCTTCCGCTTGCTGCTGACAGCGGCGGCGTATTCCGATCCGCACATGCAGGCGATGTCGGCCGTGACCTTGAAGCCGACCGATGTGGCGATCTGTATTTCCCAGTCGGGGCGCTCCAAGGATTTGCTGATTACCGCCAATCTGGTGCGTGAAAGCGGAGCGTCGTTGATCACCCTTTGCCCGAGCCAGACGCCGTTGGCGGAATTGTCGACCGTGAACCTGGCGATCGATGTGCACGAAGACACCGAGATCTATACGCCGCTGACTTCGCGGATTGCCCACCTGGTGGTGATCGACGTGTTGGCAATGGGCGTGGCCATGGCGCGTGGGCCGAGTCTGGTCAATCACCTCAAGAGTGTGAAACGCAGTTTGCGCAGTTTGCGCTTGTCGCCCAAAGCCGTGAAAGCCTTGGATGACTGATGTCATCACAAGGTCGTTCCGACCTTGATCGCGAGCAGGCTCGCTCCCACAGGGGATCTCCCTGTGAACACAAATTTCCATATCATGTCGAGATCAAATGTGGGAGCGAGCCTGCTCGCGAAGGCGTCCTCAACCACACCGCACATTTGCGAAACTTTCATCAGTCTGTAACCCCGGCGCAGCCAAACCGTCATCCTGTCTGCCTATCCTGAAACTCCCGTCATCGCCTTGGGAGACTCGAAATGGCTCAGCCCTACGAAGAACGCAACAGCGCCGCGAAAACCCGCCGTCAGCAGGAAGACCAGCGCCGCATGGAATTTCGCCGCGCGATTGAGGATCGCTTCGAACTTCGCCAGCTTCAGGCTGAAATCGGCGATTTCCCCGAGATCACTCATTGGCAGGCAGCGCCCGCAGCTTCCCGTCGAAACGCTCAACCAACGCGCTGATCTGCGTGCGCTCGCTGCGGATAAACGCCAGGAAGGCGTGCGCCACCGGTGACAGCCGTTTGGCTTTGGCCTGCACCAGGCACCAACTGCGCAGCAGTGGCAACTCTTCGACCGGCAGCTCGACCAGCCCGCCGGTCGCCAGCTCCAGGTTCAGGGCGTGGCGCGTCAACAGCGCCAGGCCCAGACCCGCCAGTACGCATTCGCGCTGAGCTTCGGCCGAGGCCACTTCCTGGGTCTGGGTGAAATGCACGCGCTTTTCCTTGAAATACTCTTCGCACGCCAGTCGCGTGCCTGAGCCAGATTCGCGGATCAACAGCGTGTAGGGCTCAAGGTCCTGTAGACGCAGCGGCCCCAGATGTGCCAACGGGTGATCCGGACGGGCCACGGCGACAATCGGGTTGTTGAGAAATGGCAAGAACTCCAGGCCCATGTCCTGCGGCACCATCGACATGATCACCAGATCGTCGCGGTTGTCCGACAGGCGCCGGATCACCTGGCCACGGTTGACCACGGTCAGTTGCAGGTTCACTTCCGGATGCTGGCGCTTGAAAGCGGCGAACAGGTGCGGCACGAAGTATTTGGCGCTGGATTCCACCGCCAGTTTCAGCTGACCCTGTAGCGAGCCCTGCATATCCGACAGCTGCATATCGAGGTTTTCCAGCCGCCCGAAGATGTCACGACTGGCGCGCTGAAGGGCTTCGGCGGCCTCGGTCATGTAGAGTTTTTTGCCGACATAATCGAACAATGGCTGGCCGATCAGCTCTTCGAGCTGACGAATCTGTAGGCTGACGGCCGGTTGGGTCAACGACATTTCTTCGGCGGCGCGGCTGTAAGAGCGCAAATCGCACACTTCATTGAAGATCTGCAACTGACGCAACGTCATACGCATCAATGACTTACGCATTTTATTCTGGCTCTGGGCACAAGCGGATGCTTCAACTATAAGTGTTTACTTATGCCTGACCCAATTTTTATTCATTTTTGTTAATCCCTTGTGAGCGCTAGTGTGGGCCTGCGACTGAATTGAAACATTTGGTCACGCGTCGACCTGCTCTAGCAGGTCGTGGTGCCACCGGCTCAAGGGAACCTCCAAGTGATAAAAAAGATCCTGATCGCCAACCGTGGTGAGATTGCCGTACGAATCGTACGAGCCTGCGCCGAAATGGGCATTCGCTCGGTGGCGATTTTCTCCGACGCTGATCGCCATGCCTTGCATGTGAAGCGTGCGGACGAGGCCCACAGTGTCGGTGCCGAGCCACTGGCTGGCTACCTGAACCCGCGCAAGCTGGTGAATCTGGCGGTGGAAACCGGCTGCGATGCGCTGCACCCCGGCTACGGTTTCCTCTCCGAGAACGCCGAATTGGCGGAAATCTGCGCCGAGCGTGGTATCAAATTCATCGGCCCGTCGGCGGAAGTCATCCGGCGCATGGGCGACAAAACCGAAGCGCGCCGCAGCATGATCAAGGCCGGCGTACCGGTGACGCCTGGTACCGAAGGCAACGTTGCCGGTATCGAGGAGGCACTGATCGAAGGCGACCGCATCGGTTACCCGGTGATGCTCAAGGCCACTTCCGGTGGCGGCGGCCGTGGTATTCGCCGCTGCAACAGTCGCGAAGAACTCGAACAGAACTTTCCCCGAGTGATTTCCGAGGCCACCAAGGCTTTCGGTTCGGCGGAAGTCTTTCTGGAAAAATGCATCGTCAATCCCAAGCACATCGAAGCGCAGATTCTCGGCGACAGCTTCGGCAACGTCGTGCACCTGTTCGAGCGTGACTGCTCGATCCAGCGGCGCAACCAGAAGCTCATTGAAATCGCACCGAGTCCGCAACTGACTCCGGAACAGCGCGCCTATATCGGTGACCTGTCGGTGCGGGCGGCCAAGGCGGTGGGATACGAAAATGCCGGTACCGTGGAGTTCCTGCTCGCCGAGGGCGAGGTGTACTTCATGGAGATGAACACGCGGGTGCAGGTGGAACACACCATCACCGAAGAAATCACCGGCATCGACATCGTCCGCGAGCAGATCCGCATCGCCTCCGGCTTGCCGCTGTCGGTCAAGCAGGAAGACATCCAGCACCGTGGTTTCGCGTTGCAATTCCGCATCAATGCGGAGGATCCGAAGAACAATTTCCTGCCAAGCTTCGGCAAGATTACCCGCTACTACGCTCCCGGCGGTCCGGGCGTGCGCACCGACACGGCAATCTATACCGGCTACACCATTCCGCCGTTCTACGACTCGATGTGCCTGAAGCTGGTGGTCTGGGCACTGACCTGGGAAGAAGCGATGGACCGTGGCCTGCGCGCCCTCGACGACATGCGTCTGCAAGGTGTGAAAACCACCGCCGCGTATTACCAGGAAATCCTGCGCAACCCGGAATTCCGCAGCGGCCAGTTCAACACCAGCTTCGTTGAAAGCCACCCGGAACTGACCAACTACTCGATCAAGCGCAAACCCGAAGAGCTGGCCCTGGCCATCGCCGCCGCCATCGCCGCCCACGCAGGCCTGTGAGGAATACCCGAATGAGCAAGAAGATCTTCGTAACAGACACCATCCTGCGCGACGCCCACCAATCGCTGCTCGCCACCCGCATGCGCACCGAAGACATGCTGCCGATCTGCGACAAGCTCGACAAGGTCGGCTACTGGTCGCTGGAATGCTGGGGCGGCGCGACGTTCGACGCCTGCGTGCGCTTCCTCAAGGAAGACCCGTGGGAGCGTCTGCGCCAACTGCGTGCGGCGCTGCCCAACACACGCCTGCAGATGCTGCTGCGCGGGCAGAACCTGCTCGGTTATCGCCATTACAGCGACGACGTGGTCAAGGCCTTCGTCGCCAAGGCTGCGGTCAATGGCATCGATGTATTCCGCATCTTCGATGCCATGAACGATGTGCGTAACCTGCGTGTCGCCATCGAAGCGGTGAAGGCGGCCGGCAAACATGCGCAAGGCACCATCGCTTACACCACCAGCCCGGTGCACACCATCGATGCCTTCGTGGCGCAGGCCAGGCAAATGGAATCCATGGGTTGCGATTCGGTGGCGATCAAGGACATGGCCGGCTTGCTGACGCCATACGCCACCGGTGAACTGGTGCGCGCGTTGAAAGCCGAACAGTCGCTGCCAGTGTTCATCCACTCCCACGACACCGCTGGCCTGGCGGCAATGTGTCAGCTTAAAGCGATCGAAAACGGTGCCGATCACATCGACACCGCAATCTCCAGCTTCGCTTCCGGCACCAGCCATCCGGGCACCGAATCGATGGTCGCCGCGCTCAAGGGCACCGAGTACGACACCGGTCTCAATCTGGAACTGCTGCAGGAAATCGGTCTGTACTTCTATGCGGTGCGCAAGAAGTACCATCAGTTCGAAAGCGAGTTCACTGCCGTCGATACCCGCGTGCAAGTCAACCAGGTGCCGGGCGGGATGATCTCCAACCTCGCCAACCAGTTGAAAGAACAGGGCGCACTGAACCGCATGGCCGAAGTGCTCGCGGAGATCCCGCGGGTGCGTGAAGACCTCGGCTTCCCGCCGCTGGTGACCCCGACGTCGCAGATTGTCGGCACCCAGGCGTTCTTCAACGTGCTGGCCGGTGAGCGGTACAAGACCATCACCAACGAAGTGAAGCTCTATTTGCAGGGCGGCTACGGCAAGGCGCCGGGCGTGGTCAACGAGAAGCTGCGCCGTCAGGCGATCGGCAGCGAAGACGTCATCGACGTGCGTCCGGCGGACCTGCTCAAACCGGAAATGACCAAGCTGCGTGCCGACATCGGTGCACTGGCCAAGTCCGAGGAAGACGTGCTGACCTTCGCCATGTTCCCCGACATCGGCCGCAAGTTCCTCGAAGAGCGCGCTGCCGGCACCCTTACGCCCGAAGTGCTGCTGCCGATTCCGGAAGCGGGCGCGGTCGCCTCGGTGGGCGGTGAAGGCGTGCCGACCGAGTTCGTCATCGACGTCCACGGCGAAACCTACCGCGTCGACATCACCGGTGTCGGCGTCAAGGCCGAAGGCAAGCGTCACTTCTATCTGTCCATCGACGGCATGCCGGAAGAAGTGGTGTTCGAGCCACTCAACGAATTTGTCGGCGGGGGCAGCAGCAAACGCAAACAGGCTTCGGCACCGGGCCACGTCAGCACCACCATGCCGGGCAACATCGTCGATGTGCTGGTCAAGGAGGGTGACACCGTCAAGGCTGGCCAGGCTGTGTTGATCACTGAAGCCATGAAGATGGAAACCGAAGTCCAGGCCGCCATTGCCGGCAAGGTCGCCGCGATCCATGTGGCCAAGGGTGACCGGGTCAATCCGGGCGAAATTCTCATCGAGATCGAAGGCTGAGATAACCGCCGCGATCCAACGCTTTAAACCTCGGGGGAGCATGTGCTCCCCTTTTTTTTGCCTGCGATTTTGCCGCTATTACGCAGATCCCCTTGTAGGAGTGAGCCTGCTCGCGATGGGGTCGTGTCAGTCAATGATTTATCGTCTGATATACCGCTATCGCGAGCAGGCTCGCTCCTACACAGTAACGCGTTCTGTCAGAACGCCATGCGCCACTGACCCGCCACGCCATACGTTCGGCTGTCATTGCCCATTTCGCCGGTTAACCCTACACCGAGGGTGTGCGCCGCCGACAGTCCGAGATCCAGCCCCGCCTCCATGGACAGACTGTTTCGATCCAGCGCGGCACCGGCCACCTCGAAACGCTTGCCGCCCTTGAGCAGTTGCTGGCGGGTATCGCTTTCGATCTCGCCGAAGGTGTGTTTCCAGCCCGCGCTCAGCCGTGGAGTCAGGTGCATGCCGTTATCCAGCGAATTGATCTTCGCAACCCGCAGGCCGAAGGTGCTGCTGAAATTGTCACGGGTCTGCCCGTAGACTTTCAGCGCCGCGTCGCCGCCCTTTTCGCTGTAGGTGTCGCGCTGATAGCGCTGATAACCCAGGCTGGCGAAAGGCTCGAGGGTCAGATGGTCGCGGCCCAGATTGAACCCGGCCTCGGCAAACGCCTGTTGAGTAGTGGCGTCGTAGTTGCCTTTGAGGCGATCACTGAAGCCCTTGAAGGCGACCCGCCGTGTGCTGCTGCCGTCATGGCGGGCGTAGGTGGCGCCGAGGCGCAGAGACAACGGGCCGTCCTGGCGCACGGCGTAGGCGCCGAGATGCCAGCTGTCGAGATCACCATCGTATTGACGGGCATCGAGCTGCGTCTGTGATTTGCCGCCGAGCAGGCCGACATGCCATTGCTCGTCGAGTCGCCAGTCGGCGCCCATGACCAGGCCTTGGGTGGCGTGCTTGAGAGTGGTGTCGACGTTGCGATCAACGTTGCCGCCATGACCCAGCGCCTGAATCCAGACCCGACCGGAATCTTCGCCGCCCGCCGCTTGGCGAGGTGAGCTGCGCGAGCCGTAAGTTGCGCCGGAACGGTTGTCCAGTTGCCGCATCGCCGAGAGCATGCTCGCACTGACCGGCATGATGCTGTTCAGCGTGGCTTTGGCGAGGTTGGCGTTGCTGCCGGCGGCGAGTTGTTCCAGCGCAATGGGAGCAGTGGTTTTATCGCTGGTCAGCAATGCAGCGACGGCTGCGTTAGCGGGTTTCGCAAGCTCGACGATTGGCTGTTCGGGCGCCTCGTCAATTTGTGCGGTGACAGTCTCGTCAAGCATTGGCGAGGGCAGAGGGGCGGTTGATGAAGATGCCACCGGACCTGCAGCGGGGGTCGATGCAACCGCTGATGCCGGTATCGCGGATGGCAGTGCCGATGCTGATGGCGACGGCGATAGAGGGGCTGTCGGCGCTTCGATAATGCTTTCGGCAATTGCCCGGCCGTTGTCTGTGGTGGCAACGCTCGGCAGCTCTACCTCGTTGCGAGCGTAAGTCAGTCCGACGGATTTCTTGTTGTACTGGGCTGTGGCGGTCATGAACGCCAGATCGTTCTCGATCCTGCCGAACTGGCCTTTCACCTCGCGCGCTTCAATGATTTTGTATTGGCTGCTTTGTGGATATTCACCGGGAGCTGCAACGATTTTCAGGGTGGCGCCTTCCAGCTGGGCGGTGCCATCGACCTTGATAGTCTGAGCGCCGCCGGGAGTAACCTCGTAAGCCAGTTCGGCAGTGGGGGACAAATGCAGATTGCCTTTCACTCGCGGACTGCCGAGGGCTTCATTGACGGTGAGCAACCCGTCGACCTCAAGATTTCCCACTGTGCCTTTACCTGCGAAGCCGCCGCCCTTCTGGACATAAACATGACCCTTGATGCTTCCAAGGTTGGTCAGGGCTGCGCCGCTGTTTACCAGCACGCCTTCCTGAAAACTACCTTTTGGGCTCAGCGTCCAGTCGCCCTGGGCGATGAATAGTCCATTGAAGTTGCGCGTGTCGCTCAGCGTGCCGCCGTTCGCAGCATCCAGGAGCAGCACGTTATCGCCCTTACCCCCATCCAGCCGGCCAGTGAAGCTGGCGCCGTCCTTGAGAATGATCAGGTCGTTGACGTCGGTACCGTTGAAAGCGGTTTCCGGTGCTGTGAAGGTGATGGGGACCGTGCTCGCGTCGCTGAGAAAGCCCTGAAGTCGTTGCACGGCTTTTTCTTTAGGGCTTGTTTCCGGCACCTCGGTCGCGTCCACGCTTGGGGGCGGCTCGGTGCCTTCAGCGGATTGCTCGGCGTTGGCCAGTGCTACGCAACCCATTGCCAGCGAAATAGCCAGAGCCAAGTGTTTTGGTGCGAATACGTATTGAGCGGTCATCGAGTTCAACCTCCTTGTATGGAGGCCCCAACTCTATTGATGCACCACAAAAAGCGCTGTCGGCCGCTTCCCGTAGCCATGCAGCCGACGTCGGATCATTCTGTAGTAAATCCTCACTGGATTTCGCAAACAAAGCTTTTGCGCCGCGGCGCCTGTTCTTTTTCCTACAGCCGTTCATTACCGCAGTGGTCGCCTATAGCACATGACCAAGTGCTGCATCGTTTTACGCATGCTGAAGCGCTCAAGTGGTTATCTGCATTTTGTTGCAGATTCACCCGCACATGAAGCTGCTTGAATGCACTATATTGCATCTATTGAAGATTTTTCCTCCTTGACGCGCATTAAAATGCACATTGGACCGACATGCATAAGCTGACGCTACAGATTTTCACCGCCGGGTATTGGCAGGACGCGATGGTTCTCAACTTCGATGATCCTGAAAAAGGCTTCGAAAGCCGCTGCAGTTTCGGTTACGAGGCGGGCTATCTGTTGAATAACATTGAATCCATCGGGTCGCCTTTTTCCAAAGCCGTGAGCGCCCTCTATCCTCTGGATTGGGATGGTCAGCGCTCGAAAACGCCAGCCTTTGTACATGACATCGCTCCGGCAGGCGCAGCCAAGCGATTTCTGCTCGCTCGCTTAGGCCAGGAAAGACCCGCTGAGATCAGCCCCGATCTGTTTCTGCTGGGCCGCCGCACACCGGCTCCCATTGGCAACATGCGAATCAAGGAATCGGCAGAAGCAGTCGATGAAAGAAGGCCGATCGGATTCAAGCGCGCGGAGGTTATCCACCGCGACAACCGCTTTCTTGAATACGCCTACGAGCAGGGTGCGGCCATTGGTGGCGCGACAGGAGCGGGCGGTGAAGCTCCGAAACTTTTATTGGCGCAGAACCATGCCGGTCTTCTGTATCCGGATGCAGTGCTGGATGACGTTGACGTCCAACAGCACTGGTTCGTGAAATTTGCCAGAAACAAGGGGGGGCAGACCGATCAGGACATCCTGCGCAGTGAATTCCATTACTACAAAGCGTTGCAGATATTGGGAATCGAAACGGTCGCGGCAGAAGGCCTTGCCTTGGAAGAGGCGAACAAACCGAGTTTGTGGATGCAGCGTTTTGATCGAGAAGTTAAGGACGGCGCAGTCAGCCGGTATGCCGTCGAATCGATTTACTCCCTGGCGGGAGTGACGACGCCAGGCAGCGCCATGAATCATCTGGAAGTCATCCGCATGCTCGCCGGGTTCTGGCGCCAAGCGGGGCAGGCCAGCCAGATTCCTGCTCTGGTCGCGGATTACCTTCGCCGGGATCTGATCAACAAGATCCTCGGAAACTCGGATAACCACGGCCGTAACACGGCGATCATCCGTCGGGAGAACGCATTTCAACTGGCACCGATTTACGACTTGGCCCCGATGGTCATGGATGACGAAGGTGTGACCCGTACGACCAAATGGCCAAAAGAGCTGGAGCGGGCGGGAGATGTCGATTGGCGAGGTGTCTGTCGCATATTGGCCGATAGCGCAGATCCGGACGAACCTTTGGCAGTACTTGATGCCTCGGAGCTGTTCGATGAATTACGCGCGGATGCCCGACGTCTGGCCGCGCTGCCGGATATTCTCGCGGCCAGCGGTTTGCCCGCCAGAACCATGAACCACCCGGGCATTCATCTGAAAAACCTCGAGCAACGTTTGAAAGAGTGGGACCTGCAATGAGCCTGACCGTCCTCGAGCGCACGGCGCTCATCGAAAGCATTCAGGAATCGCTGGCCCAAGGTACCTTGGAAATCGGTGACGCCGTGCGCCGCTTGCGCGTGGAAGTCACTGGTTTGCATCAGACCCAGTTCGCGAGGATGTGCAAGATCTCTGTCCGCACCCTGGTACATATCGAACACGGCGAAGGCAATCAGACCCTGAAATCACTGAACGCCGTGTTCCGCCCATTCGGCATGAAAATGGGCGTTGTGCGGATTCGCCGGGACAACCTTTGAACCGCGTCGCCGCCCTCAGCTGCGCCGCACATACGCCTTGCCGTAGTGCCGCTCCATCCGCGCCTGGATGAGTTCCAGCCCGATCGACATCAGCCAGTAGATGATCGCCGCGGTGGTCAGCATCTCGATGTAGCGATAGCTCGAACGGCCATACGATTGTGCGAGAAACATCACTTCCCAGACGCCCATCACCGAGATCAGCGAGGAGTCCTTGAGCATCGAGATGAACTGGTTGGTGGTGGGGGGAATGATAGTGCGCATGGCCTGGGGCAGGGTGATGCGCCAGAAGATCACACTTTCACGCAGGCCCAGCGCCAGCGACGCTTCGCGTTGGCCGTGGTCCACGCCAACGATGCCGGCGCGGAAGATTTCGCTCAGGTAGGCGCCGTAGTTCAGTGACAGGGCAATGATGCCGGCGACAATCGCGCCGGGCACGATGCCCAGTTGCGGCAGGCCGAGGTAGATCAGCAGGATCTGGATCAGCAACGGCGTGCCGCGAAAGAACGAGGTGTAGAAACTGGCGATGCCGAACGCCACGGCGCTGTTCGACAGACGCGCCAGAGCGGTGACGAAGCCCAGCAGTGACGAAGCGATAATTGAGCAGGCACACAGGAACAGCGTCAGCGCTGCGCCTTGCAGAAAGCCATTAGGCGCCAGTTTAAGACCGACAAGATTGGGCAGCTTGTCGAGGATGATCGCAAACTTCAGATCGAAGCTCAGAAAAAATCCGGCAAACAGGCAGAACAGCGCGAACCAGGTCAGGTACAGCCGGGTGCGAAAGCCGAACAGCCGTTGCAGGCGTGACTCAGCCACCGGTTGCGGTGGCTGTGGCGGGGGCGGAAAAGAAGTCATCGGCTGATATCGGCGCCGATCCATTTCTGCGAAAGCTTGCTCAGCGTGCCGTCCTGTTTGAGCTGGGCAAACACCTCGCGCACTTTGCCGTCCCACTGTGGATCACCTTTTTCGATGGCCACCGAGTTTGGCTCGGAGTACAGCGATTCGCCGGCCAGTTTGAAGCGTGAGTCCTGGTTCAGACGCGGCTGCGCGGTGACCAGATTGGTGAGGATCGCATCCAGCCGCACCCCGGCGCCCAGGCCGAGGTCCTGGAAGGCGACGTTGTCGGTGTCGTAAGGCGCGATCTGCACATCCTCGAACGGATATTGCAGTTGCGTGTCCTCGGCGCCTTCGATGACCAGGTTCTTGTTCAGATAGCTTTCATAGCTGGAGGCGCTGGTCAGGCCGACTTTCTTGCCGCTCAGGTCTTTGGCGCTGTGAATGCGCTCATCCTTGGCGTTGACCACGATCACCGCTGGCGAGGCGTAGTACTCGACGGGGAAGTCGAACACTTCGGCGCGGGCCTTGCTCGGGGTCATCGAGCAAATGCAGATGTCGTAGCGCCCGCTCCAGCGGCCGGCGGCAATCACGTCCCAGGACGGTGTTTCAAGGCGCAACTTGACCCCGAGTTTGTCAGCCACGGCTTTCGCCACGTCGACGTCGAAGCCGTCGAGCTGATTCTGCTCGTTGAGAAACGAGAACGGCGGATAGCTTTCCATCAGCACGCCGACCAGCTCTTTTTTCGCCTCGATGCGATCCAGCGTCGCGCCGCCGAAGGCTTGGGTAGAGGCGGCCAGTATCGTCAGGCCCAGGGCCAATAGCGGTTGGAATTTCACAGTCGATCCCTGTTGAAAAAAGAGGTTGTTATTAACCGAGTGGTGCGTATTAAATAGTTATAAGAACGACTCTGATAGTGAGTTATTTTCATAAGCATATGAGTGAAAAGCATATGGGCGCAGCAGAAACGGTCATTCTTGATGGCGGCATGGGCCGAGAGTTGCAACGCGCGGGTGCGCCGTTCCGCCAGCCCGAGTGGTCGGCATTGGCACTGAGCGAGGCGCCGCAAGCGGTCGAGGCCGTGCATGCCGCCTACATCGCCAGTGGTGCCAACGTGATCACCAGCAACAGCTATGCGGTGGTGCCGTTTCACATTGGCGAGGCACGATTTGCCGCTGAAGGCCAGGCGCTGGCGGCGCTGGCCGGGGAGCTGGCGCAGCGTGCGGTGCAGGCGTCGGGCAAAGCCGTGCGAGTGGCCGGCTCGTTGCCGCCGCTGTTTGGCTCGTACCGTCCGGACCTGTTCGAAGCGGATCGCGTGACCGAGCTGCTGACGCCGCTGGTCCAGGGGCTGGCTCCCCACGTCGATCTATGGCTGGCGGAGACCCAGAGTTCCATCGTCGAGGCG
Source organism: Pseudomonas hamedanensis (assembly GCF_014268595.2). Classification (NCBI taxonomy): domain Bacteria; kingdom Pseudomonadati; phylum Pseudomonadota; class Gammaproteobacteria; order Pseudomonadales; family Pseudomonadaceae; genus Pseudomonas; species Pseudomonas hamedanensis. Next base: position 4,178,768 of record NZ_CP077091.1, read on the forward strand.
CGCGCCATCCACGCCGGTCTGCCGAAGGATGGCAAGCCATTCTGGCTGTCGTTCACCCTCAAAGATGAAGACACCGATGAAGTGCCGCGCTTGCGCTCCGGTGAGCCTGTGGTCGAAGCGGCTGCTGCGGCGGCGGAACTGGGTGTGCAGACGCTGCTGTTCAATTGCAGCCAGCCGGAAGTGATTGGTGCGGCGATTGATGCGGCGCGCGACACTTTCCAGCGTCTTGGGGTGGCTATCAATATTGGCGCTTACGCCAACGCCTTTCCACCACAGCCCAAGGAAGCCACGGCCAACGACGGACTCGATCCGTTGCGCGATGATCTCGATCCGCCGGGTTATCTGCACTGGGCGCTGGACTGGCAACAGCGCGGCGCCAGCCATCTGGGCGGCTGCTGCGGGATCGGGCCGGAACATATTGCGGTGCTGGCGCAAAAACTCGGTAGCTGAGCAAATACAAATCCGAAATGTGGGAGCGGGCTTGCTCGCGAAGGCGGCTGCTCAGTCAGTGTTTGCAGTGACTGACACATCGCTTTCGCGAGCAAGCCCGCTCCCACAGTGAGGTATTGTCAGATTCAGCTACGGCAATCGGCCAAGGTTTTCAGTTGCCCCGACGTGGTCTGATTCGCCTCTGACAGCCAACGCTCAAACCCTGCGCCGATCGCCGGCCACTCCGAATCCAGCATCGAAAACCACGCCGTATCACGGTTCTGTCCCTTGACCACCATGTGCTGACGGAACACGCCTTCGAAGCTGAAGCCCAGACGCTCGGCGGCGTATCGGGAGCGGGCGTTGCCGTTGTTGCACTTCCATTCCAGCCGACGGTAGCCGAGTTCGAACGCGTACTTGGCCAACAAATACACCGCCTCGGTACTTTTGGGTGAACGCTGCATCGGTGCGCCGAAGGTGACGTGGCCGATTTCGATACGGCCCTGCGCCGGGACAATCGACATCAGGCTGAGAATGCCCTGCACCTGACCCGTAGCGTTGTCGATGACGCTGAAAAAATACGGGTCGCTGTTGGCCGCGTGGTTGTTCAGCCAGGCGTTGAACGCACTGCGCTGCGCGAACGGGCCGTAAGGCAGATAATCCCAGAGTTTCGGATCAGCGCCGGGGCCTTCGAGGGCGGCGTACAGTTCGTCGGCATGACGCGCCGGATCGAGTTTTTCCAGACGAATGAAGCGGCCCTCGAGCAGGGTGGCGGAAGGGGCGGGTACGCCTTTCCAGTCAGCGAGTGAAGCGGTCATGCGCATCTCCTTAAAGGGCTTTGCGAAACTGAATGAAGCCCGGGCGTTCAGCGATGCGCTCGTAGAGCTGGATCGCCGTGGCGTTGGTTTCGTGCGTCAGCCAATGGACTTTGCAGCAACCATCAGCCTTGGCGGTCGCATAGACATGTTCGATCAGCAGACGACCGACTCCGGTGCCACGCGACTCGGGGACCACCAGCAAATCCTGCAGATAGCAGGAGTTTTCGATGCTCCAGTTCGAGCGGTGATAAATGTAATGCACCATGCCCAGCGCCCTGCCATCGGCCCAGGCCAGCGCCGCATGCGTTGGTTCGGTCGGGTCTAGAAAGCGCTGCCAGGTACTCTCGCTGACGGCCTCCGGCAGGTCGGTGTTGTAGAAGCGCAGGTAGGCCTGCCACAGCGGCAGCCACGCGGCGTGATCAGCGGCACTGACCGTGCGAATGTCGATCCGGGTCATGGTGATTTTTCCTTAGCGCATCAAGCGGGCGAGGGTTTGATCGTGGGCGTCCGGGCTGGCGGCGAGGCCATCACGCACGCCGGCAATGTCGGCGGCGCTGCGGTTCTGGCTGAGCTTGCGCTTGCCCTCGAGACGGTCGATGGGGATGGCGAAACCGACGATGGCTTTGAGCATCCCGTCAATGTAATCGGCCGGCGCGTCGTCGACTGACCAGGGCTGAGCGCGGCCCGCTTCATGGCGATCGGTCAAAGTGCTGACGATGTCGAGCAGGCGCCCGCCGTCGCTGAAGGTTTCGGCGTGGCCATAGGCATGCACGGCGACATAATTCCAGGTCGGCACGACTTTGCCGTGCTCGGCCTTGCTCGGGTAGAAGCCGGGGCTGACGTAGGCGTCGGGGCCAGCAAAAATCAGCATCGCCTCGGCGCCGTCACGCAGGTCTTTCCACTGCGGATTGGCCTTGGCCAGATGCCCGTACAGCGTGCCGTACTCGCCTTGCTCGCAATGCAGCAGTACCGGCACATGGCTGGCTTGCAGACCGTTTTCGCCGTGGCTGACCAGAATGGCCAGGCGCGTGGCGAGGATCAGTTCGTGCAGTTGGGACAACTCTTCGATGGCAAAGGCGCGTGGCGTGTACATGAGCAGATTTTCCTTGGCGAATGCCTGCATCCTAGGCAGGCTATTGGTCTGTTGTAAGAGCCATTGATGGCCAATTTCATAGGTCCATTGCCATGCCTGCTTCGCCACCGTTGTCGATGCCCTTCAATCCGGCCGGCATAGCCCTCGATCGCCGCCAAGGTTTGAGCCGCCAGCTCTATCAGGCGTTGCGCCTGCGTGTGCTTGATGGGCGTCTGGCCAGTGGCACACGGTTACCGGCCAGTCGTGATCTGGCGGCGGCCCTGGGTATTTCGCGCAACAGTGTCGTACGCGCCTACGATCAGTTATATGCCGAGGGGTTTATCGAAGGGCGTGTCGGCGATGGCACCTATGTCGCCCGATTGACCCCTGCGTTGATTCCGACGAAAAAATTATCCACAAAACCATCCACAGCTTTGTCAACAGGCTTACCCACAACCTTATCCACAGAATCGTTGGATTTACCTGTAATTTCATCCAGTAAAGTTATCCACAGTGGTGGTTTTTTCCGCATCGAAAAACACCATTTGCCTCGCCCGCCGAGCGGTCCGCCGCGGGCTTTTCGGGTTGGCGTTCCGGCGTTTGATCTGTTTCCGTTCGAGGTCTGGGCCAAGCTGAATGCGGCTTTCTGGCGCAAACCGGATCTGCAGCAACTCTGTTACGGCGATCCGGCGGGTGATGCGCGACTGCGCACGATGATCGCGGCCTATTTGCGCAGCTCGCGTGGCATGCAATGTGCCGCTGAGCAAATAGTGATCACCAGTGGTGCGCAGCAGGGCATCAGCCTTTGTGCACAGTTGCTGGTCGAGCGGGGAAGCGGCGTGGCAATCGAGAATCCTGGCTACCGTGCGGCAGGTCATGCCTTTGCCGTGGCGGGTGCGCGCTTGCATGGGATCCGTGTCGACAGCGAAGGCATCGATTGCAACGAAATGGCCCGCCTCAGCGACTGTCGTGTGGCCTACGTGACGCCCTCCCATCAATACCCGACCGGCGTGGTCATGAGCCTGGCCCGACGCCTGGAGCTGCTCGCCTGGGCCGAGCGCACCGATGGCTGGATCGTCGAAGACGACTATGACGGCGAATACCGTTACACCGGTGCGCCACTGGCGCCCTTGGCCGCGCTCGACCGGCAGGGGCGCGTGCTGTATGTCGGCACTTTCGGCAAGGTGGCGTTCCCGGCGCTGCGCCTCGGCTATCTGGTCTTGCCGCCGGGGCTGGTGGATGCGTTTGCGCAACGCCGGGCGGTCGACGTCCGGCATTCGGAAGTCAGTACGCAAGCAGTCATGGCCGAGTTCATGGCTGCCGGGCATTTCCAACGGCATATCCGGCGCATGCGCCGTGCGGCGCTGAGTCGGCGCAATGCGCTGCTTGCCGGTTGGCCGGCGGCGATTGCCGGTGTGGGCAGTCTGCCCGCGGTCTCGGCCGGATTGCACCTGACCGTGGCGGTGGACAGCATCGAGCGCGAGCAGCAGTTGATCGAACTGGCCGCTCGCGCGGACGTGGAAATCAACGGTTTGAGCAGTTATTGGCTAGCCGACTCGGCGACGCCCCTGTTGCAGCGCGCCGGACTGGTGTTGGGGTTCGCTGCCGTGCCCGAAGCGGCCATCAGCGCTGCACTGGCGCGCTTGCGCCAGGCGTGGCAGGGCTGAAGAACAACGCTTGCGCCAGGGTGCTGTCAATTTTGCTGCGGTAAATTTCGATGAGCTCTTCGTTGCTTTTGCCTTGTTGACAGAACGCTCGGCCCAAACGCCGTTGGGCGGCGGTTTTCATGTGCCCAGCGGTGAACGCACTGACCGCGTCGTCGGCGTTGGCATAATGGAAATGGGCGTACCACAGCACCCCGCCGTCTTTATCGCGGACTTCGTATTCGTCCATATAGTCCCGTCGCGAACCCTTGAGCCGGCGTCGGGTAACGGTCTTGGCGATGCGCACGTCGTTGCGACTTTTCAACCACTGCACCCGAGCGGCCGTCGGCGGCTGCTGCTTGATCAGCTGGATGCGCGCCGCAGTACCTTTTTCATAAAGCGCGGTTGCCGCTTCACTGAGCGAATGCCCAAGCCTCTCGGCTGATCCTGTCGAGTCTGCACTTTGGTTCGCCGCGGTCAGTGCCGCATCGATGGCATCGCCAGCGCGGCGTAAACGCGCCGCGTGTTGATGGTAGATTTCTTCGATCTCCACCGGGATCCGCGCGCCTCGCTTGATGTGAGCCTCGTTCTGTCGATAAAACTGCGCTAAGCCGTCCACCAGTGCCGTCGCTGACGCGACGCTTTCTTCGACACTGGGTACGGTCTTGGCAGGCGTCGGAGTCGAGGTGACATGTTCGACCCATTCCCCAGGTGATTTTTCATGAAAGGTGGCGATGACGCCGGTCAGTTGGGTGCGCACCTCGACCAGATCGGTGTCCTCGCCGTTGAGGCTTTTTTTCCGTTCGCCAACCAATGTCCCCTTGAAGCGGGTTTTGATGATCTTTCGGTTCCCTGCCGCTGGTGCTGGCCTGGAGGGACCCGGTAACGGCTCCAGTACGTGCTTGTTGCGCAGCAGGTCGGCGAGTCGTACGTCGCTGCGTGCCTTGAACTCGACCACCCGTTTGCGCACGTGTGCCAACCGCTCGGTGTTGATCTGCTCTGGATATTCTTCGGCGAAGTCGGCGAAGCGTTGATCGACCGCGCTGAATTGTTCGCAAACGTTGCTCAGCGCATCAATCCGTTCACGCAGATCGCTCAGGCTTTCGTCCTCGATGAGGCTCAGCGAACTCTGAATGTTCAGCGCAGCATCTTCGATGAGCTCGGCGAGGACCTTTCTCGCATCGGCATGGGCTGCGGTAGTGCCGGTCTTGAGGCAAATATTTTCCGCAAGGCTGATTTGCAGCAGCTTGAGATCGTGCAACTCGTAGCCCGGCAGTGCCTCGCTGTAGGTAAGACGGACCTCGACGGCTTCCTTCCCCAGTCGTTCCAGTTCTTCGAAGCGTGTCTGGGCGAATTCGATTTTTTCAATGATCTTTTGGGTCTGGTCGGTCGTGACTTCCTGGGCCTGAATGTACGCCTGGTCGTCGGCGCTGGTTCCACTGGCCATCATTGCCATCACCGATTGCAGCTGTTGCTGATACTCCGGGATATTTTGACTCAGCCACTCTTGCCCCAGGAACAGCTGCATCTCCAGCCGCTCGATCATGACCGTACGATAATTGGGAATGGATTCTTCCAGCTGCAATGCCTTGATCTTTTCGATGATCGCCTCGTACGCCTGACTTTGCGAGACGAGGGTAGCCAGGTAGCGTTCGCGTGCCTGCGCACGTGTTGCCGGGAGGGCTGTTTGCAAGGCCTGACGGTCTTCCTGCAGACGTGTTTCCTTGGTTTGCATCGTTTGGTCGAATGCTGTGATGTCGGTTTTCAGTGCCTCGATATGCGTGCTGCGTTTTTCTCTTGCCTTGCGCCGGCGTGCGGACAGCCCGCCACCGCGCAGACGCAAGCGCAGATCGATCACCCACTGCGCACCGCCGGCCCGGCTGAGCAATGGTCCGACACGAGGGGGAGGCTGGCGTGAGTCGATGATCTGCACATCCCCGTGCTCATTGAGCATCACCTCGAACCAACGCTCGCCAACCGGCGCGTACCAGCGCTCTTGATGCGCATGGAGAAAACGATGCGCGCCTGTGCTGGCGGCTGTGCCGAGTGCCTTGGGTTTGTCAATCTTGAAGCGGTCGAGTAATTCGTTGAGCGCCACGGGCGAACGTTTCAATGCCGCGACACCGTTGAGCGATGCTTCATGATTGGCCGACAGCTCCGTGCCGGTGATATCGGGCAAGCGTAGCGGCTCGATGAGTTTTAGCGGTGCTGTCGGGAGTGGCGTCATCTCTTCCGTTATCGTTGCCGGTTTCGACTCGGGTAACGGCCTGTTGCCCACGGCTGCGCGGTGGGCCAGCGCCATGCCCAACGCCAGCAGAATGTCGGCGATGGCGCTCCAGGCGACCTTGCCGGGTTGCTGATTGGCCTCGTCGCTGACTTCCTGAAGGTCATCCAGGATCTGCCAGATCCAGGCGGCCGTGCCGACACTGCGCCCGAGAAACGGCAGGGCTGCGTTGAACATTGCCCAGCCGCCACGTTTGAGCGAGGCCCAGCGCGCTTCGGCATTGGACACTGACTGGCGGTCAGCCTGGGCGATGATGGCCTGGACATTGGCCTTGTGCAGTGTCGTCAGCACATCGCTTTCGATCGCTGGGGTGCCCAGTGCTACCGGCCCCGACATGTCGAGGGCCGTACTTGGGTTGACGAGCAATTGCGGGATTGTCCAGACCGAAGGCAGGCTGGCCGTGAACACGAACTGGCTGTAGTTGAATCGCACGTCATCCGGCAGCCAGGCGAGTACCGATTCGCGCAGTTGCCGTGAATGCTCAATGGCATACAGCAGGTTGGCGTGGCTGGGGTACTGCAGCAGCGTCTGCTCGAACAACGGCTGATAGAGCACGCAGGGACCTTTGTCCGTTTCCCGCGGGCCGATGACATACATGTTGGCGACCTTATCGGCCCGCGACGTGCTGCGATGGGCGACGAATGCCAGTTCACGGATGACGATCTCATGGCCATCGACGTGGCGCGCGCCGTGGGTATTGGCCAATGCTGCGACGACATACCGGTAACCCAGCTCATCGATGCCGGCGCGGGCCCGAATCTTGTGTTGCAACGCCAGCAGCGGCAGTTCGATAGCCAACTGGCTGGTGTACAGCGCTTGCAGCGAAGTGGCCTGCCGGGAGTCATCGACCAAGCGCTTTTTCAAGTATGCCGGGTAGGTTTCACCAATATTGACCGTATTCACCAGCGATTCGACATAGGCCACGGTCATCCAGTCCGGGACGGCGCTGGCGTCTTTGTAGCGGACGGTCTTGTTGCCCAACGGCTGTCCCGCGAGGTTTTGCAGGGCCAGATCCATCAGCGACAGGGTTTGGGTCTGGGTATTGCCTGGCCAGACGAACGTGCCCCAGACCTGCAGGCTGGTAATACTGATTTCGATGTCATCAAGGTTTACCTCACTGGCGGTGGGATGGTCCTTGCGTATTTGTTGTGTCAGGGCATCGCGGGTAAACGTTTGCAGGCTGGCCAGTTCGCTCTGAAAGGTCTTGCCGTTGTGTTCATGCTGGACGGTTGTCAGATCCAGCAGATGGCGGCTGTAACGGGTCTGGTCGGCCGCCGGAGCGTTGCTCAGCCAGTCGGGCAGCAACGGGCGCAGGCGCTCGATGTGCGGCTCCAGACGTGGTGTCGGGCGATCAGGATTGCCGGTTGCGCCGGAATGAGGGAACAGGTTGGAGAGGGTCGAACCCTCGAAAAAATTGATCGCGCCGAGGGCGTCGGCCTCAAGGGCAATCAAGGTGCAGGCCTGATGGTCGAAAAAATGGCCTTGGGGCTCGACCAGGCGCCATTTGAAGCTGGCGCCGGGGGTGCCTTGCCGAAAGCGGCGCGGCAACGCCTTGGCGATGTCCTCCACCGAATCGAAGCGCTGGAAGCCGTTGACCACCGAGTGGGTCACGATCAATGTACGTTTTTCAACCGTCCCGATAAGGACCGCCGTATCGAGCATCATCCTGTGACGGCGGTCAGTACCCTCGTCCTGGTCGATGTCGATCAGGCAGGCGCGCGTCTGGTATCGGTCCGCGACTCGCTGAAGCTTGTCCGGGTGGTTGAAAACAGCCTGGGCCATGGCGCGCTGGCCGGCATCCCAGCCAAGGCTTGCATCGACATTCCACACATTGCGCAAGGCATCTGACATTTGCTGCCAGCGCGGCTGACCCGGGTAGGTGAAATCGTCCCAGTAGTCAACCTGCTGCTCTTGATAGGCAATGAACAGTAACGGCGCCAGTTCGTTGAGCAGGCAACCGATGGCGGCGATTTTCACCGGCAGATGAATGGGCGAGAGCAGCTCGGCCTCCCGGGCCAGGAAATGTTCGCCATCGATGTAGGTCACGCTGGAGCCAGACAGGGCGAGCCGTACCAGAACGCCGGTCAGGGACTCGATTTGATTGTCTCCGGGGATGACCCGCTCGCCGACGACAACCCAGGCAGGTGTCACCACCAGGGTCAGTTGCGGATCGAGATCAAGTTGCGGATACAGCGTCTCGAGTGCCGGGCGCAGGGTCTTCGAGGCGACCTCGCGCAACGACGGTCCAGTGACCAGTTGGGTTACGACATCAACGGCACTGGGTGTGGGCATTTCGGACATGGGCACTACCTGCTCTGATTGGAGCGCCGGAAGGCGCGGAATCGGAGCAGGCTAAAGCGGCCGTGGAAAGGTCGTGCGGTAGATAAATATCGCCGGCCAAAAAAGCCCGTACGCGCGATCACTGTGGCGAGGCAGCCCTCGTCACAGTGATCGCGTCATCTTTAAGTCCACGCAGTTTTAGACGCGCAGGGTGCGTTCTTCGGCGTGGGCGCCAGAGCTCAGCATGGCCGCGCACAGCGCCGAGGTGATCAGTCGCTTTTTTCATTGTTCAAAACCTTCCAGCACGTTCACCGCGTTGATGCCGATTTCTTCCACCGCATAGCCACCCTCCATGACAAACAGCGTCGGCTTGCCAAGAGCGGCGATGCGTTTGCCCATGGCGAGGTAATCCGGGCTGTCGAGTTTGAACTGCGAGATCGGGTCGTTCTTGAACGTATCAACACCGAGTGAGACGACGATGACGTCAGCACCATAGCGGTCGATCTTGTCGCAGGCCCGATCCAGCGCCGCGCTCCACGCATCCCAGCCGGAACCGGCCGGCAGCGGATAGTTGAAGTTGAAACCTTCGCCAGCGCCTTCGCCGTGCTCATCGTCATAACCGAGGAAGAACGGAAACTCGGCTTCCGGATGGCCATGGATCGAAGTGAACAGCACATCGCTGCGCTCGTAGAAAATCGACTGAGTGCCGTTGCCGTGGTGGTAGTCGACGTCAAGGATCGCGACCTTTTTGTGGCCCTGGTCGAGGAAGGCCTGAGCGGCGATGGCGGCGTTGTTGAGGTAGCAATAACCGCCCATCAAATCGCTGGCGGCGTGGTGCCCCGGCGGACGGCACAGGGCGAAGGCACTGTGTGCACCGGCCTGGATGTGCGCTTGCGCGGTCAGCGCCACCTGCGCCGCGCTGTATGCCGCTTGCCAGGTGCCGGCGGTGATCGGCGCGCCGCCATCGAAGCTGTAATAACCGAGCTGGCCATGCAGGCTGGTCGGTTTTATTGCGCGCAGCGTGCGCGCCGGCCAGGTATACGGCAGCAAATCGCCGTCGGTGTTGAACTTGGCCCACCGATCCCAGGCACCTTTGAAAAATTCCAGATAGTCGCGGCTGTGAATGCGCGCGATTGGCTCCAGACCGAAATCCTTCGGCGCCTGGACCGCACCGAGGTTCTGCTGCTGTACGCGTTGCAGCACATGGTCGGCACGCGACGGCATCTCGAAGCACGGTTTGAGCTGGCCATCGATGAGTTCGCAGCGGCCATGGTGCAGGTGGTGATCGTCTGAGTAGATCGTCAGCATTTGTTGTTCTCCGCAAGGCTGATTCAGTTGACCTCAGTGTTGCGGCGCACGGCGAATCGGAGAACGTCGGGAGCGGCCAAAAGGGGATCGATATGGCCAAAACCTGTGACCGCAATTCGCCCCTCGTTGACGCAGGCTGAGGGGTGAAATACGAACCCTTGTAGGAGTGAGCCTGCTCGCGATAGCGGTCTGTCAGCCAACAAAAATGTTGGATGATAAATGGCTATCGCGAGCAGGCTCATTCCTACAAAGGGATATCAATGCGGGCGAAACTGACTCGGCGCCACACCACTCCAGCGCACAAACGCATGCCGAAAACTCGCGGTCTCGCTGAAACCCAGCGTCTCGGCAATCCGATAGATCGGCAGTTGATCCTCACACAACATCTGCTTGGCCCGCTCGAAGCGCAGCTCATCGAGCAGTTCCTGATAACTGCTGCCCATGTCTTTCAGATGTCGGCGCAAGGTACGCGGCGAGCATTTCATCTGCTGCGCCAAACCTTCCAGCCCCGGCGCAGCATTCAACTGAGCGCCGAGCAACTGCCGAATCCGCCCCAGCCAGGCCTGGCGCCCGGTGAATTCCAGATTCTGCTTGCGGCAGCGCTCAGCCATGGCTTGATGGGTAATGGCGTCGGCCAGTGGCAACGGTTGATCCAGCCAGTGACGGTCAAAAGCGAATGCGTTGTCTTTGGCCGAAAAGTGCAAGGGCGAGTCGAAGGGGTCGGCATAGCTGTCCCGGTAGTCCGGCGCGGCATGTTCGAAACGCGTGGCGCGTAGCGGCAGCGGATGGCCGAGCAAGTCGTCACAGATGACTTTCAGCGAGACCAGGCAAAATTCGGCATTGAACACGGCCATGGCCGGGCTTTCGCGATAATCGGCGGCGACGAACCAGACCTGTTCGCCAGCGTCTTCCACGCTCAGTTCGAAAAGTGTTCCCAACAGCGCCGGATAGCGGATCGCCAAACGCAAAGCGTCACCGAAGGTGGCACAGGTCAGCAGTGCATATCCGAGCATGCCGTAACAGGACACGTGCATGCGCCGGCCCAGTTCGAGGCCGATGTCACGCTTGAGCGCGACGGCGTTGGTGCAGACCTGCATTTCCTGATGGGTGGTGATACGCGTGTCGGCACGCTGCAGATCCGCCGCTACGATGCCGCTGCCGGCCAACAGCGCCTCGCTCGACAGGCCTTCTGCCTTGAACGTGTTGAGGATCAGCGAGACGGCGTTGAGGGTGGTGAGGTGAGAGTGCAGCATAAGAGGTTTCCCGAACTTGGATGGGGATACCCCAGCAATTTATGTGCCGCTCAAAATAATTTGTAATGTTGAGAGTATATTGAAAGTGAAACTTTCAGCTGCTGGATAGAGATTATAAATTTAAAAATTCATGGTTTCTAAAGTTAACGCTAAAGCTGTAAGTGATTCGAGTGGTACAAGAGGCATGCCAATTTTAAGGTTTAAGCTGCGCTTGGTCTACTGTCAGAAATTACAGGTTTTTGGCCCGATGTTAACCGTTTGTCCAATATTTTTATTTATAAGTGTTTTTTTTGACAGCTCCATAAGTCGGGTCTAGTTTGCCAGTGGACGTTGCGATTTTTCAGTAAATATGAACTTTGACTTAATGTATCGCCAAGGAGCTTTAAAATGAGCCATTCACAATCTAAAGAATTTTCGCTGGAATTTTTCGAAGGCAGCAAGAAGGCACTTCAAGGCCAAATCACTGTGGAGGTTGACGGTCAACAGCAAAAGTTTCCGGTCATTCACGCCGAAGTCCGTGCAAACGACATTTTTTTGGACTTCGAGATGAGCGGCGGAGATCCGGGCCGCAATAATATTATTGGCATGGTAATCGGCAAAGCTTATTTGAATAAGAGAGTGGAGTTTGTAGGGCACGGCGACCCTGTTTATTTGTTATTTCAGGATTCTGTGCAAGAGTGGGTGGCGATCGAGGGCTGGATTCGAGTGGAGTGGCAAGAGGGCAGTAAAAAAATCGCAGGATTGCTGGATAATGTGCAGGGCGATAGAGACGGTAACTCCAAACTCACCGCCGGAAAATTTGAAGTTACATTGGATTGATTGTTTAAACCTTCCTGCATCCATTTTGCAGGAAGGTTTATTTATGACGACAACTGTATTGGCCAGCGCTGGTCAGACAAGCTCGCCAGACAGGTCGAGCTCAACCAGTTGACGAACTTCCTGTGTGTTAAGCCCTGCACCGATCAGACCGTGTAACTTGCCGAACGCCGCCTCGCGCGTCATGCCGCCACCGGACAACACGCCAACACCCCGCAAGCGGCTGCCAGCCTCGTAGACATCCAGCTCGACCCCACCTTCTTGGCATTGCGTCACTGCCACCACCACCACGCCGTTATCCCGTGCGCGGCCAAGGCTGGCGAGGAATTGCGGGTTGTCGCTCGGCCCGGTACCGCTGCCGTAACATTCCAGCACCAGACCTTGAATGCCGCTGTCGAGCAGGCCGTCGAGGATTTCGGCGCTGATGCCGGGGAACAGCGGCAGCACCGCGACGTTCGCCAGTTGCCTGGGCTGGTTGTAGTTCAGAGAGGCAGGGATCGAAGCGGCTTTCGCTCCGCCGCCCTGACGCTCCAGGCGTTGGAACGGATGGCGGCCGAAGCTGCGCACTTTCGCGCAACGGGTCGGGTCCAGCAACTCACCGTGGAAATACAGGTGCACACCCGGTGCCAGGCCCTGACCGAGAGCAACCAGCGCGCCGCTGAGGTTTTCCCAGGCGTCGCTGTCGGTCACGCCCGCCGGCAACATCGAGCCGGTGAAACACACCCGGGCGTGCAGGCCGAGCAACTGGAAGCTCATCGCGGCCGCGCTGTAGGCCAGCGTGTCGGTGCCGTGCAGGATCAGCACGCTGTCGCAGCCTTGTACGTCAACGGCATCGACCACCGCTTCGCGCAGTTGCTGCCAATAGGCCGGGGTCATGTTGGCGCTGTCGATCAGCGGCGACATCTCGCGGAAACGCCACTGCGGCACGACGAGTTCAGGCTGGCTGTGCAGATAGTCGCGCATCCGTGTTTCGAAACCGGACGCCGGAGCCAGACCGTTGGCGCTGGCCTGCATGCCGATGGTGCCACCGGTATAGAGCACCATGACGTGTTGAGCGGCGGGATAGGAATTGGCAATCATCTGAGATCTCCACAAGAGATGACATTGTAGGAGTGAGCCTGCTCGCGATGGCGGTTCATCATTCAACATTGATGTTGGCTGAAAGACAGCTATCGCGAGCAGGCTCGCTCCTACAAGTTATTGCACCACAATAACCGACGGGCGCAGGGGATGCGCCCGTCATTTACCTGTCAGCGTTGCGCAGCAGGTACGCCTTGCGGCGCAGTTTCAGTGTTGCCCTCAACTGCCGGCGGGTTGACCGGCCAGGCGTTGCGATCCAGATCGAGATCGGCGAATTTGCTGGAATCGAACACTGGCTGTTTGACGCCGGCGCGGCGCTGCTCGTCGTAGTCGCGCATCACCCGCAGGCCTACCTTGAACAGCATGGCCAGGGCCACCAGGTTAACGAAGGCCAGGCAGGTCATGGTGATGTCGGCGAAGGCGAACACGGTCGACAGGTCCTGCATCGAACCCCATACCACCAGCGCCAGCACCAGGCCGCGGAAAAGCATCAGCAGGGCGCGGTTCCGACTGAGGAACTGCAAGCTGTTCTCGCCCAGATAGTAGTTGTAGAGAATGCAGGTGAAGACGAACAGCGACAGCGCGACGCTGACGAACATGCGACCCCAGTCACCGACCACGGCGGCGAGCGAGTTCTGGGTCAGGACAATGCCGTCACCTTCGAAGCCTGGCGTATAGAAGCCCGACAGCAGGATCAGCAGCGCGGTGCAGGTGCAGATCACGAAAGTGTCGAGGAACACACTGAAAGCCTGGACCACGCCCTGCGCGCCCGGGTGTTTCACGGCGGCCACGGCGGCGACGTTCGGTGCACTGCCCAGACCCGCTTCGTTGGCGAACACGCCACGCTTCACGCCCATGACGATGGCGCTGCCGAGCAGACCGGCAAAGGCCGGGTCAAGGCCGAAGGCGCTCTTGAAGATGGTTTCCAGCATGGCAGGCACGTGCTCGATCTGAGTACCGATCACGTACAGGGTCACGCCGATATAGGCCAGCGTCTTGATCGGTACCAGCAGGTCGGACACCGAGGCGATGCGCTTGATACCGCCGATGAAGGTGATGGCCAGCAGCACCGCCAGGACAATGCCGGTGTGCTGTGGGTTGAAGTCAAAGGCGTTCTGCAGCGAGTGAGTCACGGTGTAGGACTGCAGGCCAATGAAGGCGAAGCCGTAAGTGACCAGCAGCAGAACGGAGAACACTATTGCCATGCCCTTGAGCTTGAGCCCGTGCTGGATGTAGTAGGCCGGGCCGCCACGGTACAGGCCGTCGCCATCGGCGCGCTTGTAGACCTGAGCCAGGGTGCATTCGAAGAAGCTGCTGGACATGCCGACCAGCGCGGTCACCCACATCCAGAACACCGCACCCGGACCACCGAGGGTCACGGCGATGCCGACACCGGCGATGTTGCCGGCACCGACGCGGCCGGCGAGGCTGAGCATCAAGGCCTGGAACGAGCTGAGCTGTCCGGCGCTGCCTTTGAGGCTGTCGCGGAACACCGCGAACATGTGGAAGAAATGCCGCAATTGAACGAAACGCGAGCGAATCGTGAAGTAGCTACCGAGCCCGACAATGAGCACGATCAGTACTTTCCCTGAGAGGAAGTCGTTGATGACTTCGAGCATGGATTTTTCCTCGCTGTTTTTTGTGGGTGCAAATGCTGGATCGGAGAAACATCGTGTTACACCGGTCTGCGCGCGGCACGACGGGTGAGGCGAAGGTTTCGTCCCGGATCCATATCGCGGGTTTTGTTATTAGTTCGGGTTTCGCATGGGTTTGGGCCTCGTTACCGACGACCGCTCACGCGAAGAGGGGCGGCACTATACCGATCAGTGGCGCGCCCGTCTGCACGGTTGTGGTGCAAGCGATGAAACGAAGCTTTGAAACACCTTGTGGCGAGGGGATTTATCCCCGTTCGGCTGCGAAGCAGTCGTAAACCGTTGCACGCGGTGTTTCTGATACATCCTTATTCCTGGTATCGGGGCCGCTTCGCGACCCAACGGGGATAAATCCCCTCGCCACAAGGGTTCACCTCCATATTGTTCAGTCCTCTACATTCGGGTCTCAGGATCAAACGGTTAAAAAAAAGGGCTCGGGGACAAAATCCCCAAGCCCTCAAAAGGTGAGAGGTGTCTAGTCCCTCGACCTGGTGAGCGGTGCTACAAGTGCGTCGGTTCAGGCTTTGAGCGGAACCAGGCGCGGGGCAATCATGTTTTCCGGGCGCAGGATGTCGGCGAGCATGGCTTCGTCGAGCAGGCCTTCTTCGCGCACCAGTTCCAGCACGCCGCGGCCGCTTTCAAGGGCGAGGCCGGCGATGCGCGTGGCGTTTTTGTAGCCGATGTAGGGGTTCAGTGCGGTGACCAGACCGATCGAGTGTTCGACCAGTTCACGGCAGCGCGCTTCGTTGGCGGTGATGCCGACGATGCAGTGTTCGCGCAGCATGTCCATGGCGCGCTGCAGCAGGCGGATCGAGTCGAAGATCTTGAAGGCGATCAACGGCTCCATCACGTTCAGTTGCAACTGACCGCCTTCGGCGGCCATGGTCAGCGCCAGATCGTTGCCGATGACCTGGAAGGCCACCTGGTTCACGGCTTCCGGAATCACCGGGTTGACCTTGCCGGGCATGATCGAACTGCCTGGCTGACGCGCCGGCAAGTTGATTTCGTTGATGCCGGTACGTGGGCCGCTGGACAGCAGGCGCAGGTCGTTGCAGATCTTCGACAGCTTGACCGCGGTGCGCTTGAGCATGCCGGAGAACAGCACGAAGGCGCCCATGTCGGAGGTCGCTTCGATCAGGTCGGCCGCCGGAACCAGCGGTTGACCGCTGATCAGCGCCAGACGCTGAACCGCCAGCGCCTGATAACGCGGATCGGCGTTGATGCCGGTGCCGATCGCGGTGCCGCCCAGGTTCACTTCGGTCAGCAGTTCCGGAGCCAGTGTCTTCAGACGCGCGAGGTCTTCGCCCATGGTGGTGGCGAACGCGCGGAACTCCTGGCCGAGGGTCATCGGCACGGCGTCTTGCAGTTGGGTACGGCCCATTTTCAGGACGTGGTCGAACTCTTTCCCCTTGGCCGCGAACGCCTGGATCAGGCTGTCGAGGCTGGCCAGCAGGGTGTCGTGACCCAGCAGCAGACCCAGACGGATCGCGGTCGGGTAGGCGTCGTTGGTCGACTGCGCCATGTTCACGTCGTCGTTCGGGTGCAGGTACTGGTACTCGCCTTTCTGGTGACCCATGGCTTCGAGAGCAATGTTGGCGATCACTTCGTTGGCGTTCATGTTGGTGGACGTACCGGCGCCACCCTGAATCATGTCGACCACGAACTCTTCGTGGTAATCACCGCGGATCAATCGTGCACAGGCTTCGCTGATGGCAGCGTGCTTGGCTTCGCTCAGATGGCCCAACTCACGGTTGGCGTCAGCGGCGGCCTGTTTGACCATCGCCAGGCCGACAACCAGTTTCGGGTAGTGCGAAATCGGAACGCCGGAGAGACGGAAGTTATTCACCGCTCGCAGGGTCTGGATGCCGTAATACGCTTGAGCGGGTACTTCGAGGGCGCCAAGCAGGTCGGTTTCTGTGCGGAAAGATGCAGCGGAGGACATGATAGAAATCATCTCGATAAGGACCCGGTCTGTGCCGGAACGCTGCGAATGCTAGGCTTGTAGGAATTTTTGGGCCAATGCTGTTCAGCACTGCCCTATGCACATTCGGCATAATGCCGATGTGACGCCGCCTGTGCGGCAGACGTGTGACCTGTTTTGGTGCGTGTCCGGGAGGACGTGATGAATCTGGAAAGCAAATGGCTCGAGGACTTCAGTGCTCTGGCCGCCACCCGCAGCTTCTCGCAGGCCGCCGAACGGCGCTTCGTGACTCAGCCGGCGTTCAGTCGGCGGATCCGCAGCCTCGAAGCGGCGCTGGGCCTGACGCTGGTCAACCGGTCGCGCACGCCGGTCGAACTGACGGCGGCGGGGCAGTTGTTTCTGGTTACCGCGCGCACCGTGGTCGAACAACTTGGTGAAGTGCTGCGCCACCTGCATCATCTGGAAGGCGGGCAGGGCGAAGTGATGCAAGTCGCTGCGGCTCACTCGCTCGCGCTGGGTTTCTTTCCCCGCTGGATCGCCCAGTTGCGCAACGAAGGGTTGAACATCGCCACACGTCTGGTGGCGACCAACGTCGGCGATGCGGTGCATGCGTTGCGCGAGGGCGGTTGCGATCTGATGCTGGCGTTCTACGACCCCGATGCGGCGATGCAGATGGACCCGGAGATCTTCCCGTCGCTGCATTTGGGCCAGACCGAAATGCTCCCGGTGTGCGCGGCGGATGCCGAGGGCAAACCGCTGTTCGATCTGGAAGGTGACGCCAGCGTGCCGTTGCTCGCCTACAGCGCCGGGGCGTTTCTCGGCCGTTCGGTCAATGGTTTGCTGCGTCAGCGTCAGTTGCGCTTCACCACGGTCTACGAAACGGCTATGGCCGACAGCCTGAAAAGCATGGCGCTGGAAGGCCTGGGTATTGCCTGGGTGCCGCAGTTGAGCGTACGTGCCGAACTGGCGCGCGGCGAACTGGTGGTGTGTGGTGGCCCGCAATGGCATGTGCCGCTGGAGATTCGTCTTTACCGCTGCGCATTGGTGCGCAAGGCGAACGTGCGCTTGCTGTGGCGCAAGCTCGAAGGTGGTGCTGCACAATCCTCCTGACCCACCACAAATCCACTGTAGGAGTGAGCCTGCTCGCGATGGCGGTGTGTCTGTCACATTGATGCTTGACGTGCCGACGCTATCGCGAGCAGGCTCACTCCTACAAGGATTGTGCGCTGACCTAAAGGTCAATAAAACCGGGCCTTTCGCTCATTTGACAGATGGTCGTTCCGGGGGCTGTTTATTGCTTTCTTTGCGGTATACTGCGCGGCCTTCGGCCGGCACGTCCGGCCATTTTTCGTACAATCAAGCCACGCAACCTGCGTGGCTTGTTGTTTTATGACGCGCCTGCGGGCGCTCCAGAGAGAAGAGGCGCGACGATGAGTGCACTGGTTGGCGTGATCATGGGCTCCAAGTCCGATTGGTCCACCCTTAGCCACACCGCCGATATGCTGGAAAAGCTCGGCATCCCGTACGAGGTCAAGGTGGTTTCCGCCCACCGCACCCCGGATCTGCTGTTCCAGTACGCCGAAGAGGCTGAAAACCGCGGCATCGAGGTGATTATCGCCGGTGCTGGCGGCGCGGCCCACCTGCCTGGCATGTGTGCGGCCAAGACCCACCTGCCGGTGCTGGGTGTGCCGGTGCAGTCGGCCATGCTCTCGGGCGTCGATTCGCTGCTGTCGATCGTGCAGATGCCTGCGGGCATTCCGGTTGCCACCCTGGCCATCGGCAAGGCTGGCGCGATCAACGCCGCGCTGCTCTCGGCGAGTATTCTGGGCGCCAAGCACCCGCAGTTCCACGCGGTACTGAAAACCTTCCGTGCCGAGCAGACAGACAGCGTCCTGGACAATCCAGACCCACGTATTGCCTGAGGTTGTTGAGATGAAGATCGGTGTAATCGGTGGCGGCCAGTTGGGCCGCATGTTGGCCCTGGCGGGCACTCCGCTGGGCATGAACTTCGCTTTCCTCGACCCTGCGCCGGACGCCTGCGCGGCCGCGCTGGGCGAACACCTGCGGGCCGATTACGGCGATCAGGATCATCTGCGCCAACTGGCCGATGAAGTCGATCTGGTGACCTTCGAATTCGAAAGCGTCCCGGCCGAAACCGTGGCGTTTCTCTCGCAATTCGTGCCGGTGTACCCAAGCGCCGAAGCCCTGCGCATCGCCCGTGATCGCTGGTTCGAAAAGAGCATGTTCAAGGATCTGGACATTCCGACCCCGGCCTTCGCCGACATCCAGTCGCAAGCCGATCTGGACGCTGCTGTCGCTTCGATCGGTCTACCGGCCGTGCTTAAGACCCGCACTCTGGGTTACGACGGCAAGGGTCAGAAAGTCCTGCGCAAGCCGGAAGACGTCGCCGGTACTTTCGCTGAACTGGGCAGCGTCGCCTGCCTGCTCGAAGGCTTCGTGCCGTTCACCGGCGAAGTGTCACTGATCGCTGTGCGCGCTCGCGATGGCGAAACGAAGTTCTATCCGCTGGTGCACAACACTCACGACAGCGGCATTCTCAAACTGTCCGTCGCCAGCACTGATCACCCGTTGCAGGCTTTGGCGGAAGACTATTCCAGCCGCGTACTCAAGCACCTCGACTACGTGGGCGTGATGGCCTTCGAGTTCTTTGAAGTCGACGGCGGCCTGAAAGCCAACGAAATCGCCCCGCGCGTACACAACTCCGGACACTGGACCACTGAAGGCGCCGAGTGCAGTCAGTTCGAAAACCACCTGCGCGCCGTGGCCGGCCTGCCGCTGGGCTCGACCGCCAAGGTCGGCGAGAGCGCGATGCTCAACTTCATCGGTGTTGTGCCGCCGGTTGAAAAAGTCATCGCCATCCAGGACTGCCATTTGCACCACTACGGCAAAGCCTTCAAGGCCGGGCGCAAGGTCGGTCACGCCAACCTGCGCTGCGCCGACATGGCCACGCTGCAAGCGCAGATCGTCAAGGTCGAAGCGTTGATTGCCGAGTAAAACAGTTTCATGTGGCAGCGGCGGAACCATTCAGGGCCCGCCGTTCTCTGATGGCAGGATGCCAAAGTCTGGCTAGGCTATAGCCAATCAATCAGAGGGAAATGTCATGGGAATTATCGGAACCATTTTTATCGGCTTGATCGTCGGCCTGCTGGCGCGGTTCCTGAAACCGGGCGATGACAGCATGGGCTGGATCATGACTATCCTGCTCGGTATCGGCGGTTCGCTGGCGGCCACCTATGGCGGCCAGGCTCTGGGTATTTATCAGGCTGGCGAGGGTGCCGGTTTCCTCGGCGCGCTGGTTGGCGCGGTCGTGCTGCTGGTGATCTACGGCCTGATCAAAAAGAACTGATCCAAAGCGACAAAGTCCTCTCTGCCATCGCGGCAGGGAGGGCTAGAATGCTCGGCGATTCACTGTTCTCTCTTTCATACCGAGCACCTCATGCGCCATCTTCTGTTGACTCTCCTCTTGCTGGGCAGCGGCTTGGCCCACGCCGGCGAACTGCCGGAAACCGACTGGCTCGACCTGATGCCCAAGTCGGACCAAAAGGCCCTCGAGGCCATGCCGGAAATCGACCACAACTCTCCCGAAGCCAGCGGCACCTTCACCGAGAAAGGCGGGATGAAGCAGGCCAAAGGTTTGCCGGCGGTGATGTATTCAAGCAAAACCGTAGCGTCGATGAACGACAAGCACATCCGCATCGGCGGTTACCCGGTGCCGCTGGAATCCGATGCCAAGGGCCGCAGCACACTGTTCTTCCTGGTGCCGTACCCGGGCGCGTGCATTCACGTGCCGCCACCGCCGCCAAATCAGTTGGTGCTGGTGCGCTATCCCAAGGGCCTGAAGCTGGATGACATCTACACACCGCTGTGGGTAACGGGCACGTTGAAGATCGAAAAGGTCAGCAATGACCTGGCCGATGCGGCGTATGCGCTGGAGGCGGAGAAGGTGCGGGTGGTGCAGGAGGCTGACCTCTAAAGCGCGCCGCACATAAATTTAGGAGCGAGCCTTTGTGGTGAGGGGATTTATCTGTGGTGAAGGGATTTATCTGTGGCGAGGGGATTTATCCCCGCTGGACTGCGCAGCAGGCCCCAGCTTTTGATTTAAATAAAGCGGGGGCCGCTGCGCGACCCAGCGGGGATAAATCCCCTCGCCACAGGGCTCTTTGCCCTTTTGTATGGCGCTAGAGCTTAGAGCGGCGTAGCAGCTACGCTGACACCCATGGTATGGCTCGCCCCCGGCGCCAGGGTGACGATGTCATCCATCACATTCGCCGTCTCGATGCACAGCATGCGCTGCCAGCCGTCGTTGTCCATGTCGGGCAGTGCGGCGGCGCGGTCGATCCACGGATTCCAGATCACGGCGGTGCGCGAGCCCGTTGAGGTCAACACGATGCGGCGTTCCCAGGTTGGATCAATGATGCTCAACTGCGGCGGTACGTCGAGGTAGATGCGATCGGTCTCGCCGGTGAACTGCAGATCGCCTTGCTGGCTGGCAATGTTCCAGTCGTCCAGGGTCTCGATGTAATCCAGCCCGGCCACGCCGTCGACATGCACGTTACGCACGTCACTGACGGCGAAATACGTGTGCAGCGCCTGGCTGAGGGTCACGCTGTCGGCGCCGCGGTTATGGCTGGTCAGGCTGTAATGCAATTTATCCGAGAGATGCAGGGTCAGGGTCAGGTCGACTTCATGCGGCCAGCCCGGCAGGCCACCTTCCGGGCAGGGCAGCTTGAACTCGACCTTGATGCCGTCAGCCTCGGATTCGATGCCGCCCAGCTCCCAGTCCATCGCTCGCACCAGACCGTGCGCGGGGGCCGGTTGCTCGCCGACGTACATGTTCTGCACGCTCTGCGGGTTGCGTTCGAATTTGCCGAACCACGGCCAGCACACGGGCACGCCGGCACGAATGCTCTTGCCGGTTTTCAGGTCGGCCTTGTCGTTCAGCCAGATGATCGGCGGCTGTCCGTCGATCTGATAACTGAGGATGTGCGCGCCTTGCTGGGCCACCAGCACTTCAGCCTTGCCGTGGCGGATGCGCCAGCAGTTCAGTTCATCCAGTTTCACGGCTTCAACGTTTGGCGTGTTCATGGGCAACTCTCGATCAGACACTGGGGACGACTATCGACCGCGAAACGGCCGCGAGGTTTAACGCGCGCGTGGCGGAACCGAGCGCGTGCGACCACTGCCGTCGATGGCGACGAAAACAAAGACCGCTTCGGTGACCTTGCGCCATTCGCTGGAGAGTGGGTCGTCGCTCCACACCTCGACCATCATCTGGATCGAGCTGCGGCCGATTTCCAGGGTCTGGGTATAAAAGGACAACTGTGCGCCAACGGCGACCGGTACCAGGAACGCCATGCGGTCGATGGCAACCGTGGCGACGCGGCCACCGGCGACACGGCTGGCCATCGCGGTGCCGGCCAGGTCCATCTGCGCCACCAGCCAGCCGCCGAAAATATCGCCAAAGCCGTTGGTTTCGCGCGGCAGCGCGGTGATTTGCAGGGCCAGGTCGCCCTGTGGGATCGGATCTTCTTGTTCGAGCTCTATCATGCCGGGGGGCCTCTGACCCGTGACTCTTCGTGGGTAATGCGGGTGGTAGCCGTCTTCGCGAAAAACGATTCAACACCGAACATACTACGTTCGTCACGTTTTCCATCAGGCGCCTAAAGGGAAACTCTGCGAAAAAGGCTAAATCCCGAGCAAAGGACGGGCCAACAACGTTTTCGCACAGCAACCTCCTACAAAGCCTGCGCAGGGGGCGAGTATATCGGTCGACAGACGCCACGACGACCACCGGTTCTGATTTCGACCGTCAATTACGCGCCTCTATGTGCTTTTTCGAACAATTTGCTATGGTGCCGAACCTGTCCGAGCCACTGCCAGCGTTGTTGTGGCGACAGATTCGACTATAAGAGAAGCCCTTGCCATGACCTCAGCGCCTTCGAGCCTCGCGCAGCCCGAGCAACCCGCACGACCGTTGACCCGCAATGACTACAAGACCCTGTCGCTGTCCGCCCTGGGCGGCGCGCTGGAGTTCTACGATTTCATCATCTTCGTTTTCTTCGCCACCGTGGTCGGCAAGCTGTTCTTCCCGGCCGACATGCCCGAATGGCTGCGCCTGATGCAGACCTTCGGCATTTTCGCCGCCGGCTATCTGGCGCGTCCTCTGGGCGGCATCGTCATGGCGCATTTCGGCGACCTGCTGGGGCGCAAGAAAATGTTCACCCTGAGCATTTTCATGATGGCCGTGCCGACCCTGATCATGGGTCTGCTGCCGACCTATGCGCAGATCGGCATCTGGGCGCCGATCCTGTTGCTGTTGATGCGGGTCATCCAGGGTGCGGCGATCGGCGGTGAAGTGCCGGGGGCCTGGGTCTTCGTTTCCGAACACGTTCCGCAAAAGCACATCGGATATGCCTGTGGCACCCTCACCAGCGGCCTGACGGCCGGTATCTTGCTCGGCTCGCTGGTCGCCACGGCGATCAACAGCCTTTATACGCCAGCAGAAGTGTCGGATTACGCCTGGCGGATCCCGTTCCTGCTCGGCGGCGTGTTCGGCCTGTTCTCGGTGTACCTTCGCCGCTGGCTGCACGAAACCCCGGTGTTCGCCGAACTGCAACTGCGCAAGGCGCTGGCCGAAGAAGTGCCGTTGCGCGCGGTGCTGCGTGACCATCGCGGTGCGATCGCCATTTCGATGTTGCTGACCTGGCTGCTCTCGGCTGGCGTGGTCGTGGTCATTCTGATGACCCCGACGGTGCTGCAGACGGTTTATCACTTCTCGCCAACCACCGCGTTGCAGTCCAACAGCCTGGCCATCGTGTTCCTCAGCCTCGGTTGCATCGGCGCCGGCGCACTGGCCGATCGCTTCGGCGCCGGTCGTGTATTCGTGTTCGGTTGCCTGGGCTTGCTGATCAGTTCCTGGACCTTCTATCACAGCCTTGCCGATCACCCGAACTGGCTGTTTCCGCTGTACGCGCTGACCGGTCTGCTGGTCGGCACCATCGGCGCGGTGCCGTACGTAATGGTCAAGGCGTTCCCGCCAGTGGTGCGTTTCAGCGGCTTGTCGTTCTCGTACAACGTGGCTTACGCGATCTTTGGCGGGTTGACGCCGATGGTGGTGAGCCTGCTGCTCAAGGAAAGCGCGATGGGCCCGGCTTACTATGTCGCGGTGTTGTGCGGGGTGGGGATGCTGGTCGGCGCGTGGCTATGGAAAAAAGGTCGCTGATTGGCGCCTGATCGTTCCCACGCTCCGCGTGGGAATGCATCTCGTGACGCTCTGCGTCACCTCTCGAAGCGGACGCAGAGCGTCCCTGGCGGCATTCCCACGCAGAGCGTGGGAACGATCTGTCGCGACATGCTGGCCTTTCATCCAATTGTCATATTTCAGCCATAGAGTGTTCACACGGCCTGCTGATACTTGGCCCCGACTTAACACACCCTATCTGCTAGGAGTAAGGCATGAAACTGAAGCGTTTGATGGCGGCAATGACTTTTGTCGCTGCTGGCGTTGCGACTGCCAACGCGGTTGCCGCTGTTGACCCTGCTATCCCGAGCTACACCAAGACCACTGGTGTGTCGGGCAACCTGTCCAGCGTCGGTTCCGATACCCTGGCCAACCTCATGACCCTGTGGGCCGAGAACTACAAAAAAGAATACCCGAACGTCAACATCCAGATTCAGGCCGCCGGTTCTTCGACTGCGCCACCGGCGCTGACGGAAGGCACCGCTAACCTGGGCCCGATGAGCCGCAAGATGAAGGACAACGAGCTGCAGGCCTTCGAAACCAAATACGGCTACAAGCCAACCGCGATCCCGGTGGCTGTGGATGCCCTGGCCGTGTTCGTGCACAAGGACAACCCGATCAAGGGCCTGACCATGGAGCAAGTCGACGCGATCTTCTCGTCCACTCGCCTGTGCGGTGCCAAAACCGACGTGAAAACCTGGGGCGACCTGGGCGTGACCGGCGACCTGGCAAACAAGCCGGTTCAGCTGTTCGGTCGTAACTCGGTATCGGGTACCTACGGCTACTTCAAAGAAGAAGCCCTGTGCAAAGGCGACTTCAAGCCAAACGTCAACGAACAACCCGGTTCGGCCTCGGTCGTGCAGTCGATCAGCTCCTCGCTCAACGGCGTGGGTTACTCGGGCATCGGTTACAAGACCGCTAGCGTGAAAACCGTAGCGCTGGCCAAGAAAGGCAGCACTGACTTCATCGAAGACACCGAAGAAAACGCCCTGAACGGCAAGTACCCGCTGTCGCGCTTCCTCTACGTTTACGTGAACAAGGCACCGAACAAGCCTCTGGCCCCGCTGGAAGCCGAGTTCGTCAAACTGATCCTGTCCAAACAGGGTCAGGAAGTCGTGGTCAAGGACGGCTACATCCCGCTGCCAGCCAAGGTTGCTGCAAAAGCACTGGCTGACCTCGGTCTGCAGGAAGGCGGCGCTGTCGCCAAGAAGTAACACCCTGAGTCCGGCCTGAAACCGGACTCCTGTGGGAGCGAGCCTGCTCGCGAAGGGGACGCCACATGCACCATTCATGTGACTGACCCGATGCTTTCGCGAGCAGGCTCGCTCCCACAACCACCAAATTTTCGACTCCGCTGCCGGACCTCCCCGGTGGCGGATTTGCTGCGTCACTGCATTGTCATCTTTCTGTCATACAGGATCGCTAGGGTGTGCGCATGAATGATCTGGCCAATTCCCCAATGACTACGACTTCCCCTCCCAAGCGCATTGATTTCAATACGCCTGAGCTGCAACGCAAGCGCCGCATTCGCGCGCTCAAGGATCGCTTCACCCGTTGGTACGTCCTCGTCGGCGGCCTGGCGGTGCTGGCAGCCATCACCCTGATCTTCTTCTTCCTCGCCTATGTGGTCGCGCCGCTGTTCCAGGGTGCCGACCTGACCGCGAAAGACTCGATCACCCCGGCCTGGATGCAGGACGCCGGCAAGCCGCTGATGATTTCGCTCGAAGAGCAGAATCAGGTGGCGATGCGCGTGTCCGACAAGGGCCAGGCGCTGTTCTTCGAGGTCGACAGTGGCGCTGAACTCAAGCGCGTCGATCTGCCATTGCCGGCCGGCGCAACCGTGACCTCCATTGGTGAAGACCAGCCCGGTCATCCGCTGGTGGCCGTGGGCCTGTCCAACGGTCAGGCGCTGGTGTTCCGTCACACCTATAAAGTCACCTACCCCGATGGCAAGAAAACCATCAGCCCGGCCATTGAATTCCCGTATGGCGAGGCGCCGATCGCGCTGAACGAAAGCGGCGGCGCGCTGGAGCATGTCAGCCTCAACGCCACCGACTCGACCCTGGTGCTGGTTGGCTCCACCGGTTCGCAACTCAATGTGCTGTCGCTGACCAGCGAAGAAAACATGATGACCGGCGAAGTCACCAACGAGCAGAAGCGCATCGATCTGCCGCAGATGACCGAGCCGGTGAAAAACATCTTCGTCGACCCGCGCCAGCAGTGGCTGTACGTGGTCAACGGGCGCGCCCAGGCCGACGTGTTCAGCCTGCGCGACAAGAGCCTCAATGGTCGCTACAAGCTGCTGGAAAATGCCGACGCCGAAGTCACCGCGACGACGCAACTGGTCGGTGGCATCTCACTGATCGTTGGCGATTCCAAGGGTGGTCTGGCCCAGTGGTTCATGGCCCGCGACACCGATGGTGAGCAGCGTCTGAAGCAGATTCGCACCTTCCAGATGGGCACCACGCCAATCGTCGAAATCGCTGCCGAAGAGCGCCGCAAAGGTTTCCTGGCCCTTGATGCCAGCGGCAAGCTTGGTGTGTTCCACAGCACTGCGCATCGCACTTTGCTGGTTGATCAAGTCGTTGAGGGCCAAGGCCTGTTCGGTCTGTCGCCACGCGCCAACCGAGTGATTGTCGAGGCCGGCGGCAAGCTGCAACCACTGCTGCTCGACAACCCGCACCCGGAAGTTTCCTGGAGCGCGTTGTGGAGCAAGGTCTGGTACGAGAACTACGATGAGCCTAAATACGTCTGGCAATCGACCGCCGCCAACACCGATTTCGAACCTAAGCTGAGCCTGTCGCCGCTGACCTTCGGTACTCTGAAAGCCGCGTTCTACGCCATGCTTCTGGCTGCGCCTCTGGCTGTCGCCGCTGCGATCTACACCGCGTACTTCATGGCCCCGGGCATGCGCCGCAAGGTCAAACCGGTGATTGAGCTGATGGAAGCGATGCCGACGGTGATCCTCGGTTTCTTCGCCGGTCTGTTCCTTGCGCCGTATGTCGAAGGCCACCTGCCGGGCATCTTCAGCCTGTTGATGCTGTTGCCGATCGGCATCCTGGTCGCCGGTTTTGGTTTCAGCCGCTTGCCTGAGTCGATCCGTCTGAGAGTCCCGGACGGCTGGGAAAGTGCGCTGCTGATCCCGGTGATCCTGTTTGTGGGCTGGCTGTCGCTGTACATGAGCCCGTTCATGGAGAACTGGTTCTTCGGCGGCGACATGCGCATGTGGATCTCCCACGACCTGGGCATTACCTACGACCAGCGCAACGCTCTGGTGGTCGGTCTGGCCATGGGTTTCGCGGTGATCCCGAACATCTACTCGATCGCCGAAGACGCCGTGTTCAGCGTGCCGCGCGGCCTGACCCTGGGTTCGCTGGCCCTCGGTGCCACGCCATGGCAGACCATGACTCGTGTGGTCATCCTCACCGCCAGCCCGGGCATCTTCTCGGCGCTGATGATCGGCATGGGCCGTGCGGTCGGCGAAACCATGATCGTGCTGATGGCGACCGGCAACACCCCGGTGATGGAGATGAACCTGTTCGAAGGCCTGCGCACCCTGGCCGCCAACGTCGCGGTGGAAATGCCCGAGTCGGAAGTCGGCGGCAGTCACTACCGTGTGCTGTTCCTCTCGGCGCTGGTGTTGCTGCTGTTCACCTTCGTCATGAACACCCTGGCAGAACTGATTCGTCAGCGTCTGCGCAAGAAATACTCGTCGCTTTAAGCAAAGGTAGAAGTCTGTGAAACAGAACTCCCTGAAAGGTTGGTTCAAGAGCGGCGCCCCGGGCGTCTGGATCAGCGGTGGCGCGGTGTCCATCGCGGTCATCATGACCATTGGCCTGTTGGCGGTGATTGCCGTGCGCGGTCTCGGTCACTTCTGGCCGGCGGACCTGATCCATGCGCATTACGACGTGCCGGGCCAGGCCAATCACCTGGTCGTCGGCGAAGTGGTGCAGAAAGAACAAGTGCCCCGCGCGCGTTTGAAGAGTGCCGGCCTGCCGGTGCCTGACGAAGGCCCGGAATTCATGACACGCGAGCTGATCAAGGTCGGCAACCGTGATCTGAACGGCAACGACTTCACCTGGATCGTCGGCGAGTGGCTGACCAACCAGACCACGCCGCCCGAGTTGATGGCGATCGAGCGTCGCGAATGGGGCAACTTCTACGGCTACCTGGTCAACGTCAAACAGGACGGCAAGGTTATCGCTGAAGGCGAAGCCGCGTGGCCTGAGCTGCAAGCGCGGATCAATCGTGTGAACGATCTCGCCGCTCAGCTCAAGACGCTGGAAAAAGTCGACATTGGCGCGATCAACGCCGGTCTCGAACGCATCCGCCTGCACGGCCGCAAACTGGAACTGGAAGGCAAACTCGACGCCACCGCACAAGCGGACATGGAATCCGAGCGCGCCGAGCTCAATGCCCGCTATCAAGACATCGAAGCGCGCCTGGCCGACCTGCATGCCCAGTTCAACCGCGATGCCCTGACGGCTCGCGATGCCAACGGCAAAGAGATCGAAATCGGCCTGGGCAAAGTGGTTCACGCCTATCAGCCGAACGCCATGGGCACCCTGACCAAAATCGGTTTCTACTTCAGCAAGATCTGGGAGTTCCTGTCGGACGACCCGCGTGAAGCGAACACCGAAGGCGGGATCTTCCCGGCGATTTTCGGCACCGTGATGATGACGCTGATCATGGCGATGATCGTGACCCCGTTCGGCGTACTGGCGGCGGTGTACCTGCGTGAATACGCCAAACAGAACACCCTGACCCGCATCATCCGCATCGCCGTGAACAACCTTGCCGGCGTACCGGCGATCGTTTACGGCGTGTTCGGCCTGGGCTTCTTCGTTTACGTGCTGGGTGGCTCGGTTGACCGTTTGTTCTTCCCTGAAGCATTGCCGGCGCCGACATTCGGTACGCCCGGCCTGCTCTGGGCGTCGCTGACCCTGGCGCTGCTGGCGGTGCCGGTGGTGATCGTCGCGACCGAAGAAGGTCTGGCGCGGATTCCGCGTACCGTGCGTGAAGGCTCGCTGGCACTGGGCGCGACCAAGGCGGAAACGCTCTGGAAGATCGTCATTCCGATGGCCAGCCCGGCGATGATGACCGGCATGATCCTCGCCGTCGCCCGTGCCGCCGGTGAAGTGGCGCCGCTGATGCTGGTGGGTGTGGTGAAACTGGCGCCGTCGCTGCCGGTGGACGGCAACTACCCGTACCTGCACCTGGACCAGAAAATCATGCACCTGGGCTTCCACATCTATGACGTCGGCTTCCAGAGCCCCAACGTCGAAGCGGCCCGCCCGCTGGTGTACGCCACGGCGCTGCTGCTGGTGCTGGTGATCGCGACGTTGAACCTGTCGGCGGTGTATATCCGTAACCACCTGCGCGAAAAATACAAAGCACTGGATAGCTGAGGATGACGCAAACCCTGTGGGAGCGAGCTTGCTCGCGAAGCTTTTGGCGGCCGCACCGGCCCCTTCGCGAGCAAGCTCGCTCCCACATTGAACTGCGTCCGTCGCAACATTGATGGAAGCTGCAAAAGCAGTGTTCCGAACCGAATTTGTCAGCACAGGGAGCCTCCCATGCAGCACGAAACACACAGCCACGGCATCAACATGTCTGCCCTGGGCCGCGACAAGCAGAGCCTGAACCTGGCGCAGGAAACCGTTGCCATCGAAGTGCCGGGCCTGAGCCTGTACTACGGCGACAAACAAGCACTGTTCGACGTCAGCATGAACATCCCGAAACAGCGCGTGACCGCCTTCATCGGCCCGTCCGGCTGCGGCAAGTCCACGCTGCTGCGTACCTTCAACCGCATGAACGATCTGGTTGATGGCTGCCGCGTCGAAGGCGCGATCAACCTGTACGGCAACAACATCTATCGCAAGGGCGAGGACGTTGCCGAGCTGCGCCGTCGCGTCGGCATGGTGTTCCAGAAGCCTAACCCGTTCCCGAAAACCATCTATGAAAACGTGGTGTATGGCCTGCGCATCCAGGGCATCAACAAAAAGCGCGTTCTCGACGAAGCCGTCGAGTGGGCACTGAAAGGCGCGGCGCTGTGGGATGAGGTCAAGGATCGTCTGCATGAGTCGGCGCTCGGCCTGTCCGGTGGTCAGCAACAACGTCTGGTCATCGCCCGCACTATCGCCGTTGAGCCGGAGGTCTTGCTGCTCGACGAACCGTGCTCGGCCCTCGACCCGATCTCGACACTGAAAGTCGAAGAGCTGATCTACGAGCTGAAATCCAAGTTCACCATCGTCATCGTGACCCACAACATGCAGCAGGCGGCGCGGGTGTCCGACTACACCGCGTTCATGTACATGGGCAAACTGGTGGAATTCGGCGATACCGATACCCTGTTCACCAATCCGGCGAAGAAGCAGACCGAAGACTACATCACCGGTCGCTACGGCTAACCGTAGAGCCGCAAGCCTGGAGCTGCGAGCGGCAAGTTTGAAACGGTGTGATTGACAGGACTAACACATAACTGCTTGAAGCTTGCGGCTTGAAGCTTGCAACTTTCGCGGAGCGAACGAATGATTTCCAAAGAAGGCCTTACTCATCATATTTCCGCGCAGTTCAACGCCGAACTGGAAGAAGTGCGCAGCCACCTGCTGGCCATGGGCGGGCTGGTCGAGAAGCAGGTCAACGACGCGGTCACGGCGCTGATCGAGGCCGATTCCGGTCTGGCTCAGCAGGTCCGCGAGATCGACGACCAGATCAACCAGATGGAACGCAACATCGACGAAGAATGCCTGCGCATCCTCGCTCGTCGCCAGCCAGCGGCATCTGACCTGCGCTTGATCATCAGCATTTCCAAGTCGGTGATCGACCTGGAACGCATCGGCGACGAAGCCACCAAGATCGCCCGCCGCGCCATCCAGTTGTGCGAAGAAGGCGAAGCGCCGCGCGGTTATGTCGAGGTTCGCCACATTGGCGACCAGGTGCGTAACATGGTTCGCGATGCGCTCGATGCATTTGCCCGTTTCGACGCCGATCTGGCGTTGTCGGTCGCGCAGTACGACAAGATCATCGACCGCGAATACAAGACCGCGCTGCGTGAGCTGGCGACTTACATGATGGAAGACCCGCGCTCTATCTCGCGGGTTCTGAGCATCATCTGGGTCCTGCGTTCGCTGGAGCGCATCGGCGATCACGCACGCAACATCTCCGAACTGGTGATTTACCTGGTACGCGGCACCGACGTGCGGCACATGGGCCTCAAGCGCATGAAGGAAGAAGTTGAAGGCACAAGCGGTGAAACCGCTAATGTTCCGGGCGAAGCTGACGATAAGTAAGATTGCCTGAGAAAAGCGCCCGGCCCTTTGGCCGGGCGTTTTTGTTTACGGCTTTTGTATTGAAAAGCAGCACCCGCGAACGAAAAGTCCCGGCGTGACTGAAAAGTTTTGGCAAAGTGCCATCATTCAAGCGTTATGCTTGCCGGGATTTTTTTTAGGGGTGTTGGATGAGCAAGATCAGTGTGTTGGTCGTGGACGATGCTTCGTTCATTCGTGACCTGGTGAAAAAGTGCCTGCGTAATTACTTCCCGGGGATCCGCACCGAGGACGCCATCAACGGCAAAAAGGCCCAGGCCATGCTGGCCAAAGAGGCCTTCGACCTGGTGCTGTGCGACTGGGAAATGCCGGAAATGTCTGGCCTCGAACTGCTGACCTGGTGCCGCGAGCAGGACAACCTCAAGACCATGCCGTTCATCATGGTCACCAGTCGTGGCGACAAGGAAAACGTCGTGCAGGCGATCCAGGCCGGCGTTTCCGGCTACGTCAGCAAGCCGTTCACCAAT
This sequence comes from Pseudomonas hamedanensis, assembly GCF_014268595.2. Taxonomy (NCBI): domain Bacteria; kingdom Pseudomonadati; phylum Pseudomonadota; class Gammaproteobacteria; order Pseudomonadales; family Pseudomonadaceae; genus Pseudomonas; species Pseudomonas hamedanensis. The sequence continues at coordinate 4,210,380 of NZ_CP077091.1, forward strand.
GAGCAGTTGCTGACCAAGGTCAAGCAGGCGCTGAACAAGGTCGGCAAGCTCGACACCTTGATGAACAGCGCACCGACCAAAATGAATTCGGCGTTCGGCAATGATTCCCTGAGCGCACTGACTGGCGGCAAGCCTGCCGTGGTCGGCGCAGCGGCTGCCAATCCGTTCGCCAAGCCCGCTACGGCGGCGCCAGCCCCTGCCGCAGCGCCATCGCGCGGTCTGCTCAACAGCCCGCCGGTGCAGGCGCCTGGCACGTCGAAAGCGCCAGTCGGTGGTCGTGGTCAGGGCCAGTTGCGCCTGCCGAGCGGTACTCAGCAATGCGTGATCAAGGCCTTGAGCATCAAGGAAGCGCTGCTGGTGGTGAAACGCACCGAGACCCTGCCGCAGATCCTCGACAGCGCTGTGCTCGATCTGGAGCAGGGCGACAATGCCGAGATCGCCCGCCTCAATGGTTACCTGCATGCCATCGTCGCCCACGAGCAAAAAGCCGACAGCGACTGGCTGCAACTGACCTTCCGTTTTGTCGACCAGGACGCGCAGAAGCTCGACTACATCTCGCGCCTGATCGCCCGTGGCACGGCTCAGAAGCACTTCGTGCCGGGCGCCTGACCTTCGTCGCCTGACACACCGTTTTCGCGAGCAGCCTCGCTCCCACCCTGGAATGCATTTCACATGTGGGAGCGAGCCTGCTCGCGAAGGGGTCGTCAAAGAACACCGCGCATCTCCTGCGCTGGCCAATTTGAAACATCTGTCGACTAGCCTGGTCTGTCTCAGCTGCTAGGCTGATTCCCAGGCCTCCCTTCGACAGACTTTTGCCCATGCTCGCGCGCCTGCTGTTTTTCTGTGGTCTCTGCCTGGTCTCCCAACTGGCGGTGGCCATGACCATCTACAAATCCACCGATGCCAACGGCGTGGTCTCGTACAGTGACCAGCCGAGCAAAGGCGCGAAAGTGTTCGTGTTCCAGGACCGCATGGTCGAACGCCTGGAGCGACAGGTGTATCTGGACATCAAGAAGCAAAAAGGCGTCGACGTGGTGTTTGCGCGCAACGATCTGTATGCGCCAGTCGAGGTTGCCCTGGCCTTTATCGGCATGAGCAACGTGCGTGGCGCACCGGCCAAAACGATTCGCCGGGTGCTGCCGGCGCGCAGCAATACCCGTCTGGCGCTGCTGACGGCGATTAGCGGTGACAAGCCGCTGGTGTATTCGCCGCAGTTCCAATATTCGCTGGGTGACCCTTCAGGCACCGCGCAGAGCTATCGCTATCCGCTGCCCTGGCGTGGTGGACCGTTTCGCCTGAGCCAGGGCGCCAACGGCCAGTACAGCCACTACGGGCCGAAGAACCGCTATGCCATGGACATCGCCATGCCGGTGGGCACGCCGATCATCGCCGCGCGGGCCGGGGTGGTGGTGAAGACCGAGAATTCACAGAGCGGGCGCGGCACCGATGCGTCCGGCAATTTCGTCCGGGTCCTGCACGATGACGGCACCATGGGCGTGTACCTGCATCTCAAACAGGGTTCGGTGAGCGTGCGCGAAGGTCAGCGCGTGAAGGTTGGCAGCCCGCTGGCGCTGTCGGGCAACACCGGCAACAGCAGCGGCCCGCACCTGCACTTTGTGGTGCAGCGCAATACCGGGGAAGGGCTGGTGTCGATTCCGTATCAGTTCAACCAGCCACTGGGGGCGTTGCCCAACTTTGCGTTGGGCAAACAGTGAAAGTAATGCGATCAACTGTGGCGATTGGATGTATCTGTGGCGAGGGGATTTATCTGTGGCGAGGGGATTTATCCCCGTTGGACGGCGCAGCCGTCCCAAATCCTACAACCGCACCTCACCTGACGAATCGCATTCACCGGCTTAGGGAGGGCTGCGCCCTCCATCGGGGATAAATCCCCTCGCCACAAAAGCTGCCCCGCAATCCTGATCAATCCAGCATCAACACCTTGGCCAGCACAATCTTCGGCCCTTTCATCTTTTTGATGATGATGCGCAGGCCTTCGACTTCAAGCACTTCTTCCTCTTCCGGCACCCGTTTCAGGGTTTCGTAGACCAGCCCGGCGAGGGTCTCGGCTTCGATGTGATCGAGGTCAATGCCGAGCAGGCGCTCGACCTTGAACAGCGGCGTATCACCGCGCACCAGCAGTTTGCCCGGCTGATAGGCAAGGATGCCGCGTTCGGCCTTGCGGTGTTCGTCCTGGATGTCGCCGACCAGCACTTCCAGCACGTCTTCCATGGTCAGGTAGCCGATGATGTTGCCGTCAGCCTCCTCGACCACGGCGAAGTGCGAGCCGCCCTTGCGGAACTGCTCCAGCAGTTGTGACAGCGGCATATGCCGCGATACGCGCTCCAGCGGGCGGGTCAGTTCGGCCAGGTTGAACGACTCGGGGATGTGATCCAGGGCGGCCAGTTCCAGCAACAGATCCTTGATGTGCAGCAGGCCGACGAACTCCTGACGCTCGCTGTCGTACACCGGATAACGGCTGAATTTGTGGCGACGGAACATCGCCAGGATTTCCTTCAGCGGCGCGTTGAATTCCAGGGTGATCAGGTCTTCCCGGGAGTTGGCCCAGTCGACCACTTCCAGCTCGCCCATTTCCACCGCCGAGGCCAATACGCGCATGCCCTGATCGCTCGGATCCTGGCCACGGCTGGAGTGCAAAATCAGTTTCAGTTCTTCGCGGCTGTAATGGTGCTCATGGTGCGGGCCGGGCTCGCCTTGGCCGGCGATGCGCAAGATGGCGTTGGCGCTGGCGTTGAGCAGATAGATCGCCGGGTACATCGCCCAGTAGAACAGGTACAGCGGCACCGCCGTCCACAGCGACAGCAGCTCGGGTTTGCGGATCGCCCACGACTTCGGCGCCAGTTCACCCACCACGATGTGCAGATACGAAATGATAAAAAACGCGGTGAAGAACGACACGCCTTTGATGATCTCGGGCGAGTCGACGCCGATCGCGCTCAACAGCGGCTCGAGGATGTGCGCAAACGCCGGTTCGCCGACCCAGCCCAGGCCAAGGGAGGCGAGGGTGATGCCGAGCTGGCACGCCGACAGGTAGGCATCGAGCTGACTGTGCACGGTGCGCAGGATGTGCCCGCGCCAGCCGTGTTGTTCAGCGATGGCCTCGACCCGGGTCGAGCGCAGTTTGACCATGGCAAATTCTGCCGCAACGAAAAAGCCGTTGAGCAACACCAGGATCAGAGCAAAAAGAATCATGCCGAAATCGGCGAAAAGCGTAGCGAGGGACAAGCCAGGGGAAGGGTCCATGATGGAGTTTTGCGGGTTCCGTGTGATTCGAAAGTAAGGGGAAAAAGCGCCTGAAAGGCAGGCACAAGTCAGCCAATGTAGCGGCTGACCGGGCAATTGCCTAGTGGCGTGTGCCGGGCGGCATCACTCGGCGGCGCTGATAGCCCTTGCGCTGGCCACCTGGGCCGGGGCGAAATGGCAGGTGAACGTGCTGCCGTGACCGGGCACGCTGCTGATCTCCATGCGTGCACGATGGCGCAGCAACACATGTTTGACGATGGCCAGGCCCAGGCCGGTGCCGCCGGTGTTGGAGTTGCGGCTCGAGTCGACGCGGTAGAAGCGTTCGGTCAGGCGCGGCAGGTGCTTGCTGTCGATGCCAATCCCGGAGTCCTGCACGCTCAGGTGCGCGCCTTGCTCGTCGCCCCACCAGCGAATGCGGATGTTGCCCTCGGCCGGAGTGTACTTGACCGCGTTGAACACCAGGTTGGAAAACGCACTGCGCAACTCCGCTTCGCTGCCCTTGAGCAGCACGCCGGCACTGGCTTGCAGCGTGATGTGCTGGTTCTTCGCGCCGGACAATTGCTGCGCGTCGCTGGTGATCGACTGCAATAGCGTGTCGATCTGCACGGGCTGGTTGTCCGACGGGTAATCGGTGGCCTCCAGTTTCGCCAGCAGCAACAAGTCATTGAGCAGCGTCTGCATGCGCCCGCCCTGTCGCTGCATTTGTTGCAAGGCGCGGCTCCAGCGCGGATTCACTTCTTCGACATTGTCGAGCAGCGTTTCCAGATAGCCGCAGATCACCGTCAGCGGTGTGCGCAGTTCGTGAGAAACGTTGGCGATGAAGTCCTTGCGCATCTGTTCCAGCTGATGGATCCGCGTGACATCGCGCACCAGCATCAAGTGTTCATTGTTGCCGTAGCGGGTCAGGTACAGCTGGATGCGCACGCGATCATTGGTCGGCGAGGGGATTTCCAGCGGTTCGGCGAAGTTGTCCTGCTCGAAGTATTCCTTGAAGCGCGGATGGCGCACCAGGTTGGTCACCGGTTGGCCGCTGTCTTGTGGGGTCTTGAGGCCGAGCAGGGTTTCCGCGGCGCGGTTCCACCATTCCAGGTTGCCGTCGCTGTCGAGCATGATGACCGCGTCTTTCAGCGCGGCGGTGGACTCCTGCACTCGGTCGATCACCGCTTGCAGACGCCCGCGTACGCGTTGGTCGCGGCGTTGCAGGTGATAAATACTGTCGAACACCTCGCCCCACAGGCCGTAACCATCGGGCGGCGCTTCGTCGGGTTGGTGCTGGCGCAGCCATTCATGCAGACGCAGCAATTGCTTGAGCGTCCAGGCCAGGTAAAGACCCAGACCTGCGGCGAGGCTCCAGCCGTAATAGCCGCTGATCAGGCCGACCACCAGGCAGGCGGTGACCAGCAACAGCATGTGGCGAATCAGAGTGCCATGCCAGTTTTGATTCACGTTCGATACGGTCCTTGTCAGCGAGTCTGGCGGGCGGATCAGGCCTTTGTAGAGAACCGATAACCGGTGCCGCGCACGGTTTGTACCAGATTTTCGTAGGCATCGCCGAGGGCCTTGCGCAGGCGGCGGATGTGCACGTCGACGGTGCGTTCTTCAACATAGACGTTGCCGCCCCAGACCTGATCGAGCAATTGGCCACGGGTGTAGGCGCGTTCCTGGTGGGTCATGAAGAATTGCAGCAGACGGTATTCGGTCGGGCCCATCTCGGCGGGTTTGCCGTCGATGGTCACGCGGTGGCTGATCGGGTCGAGCAACAGGCCGCCGACTTCGATCGGCGCTTCACCATCGGTCGGGCCGGCGCGGCGCAGCACGGCTTTGAGGCGGGCGACCAGCTCGCGCGGGGAAAACGGTTTGGTGATGTAATCGTCGGCGCCGACTTCCAGGCCCTGAATCTTGTTGTCCTCTTCGCCCTTGGCGGTGAGCATGATGATCGGGATGTCGCCGGTCAGCTCATCACGCTTGAGGCGCCGGGCCAGCTCGATGCCCGAAGTGCCGGGCAGCATCCAGTCGAGCAGGATCAGGTCCGGCTTGCGATCAACGATGATGGCGTGGGCCTGCTGCGAGTTCTCTGCCTCGAGGCAGTCATAGCCGGCCATCTCCAATGCAACGGCGATCATTTCGCGAATGGGCGCTTCGTCGTCGACGATCAGAATGCTCCTGCCAACCATGCCTTAATCCTCTTGTCATTTAACTGTCTTGCGCCGCATTAGATAACGGAATTATTGCAGTCGTGTGACAGTATTTTAGTCGGGCGGCGATTATCGGGATTCTGGGCTAAGCTCTAAGTCCGAACCTGACAACCACCCCGGAAGGTTTCCATGACTCAGATGACTGTTTGCTTGAAAGCACTGTTGCTGGCGGCTGCGCTGGCTCTGCCTGGACTGGCCATGGCGGCCGATCCGGCGATGGAAAAGGACGGCATGTTCACCGACCACAAGGGCATGACCCTGTACACATTCGCCAAGGACGCCGCTGGCAAGTCTGCCTGCAACGACAAATGCGCGGCGAACTGGCCACCGCTGAAGGCTGAGGCAGGTGATAAATCGATGGGCGACTGGACGGTGGTCAAGCGCGACGACGGCTCGATGCAGTGGGCCTATCAGGGTATGCCGCTGTACACCTTCGTCATGGACAAGAAAGCCGGCGACATGACCGGCGAGGGCAAAATGGACGGTGCCTGGAAAGTCGCCAAAGCCAAATAACCACACACCCATGTAGGAGTGAGCCTGCTCGCGATAGCGGTATGTCAGCTAACGAAAATGCCGACTGATACACCGCTATCGCGAGCAGGCTCACTCCTACAAGGATTGCGTTCAGCGCAGTGCGTAATCCAGCACAATCCCGACAAAAATCGCCAACCCCGCCCAGTGGTTGTGCAAAAACGCCTTGAAGCAACGCATCCGGTCGCGATCTCGCGTGTACCAGAACTCCCACACATAACAGCCCGCCGCCACCAGCAAGCCGAGGTGGAACCACATGCCCAGCTCGAACTTCGCCCCCGCCAGCATCAGGCAGCCGAGCGACAGCGCCTGCAAGGTGAGGATGATCACCCGGTCCGCCTCGCCGAACAGAATCGCCGTGGACTTCACGCCAATCTTCAAATCGTCATCACGATCGGTCATCGCGTAATAGGTGTCGTAACCCACCGTCCACAGCAGGTTGGCGATCCACAGCAGCCACGCCGCCGCCGGCAGCTCGCCGGTCTCGGCGGTGAACGCCATCGGCATGCCCCAGGAAAACGCCGCGCCGAGCACCACCTGCGGGTAATAGGTGTAGCGCTTCATGAACGGGTAGGTGAACGCCAGCGCCAGCCCGCCCAGCGACAACCAGATGGTCGGTGCATTGGTGCACAACACCAGCAGAAAACTGATGCCCATGAGCACGGCAAAGAACACCAGTGCTTCCTTCGAGCTGATCTTGCCGCTGGCCAACGGCCGTTGCGCGGTGCGTTTGACGTGGCCGTCGACCTTGCGATCAGCCCAGTCGTTGATCACGCAGCCGCCGGCACGGGTCAGCACCACGCCGAGGACGAAGATGACAACGTTGGCCAGCGACGGCGAGCCTTTGCCGGCAATCCACAGCGCCCACAGCGTTGGCCACAGCAGCAGATAAATGCCGATCGGCTTGTCCATGCGCGTCAACTGAATGAAATCCCAGGCGCGCGGGTTCAAGCGGTTCAGCGACTTGAGCAGGCTCTGATACATCAGCAGTTCTCCGGATGGGCGCGGGCGGCGCGCCACAGGCTCGGCAGGAAAATTTCCGCGACCAGGACGCTCAGCGCGCCACGGTCGAAACGCGAACGCCGGCCCCACAGCTCGGGTGCTCGGTCGGCGGGCGGCAACCATTGTTCAGGGTAGTGGCAAACTTCGATGGCGCGGCGCTGGAACGCCTGATCGCAAAACAGCAATTCGCCCAGCGATCGGCTGCCCAGTTCGTCCATGTGCAGGCCGTCGCCCTGCAAGGCCGCGCGTGAAGCGACGCTGCGGGCAAACACCCAAGCCTCGCCATGACCGCGTAAATACACCTCGCGCACCCAGCCTTCGCTGCCTTCGGCCAGTTCCAGCGCTGCGCATTCATCGGCGCGCAGGGTGTCCCAGCCTTCAAACAACGGCGACACGCTGAAGCTATCGTTGGACAAACGGGTCAGGCGACGGGTCAGCGAACCTTCGTCGAACAACCAGTCGAGGGTCAACGAATCGGGGCAGGGCGTCAGGCGGTTTTGGGTCAGCCAGAGCGGGGCGGGGCAGGCATGTGAATGTTGCACAATGAGTCATTATTGGCCGCAAATGAGGCGGCGAGCTTACCATGGCAGATCACGATATTGATCGGCGCCGGCCGCCATTGCGCCGAACAGGCTTGCATCTGCCCGGCACCCTCAGTACAAAACGCCCTGAGCCGGATGGCAGCGCAACACCCATCGACCGTCCGCGCCGGCACTACGCCTGAACCCTGAGGAAGTACCTGAATGAAGAAGTGGCAATGTATCGTCTGCGGCCTGATCTATAACGAAGCCGACGGCTGGCCGGATGACGGCATCGCGCCGGGCACCCGCTGGGAAGACGTACCGGCAGACTGGCTGTGCCCCGACTGCGGCGTCGGCAAAATGGACTTCGAAATGATCGAAATCAACTAAGCAAAACAGAGGAGTAAGGCATGAGCGCACCAGTCGTCATCATCGGCACCGGGCTTGCGGGCTACAACCTGGCCCGGGAGTTTCGCAAGCTCGACAGCGAAACCCCGCTGCTGTTGATTACCGCCGATGACGGCCGCTCTTACTCCAAGCCGATGCTCTCCACCGGTTTCGGCAAGAACAAGGACGCCGACGGCCTGAGCATGGCCGAACCCGGTGCAATGGCCGAGCAGTTGAACGCCGAAGTACGCACGCACACGCGCATCAGCGGCATAGACGCCGGCCACAAACGCCTGTGGATCGGCGAAGAAGCCGTACCTTATCGCGACCTGATTCTTGCCTGGGGCGCGGAAACCGTACGCGTGCCGATCGAAGGCGACGGCGCTGACCGGGTGTTCCCGATCAACGATCTTGAAGATTACGCGCGCTTCCGTGCTGCAGCGGCGGGTAAGCGCCGGGTGCTGTTGCTCGGGGCCGGGCTGATCGGCTGTGAATTCGCCAATGACTTGATTCTCGGTGGCTACGAGGTGCAACTGGTCGCGCCGTGCGAACAAGTCATGCCGATGCTGCTGCATCCCGCTGCGGCGGCGGCCGTGCAGGCCGGGCTGGAAAGTATCGGGGCGAAGTTTCACCTCGGCCCGGTGCTGACCCGGCTGCAGAAAGTCGCCGACGGTCTGGAAGCGCATCTGTCCGACGGTCAGGTCATCCCGTGCGACGTGGTGGTCTCGGCGATCGGCCTGCGTCCACGTATTGATCTGGCAGCGGCGGCCGGCGTGCAGGTCAATCGGGGCGTGGTGGTTGATCGCTACCTGAAGACTTCCCACGCCAACATCTTCGCCTTGGGCGATTGCGCCGAAGTCGACGGGCTCAATCTGCTCTACGTGATGCCGCTGATGAGCTGCGCACGAGCGCTGGCGCAAACCCTGGCGGGAAACCCTACGGCGGTGAACTACGGCCCGATGCCGATCACCGTGAAAACCCCGGTGTGTCCGCTGGTGGTGTCGCCGCCGCCACGGGGCAGCGAAGGCGTCTGGAGCGTTGAAGGGCGGGGCGCCGATATCAAGGTTCTGTGCCACAGCGCCGACGGACAATTGCTCGGTTATGCCCTGACCGGTGCAGCGGTCATGGAAAAACTGGCCCTGAACAAACAGCTTCCGCCGCTGCTGGCGTAAATACCAGCCGTTCTGTCGCAATCGCCGCTCTTTTGCCCCGACAAAGGTCGTGGGGAGACTGGCGCCGCCGTTGGCGGCGTGCCATTCTCACTCCCGTCTGCCGCAGAGTAGAGCCTGCGGCGCCTTGGGCGCTGTTCCAACGAGAACAGCACGGACATAACAACAAAAAACCGTCAAAGGGGCTTCACTAATGCGTAAACCAGAACTCGCCGCTGCAATCGCTGAAAAAGCAGACCTGACCAAAGAACAGGCCAACCGCGTCCTCAACGCCGTCCTCGAAGAAATCACCGGCGCCCTGCACCGCAAGGACAGCGTGACGCTGGTCGGCTTCGGCACCTTCCTGCAACGCCACCGCGGTGCCCGCACCGGCAAAAACCCGCAAACCGGCGAACCGGTCAAGATCAAGGCCAGCAACACCGTGGCGTTCAAGCCAGGCAAATCGTTGAAAGACAGCGTTAATCCATAATTGCGGCGTACTCCCCTGAATGACGGGGAGAACCGCGATCACAAAAATGGGCACACCGATTGCGGTCGGGTGCCCATTTTTTGTGGCTGTCTGTTGGCTTACTGGCGTCGGAAGCAGGCCTTGCCGTTGCCGAAGTCCACGGCCAGGCAGTTTGGCTCGATCGCCAATTGCAAGTCCTGGAACAGTCCGCCCAGATCGCTGTTGGACGTCGGCTTGGTCTGGCTTTTCAGCAACACTGTCTGGTTTTCCACCTTCCAGTTGCCTTTGGCGAAGCCGTCGGCGCTGCCATACGCCACTCCGGCGTCAAAGGTGCCGTCCTTGCGCAAGAGCAACTCGGCGCCCATTTCCATCGCACCGGTCAGGTAGTAATGGCCGTCCAATGGTGGGGTTTCCGCTGACGCGTGGGTGATGGGCAGCCACATGAGCGCGGCGAAAAACAGTGGTTTCAGTTCCATGAAATGAAGCTCCTTGGCAGCAGTAATAGAGAGACCGGATTTTCGAGCGTTGGATTCTGGCACAGCCATGGTTTGTCCGCCCGTTGTTCAGGCGCTACACAATCGAATCAATATCCAGATGAAACGGCGCGCCAACCGCATGCCCTCCGGTCATCGCGGCGATTACGGCATCGTGGTCTGCGGCGGCGGGCGGAGTCATCGCCAATTGTTCCTGAATGAGGTTTTCCGGGTTGGCGTTCCAGCGCAGCAGACTTTCCTCGACCCATTCGGGCTGGTCGGCGAAGCTGCCGTAAACGTCGGCCTCGGTGACTCGCTGTCCGTGCAGTGCGGTCAGGCGGGCTTGGGTCATGCTGATCTTGTCTATTTCTTCATTGAGCATCAGCGTTTTGTGGGCGAGTTCCTGCTCACGCACGTAAGAGCGGTGGTTGATTTCGAGATCACGCTTAACGGCCCGCAGCTGTTGCTGAATATTCTCCAGCGCGCTGCTGATCCACTCGAACTCGCGGTTGGTCACCAGCGACCGTTTGAGCTGCAGTGCTTCCTGCCAACGGCGCAAGCTGGCCCAGCAGCCGGGGATGTAGCTGTCGACCATTGAGTGATGACCCTTGTCGAACAACTGCCGCAGAAACGATCCGCGCTCGGGTAAACCGTTGGTAACGCGCAAGGCCTTGGCGCAGCCGTGATCAATGATCGTGCTGCAGCCCGGTTCCCAGAGAAGGGAGGATCGGTGGTCCTTGTCGAACTCAACGGGCATGAAATGGCGTAATGCACCGTGATGCCCGTAGTCGTCGCCGAAGAAATTGGTGATTCCCCAGATCAGCAGGCCGAGGCCGGCGACCGGAATGAGGCCCAACACTACGGCGTTGGCTCCGTACATCGGTGCGGGTTTGGCGAAGGTATTCATCCAGGTCGCCGGCACGCTCGGTACTGGATCGTTCTGATTGACGATGCGGTGATGCACCAGCGACTGGGCGCTTTCGATGAAGGTGGTGTCGCCGGCGCGGGGGGCGCCGTAGGTGTAGAGCACGATTTGCGGGGAGAACTCCAGGTTGCGTCTCAGCATCTCGGACAGGATCAGTGCAACTGCACCGCCCAGACTGTGACCCGTGATCAGCAGCTTTTGCCCGCTGTAGAATTTTTCCAGATAAGTCACGATAAATGGATAAGCCGCCAAAGCGCCACCGTAGAAACCGCGGTGCACTTTGCCGTCGCCTTCGGCAAAGGGAACCTGATAGGCATCCCCGTCACGCAAGCCGTCGGGCCAGAATTCACTGGTACCCCGCACGCTGATCAGGATCAACTCGTCGTGGTGGCAGATGAAAGCTTGGGTATCAGTACTGTTGTCTTTGTTACGGTCATCGAGACAGTGCAACTTGGCCGGGTGTTCCTGCTCGTCGCCCAACGCCGGGTCATTCACTTCGGGGTAAAGATTCGGGTCAAACGGCACCACTTCCAGGCGTTTCGAATACGGTACGTCTTCGTACAGTGGGTAGTACTTTCGCGTTTGCGAGCCATCGACCTTCCACAACTCATCGAACTGCGGCAGCGCGTGGCCGAACCAGTTGCCGTTGCTGGGCTGTACCGGAAAGCTTACCGTGTCGGTCTGCACCGGTTGAGTGTTGGGTTCCTGTCCGAAATCGGTGTAGCTCAGCGTCGCCATCACCGATAGCTGATAAAGGTTGAGCGCGCAGAACGCGTCGCCTGTCGACAGCATTGGCCGTAGCGCTCTCATCGGGCGTACTTCCAGCACATGGTGCTTGTTCGGCAGAAGCGCAACGCCCTTGGGCGGTGGCGGGGAAAACCCCAACTCGACGGTGGCCATTTCCGCCGGACTCAAGATTGTGTGCAGTCCGCCATCCGCAGAAGTTTTATCGGCGAGCGTGAAGTCTCTGGACTTCGCCGCCGATCGCATGAGCTTGTGCGCCGCCCTCTTCGGAGGGTCGCGACGAGCAACCAGTGGTGGCAGGTGGGCGATGTGCTTTACCAGTTCACTGACTTCGACCTGACAGTACGCGTCGGTTTCGGGCAGGTCCCTGGCGGGGTTTGCCTGGGTGCGAGTGCCTGTTTTGTGGAAGAAGCGGGTTTTTTCGGCGCGGACTTGGAGTTCGGTGATGGGAAGGGGGTAGTCCAGTCTTTTTCTCAAGTCTCGATACAGCGCTTCTGCTCCTTGAAAAGGCTTATTCAGCTTGAGCACTACCGGGCCACAATGGTGGTTGTTTACCTTTGCCCAGCCTTTCGCATCCAGTTTTCCAGTATGAACGGTATCTTCGTAGTCGGTGATCTCATATGCCAAGCCGGCGTAGGGTGTGCCATCTCCGAACTCATTCACCAATTGAAAACTGGTCGAATGCCCGCGCATCGGGCAGGCGTGGATATCACCTTGCATGAAGGTGGTAACGCTTGTCGGTAAGGATTCAGCGTTCATGGAGTCTCGTCCGTGTTTTCGTTGCAACTTGGATAGATGGTGCAAATCCGTCCATCCACCATTCTGAAGGTGCTGAAGTCTTCATAATTTCCATTGCAATAACCACGCTGGTCCTCATAGCCTTCCCCCATACAGCGCTTCCAGCCACCAGGAACCTGGACCCAAGTGTCCCCCCAACCAGGTTGCTCTTCATTCGCTAGGTTTATTTTCAACCTCACGGTTTTTCCTGGGAGTTGATCCAGTGTGTACGCGCCATGAGGGCGGCTCCGGGCTACATTTCCTTCTTGATCCATTCCTTTACATCTCAACATTTTTATTAGGTTACGCTTGGGGCTGACTGTCCGAAAAAACCACATGCATTCGCCTGTAAACTCACCCAGGCCGTCCTCGTTGAATGTGCCCTTTATTCGTTTCAGCAACTCTGGACGCACGAAAATCGAGGCGTAGTCCATGCTGAAGTTGCTTCGGCCTTTTCCATAAAAGCCGATGACCTTGATTTCCACTTTGTTGAGCGCCAACGGACAATCGCTGATGGTTTTGTACAACTCGATTTCCGCAGTGTTTACATATTCCATGGTGGGTTTATTGAAGCTCACCCAGAAATCCGGCTTTCCTGGCACGCGGCAGGTTTCACCCGCGGCGGGCAGGTAGATAGCCTTCAGCTCATATTTGAAATCAGGTGGGAAGTCCGGAATAAAGGTGAAGGAGTTTGGCTTGTCTACCGTCGAACAGCCTGAAGTCAGAGCGAGAACACCGCCGAGAGTACTGGTGGACAGAACTCGTTTGATACGCGGGAGCGTTTGCCGCCGATTGAATTCTTTCCGGTCGTTCATGGCTTTTCTTCCGTGTTTTCTGTGCATCCCGGATAGATGGTGCAAACCCGCCCATCGGCCATTTTGAAAGTGCTGATATCTTTGTCGTTGCCGTAGCAAAAGGCGTATTGATCCTCGAAGTTGTCACCCATACAGCGCTTCCAGCCGCGGGGTACTTTGATCCAGGTATCGCCGATGGCTGGAAGTTCTTCACTTGCCAGCCTGACCTTCAGCGTCACCGTTTTGCCTTCAAGTTGAGTCAATGTGTACGCCGTGGAAGGTCTCGTTCGCAGCACGTTTCCCTGTGCATCCATGTTTTTGCAGGTGAGCAGTTTGATCAGGAAACGATGTGGACCGACGGTGCGGAATGACCACCTGCATTCACCATAAAACTCCCCTGCACCGTCCTCGTTGAAAGTGCCCTTTAGTCGTTCCAGCAACTCTGGACGCACGAAAATCGAGGCGTAGTCCATGCTGAAGTTGCTTCGGCCTTTTCCATAAAAACCGATGAGCTTGATTTCCACTTTGTTGAGCGCCAACGGACAATCGCTGACGGTTTTGTACAACTCGATTTCCGCAGTGCTTACATATTCCATGGTGGGTTTATTGAAGCTCACCCAGAAATCCGGCTTTCCTGGCACGCGGCAGGTTTCACCCGCTGCGGGCAGGTAGATAGCCTTCAGCTCATATTTGAATCCAGGTGGAAAATCCGGAACAAACATAAAGGTGTTCGGGGTCTTCACCGTCGTACAACCCACCAGCAATCCCAGGCAACCACTCAGCAGCAACCCTCGTTTCAAGTTCCTCATCGACCTACCTCTCCCTGCCAATACAACGCTTCCTGATATACCCGCTCAAAATGCATCGCCGGATCTTCACCGGGTTTGGGCAGCCATGATTTGCCTGGCCGATATCCCGGTAACTGCAAACTGCGGGTCAGCAAGAAATGCACTTGCTCCGGTTGTTGCCAGCCCCACAAGTGCGTCAGTTGAATCAGGCCCCACAACCATTCATCGACGTCCAGTTGTTCGGCCAGCTCGGCCATGGCTTCGGTGTGTTCGCCGACCAGGTAACGGCGGGTGTTGTCGAACAGCACGTTGGCGTAGATCAGCTCCGGGGTCGGCGTGTGCAGCCACGGCGGATCCATCGGCAGCGGGTGGTGGCCGGGGTCCGGGTTGTCGATGGCGTTCCATCGTTCTGCGTGCCAATAGCAGACGCTGTTGAATGGCCCGAGAAACGCCGCGCGGTGCTCGGGTTGCAGGTGCGCCAGCGCACGGCCCAGAACACGGTTGTCATGCACGCGGTACACCGCCTGATTCGGGCGTTCGCCGGTGATCAGGCGTTCGCGCCAATGCGCGGCCAGCAGATCAAGTCCGACGTGAAGGGCGCTGGCCAGCCAGCCCCAATTGCGCTCGGGCGTGGCAAGCAAGGTCTGGAGGGCGGGATGCTGCGCCGTATCGATCTGCAACAGTAGCGGGCCGGTCGGCACCAGCGACTCGGCCGGCGTGCCGCTGTAGAACGGACGAAACCGCTCGGTGCCGAGGTCGCGGGTCAACGCAGCGTGCTCTGCGCTTTGGCCGTCGGTGTCGAGCATCAGATACAGTTCGCAGCCAGCGCGGGATTGGGTGTGCAGCCACTGTTCGACCGGGCTCATGCGACATCTCCCAGCGCGCACTGACCTGCCGCGCAGGCTTCGCACAGCGGGCAAAAATCCGCTGCCCGCTGTCGGGCACTGCTGAGGATCGACAGCGGCGTGGCGTTGATCACAGCAGGCCGGCCGGCCTCAACCTGCAGCGGCTGTAGCGGCGCGAGGCCCGGCAGTGGCGCGCCGCCGTGGACGATGGGCACGCTGCTGAAGATGCCGCCGGCATTGACCACGATGTGATGACCGCCCGCCGACAGCGTCAGGCTCATGCCGGCATTAATCACCACATTGCTTGCCGTGACATGCGCCTGCTGACCGGCCTGAATCACCAGTGCGCCCAAGGTCTGGCTGCTGGTACCGCTGACCTGCAACAAGTCATCGGCGTTGATCACGGTGCTGCGCAGCCCATGATGAGTGCGCGAATCCCTGCCTTCGATGAGGCTGGTGCTGTCATTGCCGACATGCTCATGGCGGTCGCGAGTTATCAGGCTGCGGCTGTCGTTGAGGATCAGTTGCTCGAGGTCGCGTTGCGCGCGCAGGTAGATTTTCTCCTGCCCGGCGCGATCCTCGATCGACAGTTCGTTGTAGCCGCCATTGCGAGGGGTGCTCTGGCTGCGCAGCACCGTTCGGGTTTGACTCGCCGGCAAGGGATGAGCAACGCCATTGACCTTGTTGGCGACGCAGCCGGTAATCAGCGGTTGGTCCGGGTCGCCTTCCTGGAAGGTCACGACCACTTCCATGCCGACGCGGGGAATGCTCACCGCCCCGAATCCGTCACCTGCCCAACTGGAAGCTACGCGTAACCAGCAGCTGCTTTTTTCGCTGTTGCGTTCAGCGCGATCCCAAGGAAATTCGACACGAACCCTGCCGTATTGATCACAGAAGATCTCTTCTCCGGGTGGCCCGGTAACGCGTGCGGTCTGGCAGACCAGCAAGGGTTTCGGCGCGGGCAACGGTGGACGGTAAACCACCTCTGCGGGAATGGCCCTGAAGGTATTGCGGTAGCCCTGGGAAAAACCATCGGCAGGTTTCGCCTCGCTGCTGAAAGCCTCTTCGAGCACCTGCGGTTGTTTGCCTTCGTGCGTCAGGCTGAGCAGCAACCACAACCCGTTGCAGTCGGCCCTTGGATGTTCGCTCAGCTCGAACAGGTGACCGCTGCGCAAAATCGCCTGATTGCTTTTGCCTTCAATCCATTGATAGTCGCTGCGATGGCGCTCCAAAGCCTGACGCGCCAGCTGTTTGCCGTGTTTCTCGGACTTCATCAGCAGTGGATAGCGATAGTCCTCGAGAGCCGGCGTGAATTCGGCGGTGAAGCGGCTTTCCAGCAGCAGGCTTGGACGCTTGAGGTCATAGTCACGGCGGGTGACCGTGCTGGTGCGTGTGTTGAAGCCCATGGTCAGGTGGTTGACCACCGGGTGTTCGGCGACCATGCCGCTATCAACCCGAAAGGCTGTCGTACCCAATTTGGGTGCGAACACCGGGCTGTCGCTGAACACCAGCAAATGTCCGTCGACCGAATGCTGGTGATGCCAGGCAATACCCTCTTCGGCGCACAGGCGCTGGATGAACAGGAAGTCGCTTTCTCCGTACTGCGTGCAGTATTCACGTGCCTCGCCGGCGGCGACATTGAATGTGAAGTCATCGGCCTGGACGCCATGCCCTTTGAGCACTTGCGCGATGATGCGCGGCACTGTCAGCTGCTGAAAAATCCGCTGGTCGTGGCTCAGCTGCAGATAATGCAGCGCTGGTACCAGTGTCAGCTCATAACGGGTCAGGCGCTTGCCTGATTCGCCAAGCATGACGTTTTCGATCCGCCCGTGGATGCCCTCGCCCGCGGATCCGAACTGCAGAAACGCGGGCTGGCTGAGGAGGTTTTCCAGATCGAAGTCCACGTGCTCGCTCACCAACTCGATGCGAAATGCGTACAGCTGACTGATCGCTTCTGTGCCAGTGAACGCGAGCACCTTGAAGTCGTGACGAATGGCCGGGATGTGCAGTGAGAATGGCGCGCGGTGGCCTTTGCCGAACATGGGCTTGTCCTTAAGCAAAGTGAGTCAGAGCGCGACGCCGTTCCTCCCTGATCGCCGCGCATAAAAAGTTGCCAAGGCAAGCTAGCGGCGCGGAAAACTAATAGATGTAAGAAGGATCCCTGACGTTTGTCAGACTATTCCGGGTGTGAAAGTGTTGGCTGGAATGAACGAAGTGTCTGTAGGAGGGGGCTTCGATAACTATCGAGATCGCAATGTTTGTAGGGATTTGGAAGTTTCAGAAATATGAAATGCCATCATTGTAGTGGCACTTTTTCCGTTGATCGTTGTCGCCGGAAAGTTGTTGATAGAAATCCGCCATTTTCGGAAGTGTCCTACTTCTATTTTTTTCTGGATTTGTCATGCTGCGCGTCGCCCGAGAGGTAGCCGTGTTCGGCAAACGCGCCTGCCTTCGGCGGGAGGCTCTGGATCAAAGGTTTGATGGGAGCAGCGAAAATGCGCCGATGATTAACCGGCATCAGGGAAACCCCTGTGACATATAGGGCGATCTCCTACACACCTCAAAGAACACTTCGTCTTGTTGTTTAATCAGATGCTTGCTAGTGGCCATCATTGTGATTACGATGCGCCCACTTGAAAGAGCACATCTCAATTGGATGAGTCGCATAACTGCTCTTCGATACTGTCCCGCGTCGCTGCAACTCCATTTGCGCGCATGACTGTAATCCTTAATAAAGGCCATGGATGTCCTACTCAAGCAAACTTTCCGCCCATTACCTCGAACTCGCCAAAGTCTCTGTTTCCAAAGAGAATTTCGCGGGCGAAGACGTTCGTTTTTCGAGCGAATTCGAGGCGCTGGAAAGTGAGCTGGCCAAGGCTTCGTCGATGCACGAAAGCGGGCAGATCGACTGGCTGAAAATCCGCGAAAACAGCGAAAATCTGCTGCGTACCCAGTCCAAGGATCTGCGTGTCGGCGCCTGGCTGACCTGGTCGCTGTACCAGCGTGAATCCTTCCCCGGGCTGCTCGCTGGCCTCGGTCTGCTGCACCATTTGTCGGAAAATCACTGGGCCGACGTTCACCCGCTCAAATCCCGCACCCGTGCCGCCGCAATCGGCTGGCTGGTGCCGCGTCTCGAGCAGGTCATCACCGAAAACATTGCGATCAAAGAGCAGTTGCCGATGTTCCGGCAGCTCTCCGAGCACCTGGCCGGACTCGAGGCGGCGTGTACTGAACATCTGGGCGATGACGCGCCGCTGCTGCTGCCGATCTCCCGCCGCCTGAAGACCATGATCCAGCGCGCCGCCGACAACCAGCCGGCCCCCGGCGTAGTCGGTGCGGCGGTAGCGCAGGTCAAGCAGGCAGCGAGCCAGTTGCTCACCCCCGGCGCGCCGATCGACAACGAGCGAGACGCGCACAAAGCCCTGCGCGCCCAGCAGGAGAGCGCCCGCCCACTGTGTGCCTGGTGGCTGAAGCAGAAGGCCACCGACCTGCGCGCCCTGCGCCTGAACCGTACGCTGCTGTGGATGACCATCGACGCGGTGCCCGAGCGCAACGCCGAGCAGATCACCGTGTTGCGCGGCCTGCCGCTGGAAAAGCTCAAGCTCTATCAGGACCGTTTCGATCAGGGCAAATACGCCGACCTGCTGGTGGAACTGGAGGCGAGCCTGGCGAAGGCGCCGTTCTGGTTCGATGGCCAGAGGATGGTCTGGGAATGTCTCCAGAACCTCAACGCCGAGCTGGCCATGCGCGAAGTGGAAATCCACTTCGCGCTTTTGGTTCAGCGCCTGCCGGGCATCATCGAGTTGCGCTTCCATGACGGCGCGCCGTTTGCCGATCCGTCCACACGGGCGTGGATCGCCGCCAACGTCATGCCGCACCTGCAAAGCGCCAGCGCGCCGCGCAAGGTCGAAAGCGAGAACGTCGAAACCCAGCCGGCCTGGGAAAAAGCCGTCGAGGAAGTCCAGCCGATTCTGCGCAAGGAAGGTTTGAAGCCTGCCGTGCAGATCCTCAAGCAGGGTTTGCAATCGGCCCACGGTGGCCGCGAACGCTTCTTCTGGCAGTTCGCGCTCGCGCGGCTGTGCTTCCTGGCCAAGAAATACGAACTGGCCAAGAACCAGCTGGAAACCCTCGATCAGACATTACTGGACTCAGGCCTGCACGCCTGGGAGCCCGATCTTGCATTGCAAGTGCTGCACCTGCTGCACAGTTGCTGCGAGTTGTTGCCGCAGAACCATGCCGTACGTGAACGCAAGGAAGAGATTTATCGCAGGCTGTGCCACCTCGACCTCGAAGTGGTACTCGAATAGGCCCCAGGGCCACAACCGCAAGGAGAAAAGCCATGGCCAAAGAAGGCTCGGTAGCCCCCAAGGAACGCATCAACGTCACCTTCAAACCCGCCACCGGCGGTGCTCAGGAAGAGATTGAACTGCCGCTGAAGCTGCTGGCAATCGGTGACTACACCCACCGCAAGGACGATCGCAAAATCGAAGATCGCAAGCCGATCAGCATCGACAAGATGACCTTCGACGAAGTGTTGGCCAAGCAAGAGCTGGGTCTGACGCTGAGCGTGCCGAACCGTCTGCAGGAAGATGGCGAGGCCGACGAGCTGGCCGTGCAACTGCGCGTCAATTCGATGAAGGACTTCAACCCGGCCAGCCTGGTCGAGCAAGTGCCTGAGCTGAAAAAACTGATGGAACTGCGCGATGCGCTGGTGGCCCTCAAAGGCCCGCTGGGTAACGCACCTGCGTTCCGTAAAGCCATCGAAGGCGTGCTCGCCGACGACGAATCCCGCGGTCGCGTACTCGGTGAGCTGGGCCTGAACGCCGCAGCCCCGGACGCTTGAGACTCCAGTAGCCAAGGAAGCCAACACAATGAGCACTAGCGCAGCACAAGAGAAGAGCGCCGCCAGCGGCGAATACAGCATTCTCGACAGCATCATCGCCGAAACCCGTCTGACGCCTGACGACGAAGCCTACGACATCGCCAAGCGTGGCGTGTCGGCGTTCATCGAAGAGCTGCTCAAACCGCAGAACAACGGTGAGCCGGTCAAGAAAGCCATGGTTGACCGCATGATCGCCGAGATCGATGCCAAGCTCAGCCGTCAGATGGACGAGATCCTGCACCACCCGGATTTCCAGGCGCTGGAATCGTCGTGGCGTGGTCTGCAGTTGCTGGTCGACCGCACCAATTTCCGCGAAAACATCAAGATCGAAATCCTCAACGTCTCCAAAGAAGACCTGCTGGACGATTTCGAAGATTCGCCGGAAGTCATGCAATCCGGCCTGTACAAGCACATCTACACCGCTGAATACGGCCAGTTCGGTGGTCAGCCGGTGGGCGCGATCATCGCCAACTACTACATGTCGCCAAGCTCGCCAGACGTCAAGCTGATGCAGTACGTGGCCAGCGTTTCGTGCATGTCCCACGCGCCGTTCATCGCTGCTGCCGGCCCGAAATTCTTCGGTCTGGAAAGCTTCACCGGCCTGCCGGATCTGAAAGATCTGAAAGACCACTTCGAAGGCCCGCAATTCGCCAAATGGCAGAGCTTCCGTACCTCGGAAGACTCGCGCTACGTTGGTTTGACCGTTCCGCGTTTTCTGCTGCGTAACCCGTACGACCCGGAAGAAAACCCGGTCAAATCGTTCGTGTACAAGGAAACCGTTGCCAACAGCCACGAGCACTACCTGTGGGGCAACACTGCCTACGCGTTCGGCACCAAGCTGACCGACAGCTTCGCCAAATTCCGCTGGTGCCCGAACATCATCGGCCCGCAGAGCGGTGGCGCGGTTGAAGACCTGCCGTTGCACCATTTCGAAAGCATGGGCGAAATCGAAACCAAGATTCCTACCGAAGTTTTGGTCAGCGACCGTCGTGAATACGAACTGGCCGAGGAAGGCTTCATTTCCCTGACCATGCGCAAAGGCTCCGACAACGCGGCGTTCTTCTCCGCAAGCTCGGTGCAGAAGCCGAAGTTCTTCGGCATCAGCGCAGAAGGCAAGGCGGCAGAGCTGAACTACAAGCTCGGCACCCAACTGCCGTACATGATGATCGTCAACCGCCTGGCTCACTACTTGAAAGTGCTGCAGCGCGAGCAACTCGGTTCGTGGAAAGAACGTACCGACCTCGAGCTGGAACTGAACAAGTGGATCCGTCAGTACGTCGCCGACCAGGAAAACCCGAGCGCCGAAGTGCGTGGCCGTCGTCCGCTGCGCGCTGCGCAAGTGATCGTCAGCGACGTTGAAGGCGAGCCAGGCTGGTACCGCGTGAGCTTGAACGTGCGTCCGCACTTCAAGTACATGGGTGCCGATTTCACCCTGTCGCTGGTTGGCAAGCTGGATAAAGAGTAAGAGCGACTCATGGACGGATACGGCAGCCTGTTCGAACGCCTCAACGGCGACGCGCAACTACGCAATGGCAAGAGCCTCGAGGTTTGCGCCATGGCGTCGGTGGCTGCCCATCTGGCAAAAATGCTCAGCACCCGGGCCGGCAGCGTGCAAACGCTGGCCGACTACGGGTTGCCCGATCTCAATGACATGCGCCTGAGCCTGCACGACTCCCTGAGTCAGGCCCGCCTGGCCATCGAAAGCTTCATCGAAGCCTACGAGCCGCGCCTGAGCAACGTGCGTGTCATTTCCCTGCCGCGTGACCACGATCAGCTCCGCCTGGCCTTCAGTATCGAAGGCCTGCTGGAAATCGAGGGTTTCAAGCGTCAGGTCAGTTTTTCCGCGCGCCTGGATGGCAGCGGTCAAGTCAAGGTCACCTAAGGAGATCCCCGATGTCTGGCAAACCCGCAGCACGCGTATCCGACCCTACCGCTTGCCCACTTCCAGGCCACGGTACCAACCCGATCGCCGCCGGTTCCGGCGACGTGTTCTTCGACGGCCTCGCGGCCGCCCGCCAAGGCGATGCCTCGGCGTGTGGTGGTGCGATGGTCGGCGACCTTGCCACTACCGTTTTGATCAACGGCAAACCGGCTGCGACCGTAGGTTCGGTTGGATCTCACGGCAACAAGGTCACGGCTGGATCCGGAACGGTGATTATTGGCAATTCGCATACGCCGGCGCCGTTTGTTCCGCCGTTGCCTTTGATCATTCCGGGCTTTGATGCTCAATTCCAACTCAAAAACGGCCTTGGGAACCCGCTAGCGGATACCAAGTACTTACTACGCCGAGCGGATGGATCTCTCGAAAGCGGAATCACCAATGAGTTGGGTCTGACTCACCGCGTGAAGGCACACACAGCCTCCGAAAAAATTGAAGTTTTTATTGAGAGCTGAGGGAGTACTCGTTCATGGCCGAGGCTGAAAAAATCAGTAAGGATGGGCAGGAATATGTGCCAGCGGGCGCGGCCGCGAGCACGAAAACCTCTGATGTTGCGCCAGTAGAGTTGCAAGTTTGCCGCTGTAATGGAAAGGAAGTCACAACGCTGACTGGCTACGACAGTGTCCCTAGCTATACCGGTGAGCTGCCTTCTCCGTTGCAAATAATGTGGTATGTGCCAAAAACCAAAGAAATGCTCAAGGCGAGTTTCTCTGATACAGAAATTCGAGTCTGGATTAAGCAGGCGGCTGAATATTATGGGATCCCGCATATTTTGCTTGCGGTTATTCTTCAGCAGGAGAATGGACCTAAGGGTAGTAAATTTCTGCAAACTATGCAGTTCGGCGAACGCTCGCTGACCACTCTGTTAGCGATTGTCGACAATATGGCTTTTGACGCCGTGCCGGACAAGTTGGCTGGGGGCTCCAGCGGTTTTGCCAACATGAGCCGCGCAACATTGCAGAACTCTGTTAAATACACAGAGAACTATTACTGCAAGAAACCATTGCCCGAAGACGTTCAGTACCGGATTTTTGGTTGGAATCAGGACACGCGAATCCCGGGTGATGACTGGAAGGCAGACCTCTACTATTGCGCCGGCCATCTACGTGAACTGATTGACCGGGCTACCGGGACTCGTTGTCATTCCGGGGCATTGTCCGCAGATCAACTGAAAAAAGTCATTGCTTCCTACAACGGTTCGGGCCCGCTTGCCGAAAAGTATTCAAGCGATGCGATGGCGTTGTTAGACGCAGCGAAAGCAGGCACTGCGTGGTTGTATTTTTATGAAAAATAAACTGTCGACGTCTACCTCTATTGCGCTTGTTGCCGGAGTTTTGGTTTTGGGGGGCGTCTTGTTGACTAATATTTTCTCTAACTCGCTGATGCTGTTGATGGACCGCGTTAATTTTATTCCTGCGGAATCTTCAATCCTCGCCTTCGAACCCTATGAAATAAATCAAGGGTCGTCCTCTTATTGGATCTACGGCCAGGACGGTGAGAATTATTATTATTTTTCTTATGACGCGGCTGCGCCTTATATTTTTATTTCCAAAGCCAATGTTTGCCAGGGATTTGATCGCTTGAATTTCAAAACATGGTGCAGTGCGAAACAAGGCGCGAAGAGATGATCGGCGAGACAACGATCTACCCATGATTTTTTTTTGCGGAACAGCTCAATGAAAATCAGAGCGTGGCAATGCCTTGGCGCTTTCCTATCTTCGGTCGGTTTGCTGACGATTCTGGTCGGCTTCGCTGTGCTGTTGCGAATGGAAAGCTCGACCGAACCAAAGCTGTTCGCGCATCCAAATGCATTGTGGGTTGGGGCCGAGGATGGCGGGGTATTCGTCGAGATTACGAAGCACGAAGCGCCGGACTACTACGTGGAAATTCGTCACCAGAATGGTGGGATGTGGACTGAGGGTTGGGTTCGATACGGCACCCGGGATAGCCATCCACTCAGCGCTGCGGCCATTGGTGGCTACGGCGGTGAAGAGCTCTATATCTATACGGGTGTGGCGATCACGCCGCAAAAACAGGGAGTTGGGCAGCGATGAATATCTACTTGCGCCTTGCACTTTGCTTGGCGATCCATGCGGCGGGCTGCGTGGCCTACGTGTTTCTGAATAACGCAGTGGTTGTAGCCTACAAGGCATTCAACGGCGGATTCACGTCCCGTGGTGTGGCATACGGTATCGCCCACTATATGTTCATCTACATCTTTTTCGGGGTGAACGCATTGGCCGCAATTATCCCGAATCTATGGGCCAAGCTCGGTCTGCTCGCTCTGATGGTTGCCTGGATTTTGTTCATAACAGTGCCCCACAACCCACTACGTGCGCTGTTCTACACCGTGGCCCAAGGCGGAGTTACTTTGTTGGCGATTCTGGTCACGCAGGTCATCGAATTGCGTTGGGAAAAATGTGTGCTGATGCGACGCAAGTCGCTTGTGAGCCCTACCCATGCTTAGCCGCGCACAACTTAGCTTCTTCATGGCTGCATTGTGGCTGCCACTGCTGGCGGTGTTGGCGATTACTTCCTATGACCTGTGGAGTGGCGAGTATTTAACCTCCGAGTCGTCCGGGATTTATTGGCAGTACCTCTTGTGGTGGGGAGTTCCCGGGCTTCTGGGCTTTTCGCTGTGGATGTCCCGATCGGCGCAGCGCCGAAATGAGCAGCAGGCATTGCGGATGGTTTGGTGGGCGCCAGTAAAGTTCATCCCGTTCTATGCCGTGCCCTGGATGCTGTATGGCTTGTTCAGTCTGATCGTCCGTCCGCTGAGTGATGCTTACATGGCGTACGGCTGGATCTCGGTTGTGCCGTTCCTGCTGATTGGCGGCTATGTCTGTGCCGGCGTGACGGTCGCGCTCTACAGGATTTTTTTTTGATGAGTTCCACTACCAGGCAGGTAACCCGTGTCCTTTAACCACTACTACCAAAGCGAACTCACCGCACTGCGCCAGCTCGGTCGCCGTTTCGCCGAGCGTAGTCCGGCGCTGGCGCCGTATCTGGGGCAGGCCGGGCGGGATCCGGATGTGGAGCGGTTGCTCGAAGGCTTTGCGTTTCTGACCGGGCGTTTGCGCCAGAAGCTCGATGACGAACTGCCGGAGCTCAGCCATTCGCTGATGCAGTTGCTGTGGCCGAACTACATGCGCCCGTTGCCGGCGTTCAGTATTTTGCAGTTCGATCCGCTCAAGCGTTCCGGGCCGGCGCTGCTGGTTGAGCGCGATACGCCGATCGAGAGCAAGCCGATCGAAGACGTGCGTTGCCGCTTCCGCACCTGCTACCCGACCGAAGTGCTGCCACTGGATCTGGCCGCGCTGAACTACTCGGTGAAGGGCGACGGCTCGCTGCTCAGCCTGCGTCTGGAAATGAGCGCTGACGGCCATCTCGGTGAGCTGGAACTGAGCAAACTGCGCCTGCACTTTGCCGGCGAGCGCTACATCAGCCAGATGTTGTACCTGAGCCTGCTGCGCAACCTCGACGGCATCGAGCTGATCCCGCTCGACGGCGCAGGCAAGCCGATCGATGGCGTCAGCGGCAAGCCAATGGCGTTCAAGATCCCCGGCGACCGAGTGAAACCGGTGGGTTTTGCCGAAGAAGAGGCGTTGATCCCGTATCCGCTGAACACCTTCCGTGGCTATCGCTATTTGCAGGAATACTTCGCCTTCCAGGACAAATTCCTGTTCGTCGACGTCAACGGCCTCGACATCCTCAAGGCGTTGCCGGAAGACACGCTCAAGCAAATGCGCGGCCTTGAATTGCGCTTCGACATTCGCAAGAGCGGCATCATGCGCATGCGTCCGACCTTGGACAACGTGAAGCTGTTCTGCACGCCGATTGTGAACCTGTTCGAGCACGACGCATTGCCGATCCGTCTCGACGGCAAGCAGGACGAATACCTGCTGCTGCCGGCGGAGTTCGATCTGGAAAACTGCGGCGTGTTCTCGGTGGAAACCGTCACTGGCTGGAAGCCCGGCGGTCTCGGTTATCAGGAATACGTGCCGTTCGAGTCCTTCGAGCACGACCCGAGTTTCGACGTGCCCAACAGCCGTCCGCATTACAGCATCCGCCAGCGTTCGTCCTTGCTGCACGACGGCCTCGACACTTACCTGAGCTTCGGCATCCGCCACACCGAAGCCCACGAAACCCTGTCGATCGAGCTGATGTGCACGAATCAGAACCTGCCGAAAAAGCTCAAGCTCGGCGACATCTGCATGGCCAGCGAGCAGACCCCGGAATTCCTCAGTTTCCGCAACATCACCCCGGCCACCCCGAGTTTCGCGCCGCCGCTGAACCGTGACTTCCTGTGGAAGCTGATCAGCAACATGTCGCTTAACTATCTGTCGCTGGCGGACGTCAATGCGTTGAAGGTGATTCTGGAAACCTACGACCTGCCGCGCTACTACGACCAGCACGCGGAGAAGGTCAGCAAGCGCCTGCTCGGCGGCCTCAAGCACATCAAACATCATCACGTCGACCGGCTGCATCGCGGTCTGCCGGTGCGCGGTTTGCGCACCGAACTGACCATCGACCCGGAAGGCTATATCGGCGAGGGCGATCTGTTCGTCTTCGCTTCGGTTCTCAACGAGTTTTTCGCGCTTTACGCCAGTCTCAATTCATTCCATGAGCTGCGGGTAAAAAGCACACAGGGAGAGGTGTACCAATGGACACCACGTATGGGCCTGCAGCCCCTGCTTTAAGCGGGCTGACCAAGGTAATACGCGAGTACTCGCTGTTTCAGGCCGTGCTGCTGGTGATCGACCGGCTGCGCGAGGCCCACCCGCATCTGAGCGAAGACGATCTGTACGACCAGGTCGAGTTCCAGGCCAACCCGAGCCTGGGCTTTCCGCGCAGCGACGTCGATCGCGTGGAGTTTTTCGAAGAGCACGGCAAGATGCGCGCGCGCGTGCGTTTCAACCTGATCGGCCTGGTCGGCTCCGGTTCGCCGTTGCCGGCGTTCTACGGCGAGCAGGCCTTGGGCGACAGCGAGGACGGCAACCCGACGCGCAATTTCCTTGATCTGTTCCATCATCGCCTGCAACGGCTGATGCTGCCGATCTGGCGCAAGTACCGTTACCGCGCGAGCTTCCAGAGCGGCGCGATCGACCCGTTCTCCGCGCAGCTGTTTGCCCTGATCGGCCTGGGCGGCGACGAGATCCGCAAGGCCAAGGAACTCAACTGGAAACGCCTGCTGCCGTACCTCGGCCTGCTCAGCCTGCGGGCGCACTCGGCCGCGTTGATCGAAGCCGTGCTGCGTTACTACTTCAAGCACGAAGACCTGGTCATCGAGCAGTGCATCGAGCGCCGCGTGGAAATTCTCGAGGAGCAGCGCAATCGTTTGGGCCGCGCCAACAGCCTGCTCGGCGAAGACCTGGTGCTGGGCGAACACGTGCGCGACCGCAGCGGCAAATTCCGTATCCACATTACTGAACTCGACTGGCAGCGATTCCATGAATTCCTGCCCATCGGTTTCGGCTACCAGCCGCTCTGCGCACTGGTGCGGTTCACCTTGCGTGACCCGCTCGACTACGACATTCGCCTGGTTCTGCGCCAGGAAGAAATCCGCGAACTGCGCATCGGTGAGCAGAACGCCTGTCGCCTCGGTTGGACCAGTTGGCTGGGCCGCGAAAAAGCGGACGGCGTGGTGACCCTGGGCAGCAAAATTCATTAAGGACGTGAGCCATGATCAACGTAGACCTGCAACAACTCATCCAGGCGCTGGACGCCGAAACCCGTCGTGATCTGGAACGTTCGGCCGAGCGTTGCGTCGCCCGTGGCGGCAGCAAGATTCTTGTCGAGGACTTGCTGCTGGGCCTGCTGGAGCGTCCGAACGGCTTGCTCAGCCGCGCCCTGCAAGATGCTGACGTCGATGCCGGTGAACTGACCGCTGCACTACAATCGCGGGTCGAGCACAGCGCTTCGCGCAACCCGGTGTTCGCCCCGGAACTGGTGCAATGGCTGCAAGATGCGCTGCTGGTGGCCAACCTTGAGCTGGGCCAGACCCAGGTTGAAGACGCCGCGCTGATTCTGGCTTTGCTGCGTAACCCGATGCGTTATGCCGGCAGCCGTTATCAGCCGCTGCTCGCCAAGCTGAACATCGATCGCCTGAAAGAATTTGCCCTGTCGCAACAGGAGCAACCGGCGGCCAATGGCAAACCGGCCGCACAGGGCGAATCACTGTTGCAGCGCTTCACCCACAACCTGACCCAACAGGCCCGCGACGGCAAACTCGACCCGGTGCTGTGCCGTGACGGTGCGATCCGGCAGATGGTCGACATCCTTGCCCGTCGTCGCAAGAACAACCCGATCGTCGTCGGTGAGGCCGGTGTCGGTAAAACCGCCATTGTCGAAGGTCTGGCATCGCGCATCGCTGCCGGTGAAGTGCCGCAGGTGCTTAAGGGTGTCGAATTGCTGTCGCTGGACATGGGCCTGTTGCAGGCCGGCGCCAGCGTCAAAGGTGAGTTCGAGCGCCGTTTGAAAGGCGTGATCGACGAAGTCAAGGCTTCGCCGAAACCGATCATTTTGTTCATCGACGAAGCCCACACTCTGATCGGCGCTGGCGGCAACGCTGGCGGTTCCGACGCGGCCAACCTGCTGAAACCGGCGCTGGCCCGTGGCGAACTGCGCACCATCGCCGCGACCACCTGGGCCGAGTACAAGAAATACTTCGAGAAAGATCCGGCACTGGCCCGTCGTTTCCAGCCAGTGCAACTGCACGAACCCACCGTCAGCGAAGCGGTGACCATTCTGCGTGGTCTGGCCCAGGTCTACGAGAAGAGCCACGGCATTTACCTGCGCGATGACGCGGTGGTGTCCGCCGCCGAATTGTCCGCGCGTTATCTGGCCGGTCGGCAACTGCCGGACAAGGCCGTCGATGTGCTCGACACCGCGTGTGCCCGCGTACGCATCAGCCTCGCGGCTGCTCCGGAAAGTCTGGAGCGCCTGCGCGGGGAACTGGCTGAAGGTGGCCGTCAGCGCCAGGCCTTGCGTCGCGATGCCGAGGCTGGTCTGCTGATCGACCACGAGGCGCTGGACGCACTGGAAGCGCGGCTGGACGAAGCCGAAAACGAAATGGTCGCGCTGGAAACCTTGTGGACTG
The DNA here is from genome assembly GCF_014268595.2 of Pseudomonas hamedanensis. Lineage (NCBI taxonomy): Bacteria > Pseudomonadati > Pseudomonadota > Gammaproteobacteria > Pseudomonadales > Pseudomonadaceae > Pseudomonas > Pseudomonas hamedanensis. The sequence continues at coordinate 4,239,163 of NZ_CP077091.1, forward strand.
AGCAGAAAGCTTTGGCCGAGCGCCTGCTGGAGCTGCGTCAGCAACTGGCCAAGGCCCGCGAAGCCGCAGCCGTCGAGCCGACCGTCAGCGTTGAAGAAGACGCCGAAGGCACTGTGATTGAGACCGTGGTCGCCGAAGTCGAAGAAGACCAAAGCGTCGAAGCGCTGGAAGCTCAGCTGCATGAAACCCACGCCGCGCTGACCGCTGCGCAAGTCAAAGAACGTCTGGTCAGTTTCGAAGTGTGCCCGCGTCTGGTCGCCGAAGTGATCAGCGCCTGGACCGGCGTGCCATTGGCGCAACTGGCCCGCGAGCACAACGCCAAGGTCGCCAGTTTCGCTACCGATCTGCGCACGCGTATCCGTGGTCAGGAACAAGCCGTGCACGCACTGGATCGCTCGATGCGCGCCACCGCTGCCGGTCTGAACAAGCCTGACGCACCGGTCGGTGTGTTCCTGTTGGTCGGCCCGAGCGGCGTCGGCAAGACCGAAACCGCGCTGGCCCTGGCTGACCTGCTGTACGGCGGCGATCGCTTCATCACCACCATCAACATGTCCGAGTTCCAGGAGAAGCACACCGTCTCGCGCCTGATCGGTGCACCGCCGGGCTACGTCGGTTACGGCGAGGGCGGCATGCTCACCGAAGCCGTGCGCCAGAAGCCTTACTCGGTGGTACTGCTTGATGAAGTCGAGAAGGCTGACCCGGACGTGCTCAACCTGTTCTACCAGATCTTCGACAAGGGCGTGGCCAACGACGGCGAAGGTCGCGAGATCGATTTCCGCAACACGCTGATCCTGATGACCTCGAATCTGGGTAGCGACAAGATCAGCGACCTCTGCGAAGACGGCGCGCGGCCAACCGCCGAAGTGCTCGAAGAAACCATTCGCCCGGTGCTCAGCAAGCACTTCAAACCGGCGCTGCTGGCGCGGATGAAAGTAGTGCCGTACTACCCGGTGGGCGGCCCGGTGCTGCGCGAGCTGATCGAGATCAAACTCGGCCGTCTCGGCGAGCGCCTGAACCGTCGCCAGCTGGATTTCAGCTGGTGCCAGAACCTTGTCGATCATCTGTCCGAGCGCTGCACGCAAAGCGAAAGCGGCGCGCGCCTGATCGACCATCTGCTCGATCAGCACGTGCTGCCGCTGGTGGCCGATCGTCTGCTCGATGCCATGGCGACCGGCGAAAGTCTCAAGCGTGTGCATGCCACGCTCGACGGCAACGCCAGCGTGATGTGCGAGTTCGCCTGAGGTGGGCGTGATGTTCACTCAGGTGCCGCAGCCACTGGTCTACGCCGAAGCGTTGCTGGCGCAGTTCGCCAGTCTGTCGCGGGCGGCGGACGGTGCTGCGTTGCTGGGTGAATTCGTCCGAGGTCTGGCTGAACTGAGCGGTTGCGAATTGACTCAGCTGTACCTGCTCGACGCCACTCACACCTGCCTGGGGATGAACGCCGAGTGCCTCGACGGCGCGCTGCAACCGCGCCAGGCGGCGAGTCTGCCGGCGGATTACAACGGTGAGCAACTGCTGCAATTCGCCCTGTGCCAGAACCGCGTGGTGTGCCTTGATGACCTGAGCGCCAGCCTGCACGAGACCAGTTTCCTGCCGGCGGCGACCGCGCCGTGGCAGTCGTTGTTGTGCGTGCCGCTGGTCAATCAGCACAAGGCGGTTGAAGGTCTGTTGCTGTGCGCCAGCCACCGTCGCACCGACCTGCAAGGCTTTGCCTATTCCCTCGGCCAGCTCGGCTCGTTCGTGCTCGGTCAGTTGCATTTGCTGCAACGCCTGCGCCAGCCGTTGGCTGAATCGGCCACGGTCACGCGCAGTGTGCCGAGCATCAGTGGCTACGGTTTGATCGGCAAAAGCGCGGCAATGCGCCAGACCTACTCGCTGATCAGCAAAGTCTTGCACAGCCCATACACCGTGCTGTTGCGCGGTGAGACCGGTACCGGCAAGGAAGTCGTTGCGCGGGCGATTCACGATTGCGGCCCGCGTCGTTCTCAGGCGTTCATCGTGCAGAACTGCGCGGCGTTCCCGGAAAACCTCTTGGAAAGCGAACTGTTTGGCTACCGCAAAGGCGCCTTCACTGGCGCCGATCGCGATCGCGCCGGGCTGTTTGACGCGGCCAATGGCGGCACGCTGCTGCTCGATGAAATCGGCGACATGCCGCTGCCGCTGCAAGCGAAGATTTTGCGCGTGTTGCAAGAAGGCGAAATCCGTCCGCTGGGCTCCAACGACACGCACAAGATCGACGTGCGCATCATCGCCGCGACGCACCGTGATCTGGCGGTGCTGGTCAGCGAAGGCAAATTCCGCGAGGACTTGTACTACCGCCTCGCGCAATTCCCGATCGAGCTACCGGCCCTGCGTCAGCGCGAAGGCGACATCCTCGATCTGGCCCGTCACTTCGCCGAGAAAACCTGCACCTTCTTGCAACGCGATCCGGTGCGCTGGTCGGACGCCGCGCTGGAACACCTGTGCGGCTACACCTTCCCCGGCAACGTCCGCGAGCTGAAGGCACTGGTCGAACGCGCGGTGCTTTTATGCGAAGGCGGCGAGTTGCTCGCCGAGCATTTCTCGCTGCGTCTGGAACCGATGCCCGAGGACAACAGCGGCCTGAATCTGCGCGAACGGCTGGAGCAGGTCGAGCGCACTTTGCTACTCGATTGCCTGCGCAAGAACGACGGCAACCAGACCCTCGCCGCCCGCGAACTGGGCCTGCCGCGGCGCACACTGCTGTACCGCCTCGGGCGCCTGAATATCAATTTGGGTGACTTCGATGGTTGAGCTACAGCACTTCTTCGAACCCAACACATACCCTGTGGCGAGGGGATTTATCCCCGTCCGGCTGCGCAGCAGTCGCAGTCCGGTAAATACGGTTTCACTGAGAGACCGCGCTGGCAGGTTTTGGGGGCGCTGCGCCCCCCAACGGGGACAAGTCCCCTCGCCACAGGAGGTCGCCGTACCTCCAGGCTATGGCTCAAGGCCGCGATGTAGAGCCTTCGAGCCCACCTCAAAAACTTATTTCAGCGCCGCCCGCAAGGGTCGGCGCTTTGTGCTTTGTCTACACCTGGAGACCCTCTGATGTCTGTTCGTCACTGGCACGCTGTCCTGCTGACCCTCGTCGTTCTATGCGGCCTTGGCGGCTGTAGCGGCAATTACAAATTCAACGACAACGACTATCGCCCGTTGGGTGATCCGCAAGCGGTCAATCGCGGCAAGTGACCGCAAGGAGCATCAAACATGGAATTGGTTTTCGAAATGCTGAACACCAAGCAGTTCGTGCCCACCGAGTCGTGCCAGCGGACCTTCAAACAGGCCGGCGGCGTGATCGGGCGGGGCGAGGACTGCGACTGGATCATCCCTGACCGCAAGCGTCACCTGTCCAACCACCACGCGATTGTCAGTTACCGCGAGGGCTCGTTCTTCCTCACCGACACCAGCAGCAACGGTGTCCAGGACGGCGGCAGCGGCGCGCGCCTGCACAAGGGCGAGCCGGTGCGCATCGAGCACGGCAGCACTTACGTTCTCGGCGACTTCGAGATACGCGCGCGACTGGTGCGCGATCCAGCCACCTTTGACGGCGAGGTCGGTCGCCCGCGGCCTGCCGGCAGCATCATTCCGGACGACGCGTTCCTCGACCTCGACCCGCTCAATGCCCTCGAACAGCAAGAGCGCGTGTACTCGGAAATTGACGAGCTGCTGGCGCCCAATACCAAGCCGGAAGACTCCCGTCAGCGCGCCGATTACGCACGCATCGACATGGAAAGCCTGATGGTGCCGGAGCTGATCGCTGCCCCCGTCGAACCTGAGCCTGCTCCGGCGCCCAAAGCCGTTGAGCGCCAGAGTGAAGGTTTCTGGGAGCATTTCGGTGCGGCGCTGGGCGTGGACGTCAAAGGCCTCAGCCACGACGAACGCGAAGCCTTGGCGCTCAACGCCGCGCGTCTGCTGCGGCAGAGCATCGGTGGTTTGCAGCAGAGCCTGCGCACCCGCTCGGAGCTGAAAAACGAATTGCGTCTGGCCCAGACCACCGTACAAGGCACCAACAAGAATCCACTGAAATTCGCTGTTGATCCGAGTGAAGCACTGGAGATTCTGTTGCAGCCAAGCAAGCCCGGGCACCTGCCGGCCGAGCAAGCGATTTCCCGCGCGTTCCGCGACTTGCAGGCGCACCAAGTGGCCTTGCTGACCGCCAGCCGCGCCGCCGTACGCGGCACTCTGGAGCATTTTTCGCCAGAGCAACTGACCCTGCGTTTCGAGCGCGACAACAAGCCGTTGATCGCTACCTCGGGCGGGCGCTGGAGAGCGTTCGGCCGCTATCACCAGGCCCTGCGTCAGGACGATGACTGGAGCGAGCGTCTGCTGGCTCGCGACTTCGCCCAGGCCTACGAAGAACAGATCCGCCTGATCTCCACCCTCCACACCGACCACCAAGGATGATGCGCATGTCTCGCCGCTCGACCGCTTTTTTCAAGACGCTGACTGCGCTCACCTTATTGGTGCTGCTTGCCGGTTGCTCGTCGCTGTCGCCGTATTCGAAAGTGACCAAGCTCAACCTCAAGCTGACCGGCAGCGATCAGCTCAACCCGGACCTCAACGGTCGTCCGTCGCCGATTGTCGTGCGCCTGTTCGAACTCAAGCACCCGGTGACCTTCGAAAATGCTGACTTCTTCAGCCTCTACGAGCGCGCCAAGGAATCCCTCAACCCGGATCTGGTGGCCAGCGAAGAACTCGAACTGCGCCCGGGTGAAACCGTGGAAATGAAGCTCAGCGTGGAGGAGGGCAGCCGTTACGTGGGCGTCCTCGCTGCCTACCGTGACCTGCCGGAAACGCAATGGCGCTACACCGTGCAGATCACTCCGCTGGAACTCACCGAGGCTGATCTGACCCTCGATCAGGCCGGTATCCGCAATACCCAACAAGTGCTCGCCAAGGCGGATGACTGATCATGAACACCCATAAAGTCATTTGGCAGGAAGGCATGCTGCTGCGACCGCAGCACTTCCAGCACAACGATCGTTATTACGATCACCAGATGAAAACCCGCACCCAGTTGCTCGGTGGCTACACCTGGGGTTTTCTCAATCTGGAGATCGACTTGCAATTCCTCAACATGGGCAAACTGGTGATCAGTGAAGCCTCGGGGATTCTGCCGGACGGCAGCCTGTTCGAACTCGGCGGCAACACCGAACCGCTGGCGCTGGACGTGCCGCCGAACACCGGCAACACGCCGATCTATCTGGCGCTGCCACTGGTCACCGGCAACCACATCGAGGCCCGTCGCCCGGAGCAATCCGACGTGCTGGCGCGTTACACAGCGTATGACGCCGAGGTGGCTGATTCCAACGCCGGCGACGACTCCGCCAGTCAGGTCAGTTGTGGGCGCCCGGACTTCAAACTGTTGCTCGGCGAGCAGCAGAGCGATCAGGCCTACGTGAAGCTGAAGATCTGCGACGTGCTCGACACCACGCCCGACGGTGTCATCAGCCTCGACCCGGATTTTGTGCCGACCTACATTCAGGCCCACGCTTCCAGCTATCTGCTGTCGTGCCTGAAAGAAGTCATCAGCATGCTCAGCCACCGCGGCGACACCATTGCCGAGCGGATTCGCTCCAACGGCAAGGTTGGTGGTGCCGAAGTCGGCGACTTCATGATGCTGCAACTGATCAACCGCACCGAACTGCTGCTGCGCCATTACCTCGGCCTTGAGCAGGTGCATCCCGAAGAGTTGTACCGCACGCTGCTGACCATGCTCGGCGATCTGGCGACCTTCTCCGGCGAGAGCAAACGCCCGCGTCTGGACAGCCGCTATTCCCACGCGGACCAGGGCGGCAGTTTCCGCAAACTGATGGAAGCGATCCGGCAGGTGCTGTCGATGGTGCTCGAGCAGCACGCCATCGAACTGATCCTGCAGGCGCGTCAGTACGGCATCATTGTGTCGCCGTTGCACGACCACAAACTGCTCGGCTCGGCCTCGTTCGTGCTGGCAGCCAGTGCCAACTGCGACTCCGAAGAACTGCGCCACCGCTTGCCGGCGCACCTCAAGGTCGGCCCGGTGGAGCGCATCCGCCAACTGGTCAACCTGCACCTGCCGGGGATCAAGGTCAAACCGTTGCCGGTGGCCCCACGGCAGATCGCGTTCCACTCGAACAAAACCTATTTCATCCTCGAACTCAGTTCCGAAGACCTGGCACAACTCGAGCGCTCCGGCGGTTTCGCGTTCCACGTGTCCGGCGAATTCGCCGAGCTTGAACTGAAATTCTGGGCCATCAGGAACTGACCGACATGATCAAGGAAACGGATTACAACCAGGACGACAAAACCGTCCTGCTCGACCGTCAGGGCCACGGGCCGGCGTCGAGTCCGCTGACCGACTTCGCCGCGCCGCCGCGTTTCGAGCAACTGGAAGAACGCATGATCTACGCCGCGCGCCTTCGCCCGGCAGAGGCGTTCAACATCAGCCTCAATTCGCTGGTCGCGGCCTCGTCCGAACTGCTCTCGGAAGTGGTGCGCCTCAAGCACAGCGAAACCCGCGAAGATCTGTATGCGCTCAACGAGCGCCTGACCGCCGGGCTGAAGTTGTTCGAAGTGCGCGCCTTGCACAACGGCGCCGAAAGCAGCCAGGTGATGGCCGCGCGTTACGTGCTCTGCACCGTGGTCGACGAAGCTGTCGTGACCACGCCGTGGGGCAACGAAAGCGAGTGGTCGCAGATGAGCCTGCTGAGCAGCTTCCACAACGAAACCTTCGGCGGCGAGAAGTTTTTCCAGCTGCTCGATCGGCTGTCGAAAAACCCGGTCAAGCACTTGCCGATGCTCGAACTGATGTACCTGTGCCTGTCCCTCGGTTTCGAGGGCAAGTACCGCGTCCAGGCGCGCGGCATGCTTGAGCTCGAAGGCATCCGCGACGCCTTGTATCGGCAGATTCGTCAACTGCGTGGCGACGTGCCGCGCGAGTTGTCGCCGCACTGGGAAGGCCTCAACGATCAGCGCCGCAATCTGGTGCGCATCGTGCCGGCGTGGATGGTGGTGCTGTTCACACTGGTCTGCCTGGTGGTGATGTATTCGGGCTTCGCCTGGGTCTTGGGCGAGCAGCGCGACACCGTTCTGCAACCTTATCAGCCGCTTGATCCAGCCGCGGTGCAACCGCAGGCGCAGCCGTAAAACAGGGACGTGTGATGAAAAAGTTTTTCAAGAAAGTCGGCGCCTTCCTGCGCCAGACCTGGGTCTGGACCTTGCTGCTGGTGCTGTTCGTGGCGCTGCTGGTGTGGTTCGTCGGCCCGTTGTTGGCGGTCGATGATTACAAGTTCTGGGAAAGCGCGACCTCGCGCCTGCTGACCATCAGCGTGCTGTTCCTGATCTGGGGCCTGACCATGGTCTTCGTCAGCTGGCGCGCCGGTATCCGCAAGAAAGCCGAGGAAGAAAGCGAGGATGGCCAGGACCGCATTCGCCGCGAAGAGCTGATCGACGAAGAGCAGAAGGAGTTGAAGGCGCGTTTCAAGGACGCACTGAAAACCCTGAAAACGTCGAGTCTGTATCGCGGCCGCAGCGAGCGCTGGCGCAGTGATTTGCCGTGGTACCTGCTGATCGGTCCGCAGGCTTCGGGCAAGACCAGCCTGCTGGATTTTTCCGGCCTGGAATTTCCGATCAACAAGATCGACCGCAAGCTGACCCGCGACACCCTCGGCACTCGTCATTGCGACTGGTATTTCGCCGACCACGGTGTGCTGATCGACACTGCCGGGCGCTACACCACTCAGCCGGACGCCGAAGTCGACGGCAACGCCTGGACCACCTTGCTCGAGCTGCTGCGCAAGCGCCGTCGCGGTCGTCCATTGAACGGCGTGCTGGTGACCATTCCGGTGGAAACCCTCACCGGCGGCAGCGAGCAGGACATCGATACGCTGGCGCGCCAAGTGCGCAGCCGTCTGCAGGATGTGCATCAGAAACTGCACGTCGATGTGCCGGTGTATCTGGTGCTGAGCAAGGCTGACAAGCTGCTGGGCTTCGACGAGTTCTTCGATCAGCTGACCCGCGAAGAAAGCGATCAGGTGCTCGGCACCAGCTTCCGCAAGGATCAGGTCGGCACCGACGTGGCGGTTCTGCGCAACGAGTTCGAAGAGCTGCTGCGACGCTTGAACAGCCAAGTGATCATGCGCATGCACTCCGAGCGCGACACTCAGCGCCGTGGGCGCATCCTCGACTTCCCGCATCAACTCGGGCAGATCGGCGAGCGCCTGTGCCTGTTCGTCGACATGGCGTTCACTGGCAACCGTTATCAGCGGGCCACGCAACTGCGCGGTTTCTACCTGACCAGCGCGCCACACCTGACCCAGGAAATGGATTCGACCACCGCCGGCATCGGCGCCAGTCTCGGCATGAACGCCGGTGTGCTGCCGACCCTGCGCAGCGGCCGTTCGCGTTTCATCCACCACTTGCTCAGCCAGGTGATTTTCCCCGAAGCCGATCTGGCCGGTCTGGACAAGCGCGAGCGCAGCCGCATTCATTGGGGCCAGCGCGCGCTGTACGTTGGCGCACTGGCGGCATTGGCCTTGTTCGGCATGCTCTGGGCCGGTGGTTTCTCGGCCAACTACGAGCGTCTGGAAAACCTGCGCACGCTGGCGCAGAACTGGACCCAGCAACGCTCGGCCGTTTCGCCGCGCGATGACGCCATGGGCGTGCTGAAAGTTCTGGATACGAGTTACGCCGCGACCCAGGTGTTCCCGAGCAAAAGCGACGTGTCGTACCACGAGCGTGGCGGCCTGTATCAGGGCGAAGACATCAATCCGGTGGTCAAGACTGCTTACGAGCGTGAGCTTGAAGCGCAGTTGCTGCCACGGGTGGCGACCCTGCTCGAAGGGCAGATCCGCGCCAACATGAAGGACCGCGATCGCCTGCTCAACAGCCTGCGCGCGTACCTGATGCTGAACATGAAGGACCGTCGCGATGCGGCGTGGCTCAAGGACTGGATCGCCACTGACTGGTCGCAGCGCTACACCGGCAACACCGCGGTGCAGAACGGTCTGAACACTCACCTCGAGCGCTTGCTCAAGCAGCCGTTCATTTATCCGTTGAACGACCAACTGGTGACACAGGCACGTCAGGTTCTGCGCAGCGAATCGTTGGCCAACGTGGTTTACCGCATGCTCCGCGAGCAGGCGCGCAACCTGCCGGACTATCGCTTCAGCCAACACTTGGGCCCACAAGGCTCGCTGTTCATCGGCACCGAATACGTGATACCGGGGTTCTACACCCAGCAGGGTTATCAGCAGTATTTCTCGGTACAGGGCGCGGCGCTGGTCACCGATATCCTGCGCGACAACTGGGTGCTGGGCGAAGGCGCGGGCATCAGCGACATGGACTTGCGTCGCCTGATGGTCGAGCTGGAGCAACTGTACTTCCGCGACTACGCCAACTACTGGAGCGAAGCCGTTGGCCAGGTCGCATTGCCACCGATCAGCGACGCCGGCGAAGGCGCCGAACAACTGGCGGGCCTGACTTCGGCCAACTCGCCGGTACTCGCGTTGCTCACCGAAGTGCGTGAAAACACTCGCTTCGAAGCCGCGGCCGATCCGGTCGATGAAGCCGGCGAAGCGGCCGATGCGCTGGCCGGGCAGAAAGGCAAACTGGGCAAGGTCGGCAAACTCGCCGCTGCTGCCGCCGACAAGGCTTCGGCGCTGAACGTGGCGAAAAACCTGCCGGACACCGCGAAGAAATCCCTGCAACGTCGCTTCGAGCCGCTGCATCGTTTGCTTGATGACAACAACGGCCCGGGCGCTGACCTGACGCCAGCGTTTAACGCGCTCAACGACCTGCAATTGCAACTGGCCGGTCTGGCCCGTTCCAGCACGCCGGAACAGGCTGCGTTTGAAATGGCCAAGACGCGCATGAGCGGCCAGCGTGATGCGCTGACCAACCTGCGCAATGCTTCCGGTCGCCTGCCGCGTCCGCTGAGCGTGTGGTTCAACGTGCTGGCCGAAGACTCGTGGCGCCTGGTGCTCAACGATGCCTACCAATACCTGAACGGTCGTTATCAGAACGAGCTGTACAGCGTGTATGGCAAAACCATCAGCAAGCGTTATCCGTTCAGCGCCAGCAGCACCAGCGATGTTTCGATCAGCGATTTCCGCGAGTTCTTCAAGGCGCAGGGCATTGTCGACCGTTTCTTCGACAGCTACATGCGTCCGTTCGTCAGCGGCGATCCGGGCAACTACCGCATGCGCAGCGTCGACGGTCACAGCCTGCCGGTGTCGAAGGTCTACCTCGACCAGATGGCCGCCGCACTGACGATTCGTCAGAGCTTCTTCTCGATCAACCCGGCCGAGCCGACCGTGCAGTTCAAGCTTGAGCCGTACACCCTCGATCCGGCGGTCAGCCGTTCCGAATTCAAGTTCGGCGACAAGACCATGGAATACCGTCACGGCCCGATCCTGCCAATGACCTTCAAGTGGCCGACCGATGCTGAAGACGGTCGCACCAGCCTGGTCATGGACAAGATGGCCGGACGCCCGATCGGTATCGAGAAGAACTCTGGCCCTTGGTCGCTGTTCCGTCTGTTCGATCTGATGCAGACCGAGTACCTGACCGGTCGCGACGTGCTGGTGCTGAAGGCGGACGTAGGTGGCTTGCGCGCCAACTACCTGCTGACCAGCCAGCGCTCGCCGAACCCGTTTGACCTGGGCGTGCTGCGCACCTTCCGTATGCCGGTGCAGCTCTGATGCTCGTGGCCAGTCCCTGGCGCAGCGCGGCGCGTACCGACCCGGGCAAGGTGCGGGCGCGCAACGAAGATGCCTTCCTTGACTCCCCGCAGCATGGGCTGTGGGTGGTCGCGGACGGCATGGGCGGTCATCAGGGTGGCGATATCGCCAGCCAGTTGATCGTCGCCAGCCTGGCTGAGTTGCCGCAACACGAGGACTTCGACGAGCGCCTCAAAGCCATCCGCCAGTGCCTGCACTGGCTGAACCGGCGTTTGGGGCAAGAGTTGACGGTCACCGCCGGACGCCACGACAGCATCATGGGCAGCACCGTCGTGGCATTGCTGGTGGAAGGCAATCGCGCGGCCTGCATCTGGGCCGGCGACAGCCGTTGCTACATGTGGCGTGGGCAGCGGCTGTATCAGCTGTCCAAGGACCATTCGCTGCAACAGCAACTGATCGACGAGCAGCAAATGAGCGTCGAGCAAGCGGCAGCGCACCCGGCGGCTCAGGCGTTGACCCGAGCGGTCGGCGCCGCCGAAACGCTGACTCTGGATGTACTCGAACTCGAGGTCTATCCGGGCGATGCGTTTTTGCTCTGCAGCGATGGTTTGTATCAGGGCCTGAGCAGCGATGCCCTCGGCAACGCCCTCAGCCTCAGCGCGCCGCACGTGGCGCTGGAACGTTTGTTCGACGGCGCTCTGCGAGGCGCTGCGCGTGACAACCTGACTGCCGTGGTGATCCGCCAATGAGTGAACTCGAATCGCCCATCGATGACCTGCTGATCAGCGAAGAACAGGCCAATAACCTGACCTACTTCGCCTTCGCCAAGGGCAACAAGGCCGAACCGCTGCTGGCGCCGACCAAGGCCAGCATCGGTGCGCTGCCGGATGTACTCGCCGGTCGCTACCACCTCGAGCGCTTGCTCGGGGCCGGTGGCATGGGCGCCGTTTACCGGGCGCGGGATCTGCTGCACGAACAGTTCGGCGATCCCGATCCTTACATTGCGCTGAAAATTCTCAGCGAAGAATTTGCCGAATCGCCGGACGCCAGTGCCTTGCTCTACGGCGAGTTCGCCCTGACCCGGCGTCTGCGCCACGACAACGTCGTGCGTGCGCACACCTTTGAAGTCGACACCGACTGCCAGCGGGCCTTCATCACCATGGAATACATGCGTGGCTTGACCCTGGACAAATTGCTCTGCGAGCGGCCCCTCGGCCTGCCGTGGAAGGAACTGCGCGACATCGTCCTGCCGCTGCTCGATACGCTGGCCTACGCCCACCGTCGCGGCGTGCTGCACGGTGATCTGAAGCCGAGCAACGTCATGCTCAGCGAAGACGGCTTGCGCCTGTTCGACTTCGGCCTGGGGCAGGCAGAAGAGGGCGCCTTGCCCGGCCTGCCGCACCTGAGCCGCGAGCGTTTCAACGCCTGGACCCCGGGCTACGCCGCCCCCGAACTGCTTGAAGGCCAACCCTTGTCGGCCAGCGCGGACGTATACGGCGTGGCCTGCGTGATCTACGAGCTGGCGAGCGGCAAACACCCGTTCCGCCGCCTGCCCTCGACCCAGGCCCGCGACGAGCACCTGGAGCGCGAGCTGCACGCACCGAAAAATCTAGCGAAACACGGCTGGTCAGCGCTGCAGACCGCGCTGAGCTTCAATCCGGCAGAGCGCAACATCACTGCCGCACAATTGCGTGACGCCTTGGGCGCCACTTCGTCCTGGCTGCAACGTCTGCGACTTCGGGCGTAACGGATGACATTCGAACAGGGAGCACACGATGTTCAACTCAGCTAACGAAACCCACTTCAGCCTCAAGGTCGAAGACTACGTCGGCGACCTGCAAGTGCTGTCGTTCACCGGCACCGAAGGCATCAGCCAGGCGTATCGCTTCGACCTCGAACTGGTCAGCGAAAATCCTGACCTGGATCTGGAGCAACTGCTGCACAAGCAGGCGTTCCTCGCATTCGATCCACAAGGCTCGGGCATTCACGGGCAGATCTACCGCGTCGCCCAGGGCGATGCCGGCAAGCGCCTGACCCGCTACAAAGTCTCGATCGTGCCGCAACTGCAATACCTGCATCACCGCACCAACCAGCGCATCTACCAGCAGATGTCGGCGCCGAAAATCATTGCGCTGATCCTCGAAGAGCATGGCATCAAAGGCAACGCCTACAGCTTCCAGCTCAGCCAGCCGTGCCCGGATCGCGACTACTGCGTGCAGTACGACGAAACCGACCTGCACTTCGTCCAGCGCCTGTGCGAAGAAGAAGGCATCCACTACCACTTCCAGCACAGCGAAAAAGCTCACCTGCTGGTATTCGGCGACGACCAGACCGTGTTCCAGAACCTCGGGCAGCCAACTGCTTATGTGCAGGGCAGCGGCATGGTCGCCGACGAGCCGGTGATCAAAGCCTTCAAGCTGCGCCTGGAAACCCGCACCAGCCGCACCACGCGCCGCGACTACGATTTCGAAAAACCGCGCCTGCAAATGGAAGCCGCGTACAAACCCGACGGCGACAGCGCTGAACCGGATCTGGAAGACTACGACTACCCAGGCCGCTTCATCGACCGCGCGCGCGGCAAGTTCCTCAGCCAGCGCGCACTCGAACGCCACCGCGCCGACTACCGCCAGGCCGAAGGTCGCGGCGACCAGACCAAACTGGTCAGCGGCCACTTCATGGAAATGTCCGACCACCCGCGCAGCGAGTGGAACGACCTGTGGCTGCTCACCGAGATCTTCCACGAAGGCAAACAGCCGCAAGTGCTCGAAGAAGGCGTGACCAGCGACACCACCGACGAAAAAGACGACTTCCACCAGGGCTACCGCAACCGCTTCCTCGCCACGCCGTGGGACGTGTTCTACCGCCCAGCCCTCGAACACCCGAAACCGCGCGTGCTCGGCAGCCAGACCGCCATGGTCACAGGCCCCAAAGGCGAAGAAATCCACTGCGACCAATACGGCCGCATCAAAGTGCAATTCCACTGGGACCGGGAAGGCCTCGCCGACGACAAAACCAGCTGCTGGCTGCGCGTCTCCAGCTCCTGGGCCGGCGACCGCTACGGCGCCATCTCCATCCCGCGCATCGGCATGGAAGTCCTCGTCACCTTCCTCGAAGGCGACCCCGACCAACCCCTCGTCACCGGCTGCCTGTACCACAAGGAAAACCCGGTGCCGTACGCCCTGCCGGCGAACAAGACTCGCAGCGTGTTCAAAACGCTTAGCTCACCGGGCGGCGGTGGTTACAACGAACTGCGCATTGAAGACAAGAAAGGTGCGGAGCAGATCTACATCCATGCGCAGCGCGATTGGGATGAGAACGTTGAGCATGACCAGAAAATTCGGGTCGGCAATGAACGTCATGACACGGTGGTTAAGAACAGCTACACCGAGCTGAAGGCTGAAGAACATCGCACCACGATTTCCGACCGCAAGGTAGAGGCGAAGCTGAATGATCATTTGACGATTGGGCAGAACCAGCATGTGAAGTTGGGGACTGCGCAGCTCACCAGTGTGGGGAAAGAGATTCACCTCAAGGCTGGGGACAAGATTGTTATCGAGGCGGGGACGGAGCTGACCATCCTTGGGGGTGGGAGCTTTATCAAGCTCGATGGCGGTGGGGTGACGGTGGTTGGGCCGGTGATCAAGATCAATGCGGGTGGCTCGGCTGGCTCCGGCACAGGGATCGGGATTAAACCGCCGGTGCTGCCGGGGGCGGCGGATAAGGATAAGGCGGGGAGTTTGATGGATCAGGCGTTGTTGAATGCACCGCCTGAGAAGGTTAAGCCGAAGGCTTTTTTTGTGTTTTCTGAGTGATGAGTGTCGTGATGACAACAAACAGGTACGTAAGGCAGATGAAGTGGTTTTCGATTGTTTTGTTGTGCTGGGGGATGACTTCGGGGGCCTTTGCCTCTTCGTCCAGCACCGCCCAATGCCCAAGCGGCAATTTTGCTGATTTCGTAAAAGTATTTGCATCTGAGCCAGAGACACAGAAAGCGTTTATTGCGTCTCCTCTGAAGCATATTCACGTGATAGCTGATGGGAAAATACCGAAGGTTGTCGAACGGAGCTTGGGCTCGATTTCCGCCGATGAGTTGAAGGTGCTGCTTCCGGAAAATGCTGCCAAATTGGGTCTCACTATTGAGACCAAGGTGCCTGACAGGGTGGTCGTGCGTGATGAGGCGGGCCATTTTTTAAAAATTTTCGTCTTCAAACATGGTGATTGCTGGACTCTGAGTCGAGTGGAGGATTGGGCAATCGATGCGGTCATGGAAGAGATCACTCAGTCTGAGAAACTAACGCCCGGTGAGATGGAACTCAAAAAAGGCGTCATATTTGACAGGCTGGTCAATAAAGCGTCTCCCGAATCAGGAATCTATTTATACGCCGCGGCATTGGATAGCTATTTAGAGGGTGCCCGGAAGGGTTCGGCGCAAGCAGCATTTGCTGCTGCGGGAATCAGCCTTTCTGGGCAGGCGCCACGCTTGGAGAATTCCAGAATCGTGGCGTTATTGATTCAAGCTTCAGAGCAAGTACCGGATGCCGGCTTGACTCTCGCAGATTTTTATTGCGACGAAGGTGAATACGACGAAAGTCACGGTTGTATTAATCCCAGAGAATCAATAGCGACATTGGAGCGTGCCGCCCGCCTAGGTTCGACTAACGCACTGATTCGATTAGGCGAAGTGTACGAAGCGGGAGCCCTCGTAGCGGCTGACTTGCCTCGCGCGATGGCGTGTTACCGAAAGATCCAGAAAACCGATCCTAACACGGCTACCGCGTTGGTTGAGCGCTTGGCAGCCCGAGGCGTCGTCAGCGATAACTCTATTCAATGTTTTGAAGCAGGAAGCTTTTGATGAGCACAGGACTACTTGAGCAAAGGCAGCAATATCGCACTGGTTATGAGTATGGCCCTTTCAAGGGCGAGACTGACCATGATAACAATGGCAAGAAGGAAATTGACTGCTCCGGGCTTCTGTATCGAATGCTTAAGGATGCTGGATATACGATCCCTTACCTCACAACATCAGGGTTAAATACCGACACTACTTACTTTGATGTGATCCCACTCGCGGAAGTACAGCCTGGCGATATTGCGCTGTGGATAAACTTTCATGGGCACACTGGGGTCATCGAAGACATCTCCGGATCGCCTGTTCGAGATCGGGGGAATTTCTTCGGTTCACAGTCTTCAAACGGACCGAAATCTGCCAAATATGGGGCGGGCAGTGGTTACTGGCCAATGCCTGAAAAGTTTTTACGCCCGAGGCCCCAATTCAGAGGCGCACAACCAGCACCCGCACCTAATCCTGCGCCGGCCCCTGCACCGGCAGGCCCAGCTCCGCTGATGAGCTTCCAATATCCATTCCGTAAACCAGATGGCAAGCAGTTCACTGGGGCTGACGAAGTATATAAGGTACTAGAGAGCGAAGTATCTGGTCATTATTTGTTAGGTAGTAACAAATTCTGGCATGGCGGATTACATGTTAGCAATGCAAGCGCTCCCCAATGTGTATTGGATGAACCATTACGGTGTATGGCTGATGGTGAAGTCGTTGCTTATCGCCTGAATAAAGAATATCTAGAATCACCATTTGATGCAGGTGGGAGTTCAAAAAAATTAAAGTATTCGAATTCTTTCTGTCTGGTCCGGCACGAGTATAAGTCTGCACCTAATCCAGAAGAAGGGGCGAATAAGGGGAAGCAAAATAAGCTGACATTCTACAGCCTATATATGCATTTGCTACCGTTTGATCGTTATCCTATACCTCCTGAGGAAGCGCCTAAGCCGAAAGTGACAATGCAGGTCAATGATTTTAAAGCATATGACGAATTGCCAGTGTCATCTAGTATTGTGTCTGTGGGTAAGTTAAACAAAGACTCGAAACTTGAAATCTTAGATCAAAGTCCGGTCGCGGGTACAGACCGAATTTATGCTAAAGGTAAAATCATATCTGGAAGTGTGCAGCTGAACTCACAAAAGACACGAGAAATAGGGAGTGAAGTCTGGTTTGCGTACTTAAAGGCCGGCGAACCCTATAAAAACAACGCCGGTGATAGAGTTTGGTTGGAAGAAAAGTTACCAGAGCGAGAGCGGCCAACCTATTGGCAGGGCAAGGTTCATGGGACAGTAGTTAATAAGCTTCCCCTTTTCGGTGCACCGTCAGATCCTACTAATGGCAAGCCAGCGGGTGCTTCGCTCGGTGCCTTGCAGTTGATGATGAACAGCGTCGTAGCTTTTGATAGTCAAAAAGTTTTGAATTTAGTTGTCGGGCCATCCCTGCAGCGTATGGCCGAATGCACGCTGGTGAGTGGTGGTCCGGTCGCCACAGGAAATGTGCCACCGACATTCTGGGCGTGTGTTGAAAATACTTCGGAAAATAATGTTCTAAAATGGAGTTTAGCTGAACCGGCATCTGTTGACACTGTTTTGAACATAGGAGTTGGAATTAAGGCGGGAGATCCTGTCGGTTACCTTGGGCAAATGGAGAATGTCACTGAAGCTGGGGAGGTTAGTAGTAAGTTTCAAGCCCATATAGAAATTTTTACCGCTGATACAGGTATAGAAGACTTTTTGAATAATACTGCTGCCTTAAAAGTTGGCAGACAGTATTTGTATTTAGCCAAAAATTCTCTGGTTAAGTTAAAGGCCCCAGCCACTGGGGAAGTTTCTCTGAAAGAACTGCATGTTGTAGAGTTAAGCAAAGCGCCGATTTATAAAGATACACAAGAGTGGTATGAGATCAATGTAATAGACGAAGGGCAAAACGTGGTCGGTTTAGTACGTAAGGCTGGCGCCACTTTAATATCGCAGCATGATTGGGCGAAGCTGGGCTTTCAGATAGTGGAGGAGTCAAACGCTGCTGCTGATGGATTTCTCGATCCAAACGATATGCCCGTTTTCTTCAAAAGATTGTTTGAAAAAATCGATAAAGATAATAATAAAGAGATAGACGCATCAGAGTTGGCCGACGCATTGAAGGATACTGACACACGCTCTCAATGGTCAAAGCTTGTCGCCAAGCATCCAACGGAATGGAAAGATAGAGCTAATCAACCAAAATGGGCTCGGCTGGATGATATTTTAGAGCATTCGCCAAAATTAAAGGCTCATGAAAAAGAGAGGATAGATAAATTTATCTTCTGGGATGAGCTATCTGGAAAAGCGTCAGTTGAATCCAGTCTAGTTTGGCACTTTCATCCGATAGAGTTCATAGCTGGGTTTACTTCGTCGGCCGCGGAACTGATCTCTTTCGATCAAATGAAGAAAATGTTCCCAGACTCTACCGATCAAAAGCGTGAGGAGGTAAGGGGGTTATTTAATAAGTATGCTGATCGATTTGAAATTAATACCGCGCCGAAAATGGCTCAGTTTTTTGCTCAAGTGAAGACCGAGGTTGGTAGCGCGTTGGTAGGTAAGGTAGAAGATCTTTGGTATTCAGCTGAAGCTCTCAGGTCTAAGTTTGGAAGGTATTTCAACACATATCCTGCGGAAGCTGAACTGTATGGATATAAACGCATTACAATGGCGCAGTATAATGCACTAAGCCCTGCGGCAAAGAGCGCCTATACGATTCGTAAAAATAAAGCATATTCTCAATTCCCAAATGAAGACGAGATCGCGAAGCGTATTTATTGCTGCAACTCAGTTCAAGGTGGATTTGTATTGACTGCGGGTGGCTGTGAAGAAGGTAAGAAGTATAAAGGCAAAGGTTTTATTCAGCTGACGTGGAAATCAAACTATCAGGCGGTAGAGGACCGCTTAAAGCAAAAAATACCTGAGGAAACCATTGAAATGGTTTCCAATCCAGACCAGTTGCTGGATACAAAAATAGGATTATTATCGGCTATGGGGTTTTGGGATGTAAATAATATAAATAATCTAGTCGCGCCAAATACGGACTCTACTAATAAAATTACAGAAGTAGTTAATAAGCATACTGATAGTTATGCGGAGCGCAGGACTAATTTTACAGCTATTTATCAGGAGCTTAATAAATGATTTTTTTAAAAAAATTTTGGTGTCTACAGATTTTTTTATTTATTTTTTTTGCTGGCCAGTCTTCACTTGGTACTGCAAACGATAGTCTTCCTCTTGCAGAAATGGTGAAGAAACAGTTTGATGTTGGTTTGGTTCCTGGATTAAAGTCTCCAAGACTCCTGGTCGTAAAAAATGAAGATGCTGCACTTCCCGACAAACTAGTCTTGGTTGCTGAGGTGTCTGGGAAAGACTCGGTTATATTGAGCGCAAAATCCGCATTGGCGAAAATTAATAATGTTTATTCGCCTAAAAGTTATGACGGCTTCAATGTTTCTGTTGTTAAAGGCGTCGATAAAACTATAGGTGTTGTGGATTCTCAAGGGGAAATATACACCTTCAATTCAGACGCTCACGTTGTGGGAGATGTTTTGAATTTGATTACAAAAAAAGAAGACCAAACGTCGCAGAATTTTAATGTTCAATTTGAATATGATGCTCCTCGCAAAAGTGTGGCAGTTAGCCGGGTTGTCTATACGGTTAATAATGAATCGTGCGATAGATCTCTTAAGAGTGCTTATATTTTACCTCTGAATGTTTTGATTTCTAAATCACTTGAAGATTTCGACGGTGCGACTGCATTTGAATATCTTCAAAAGTTAAATTTGGACATTCAGGCGGGGCGGGTGAAAGGTGAAAAACTCATGTCATCCTTTGTTGTCTTGACGGCAGACCAAGCACTCGTTGCATACAAAAATAATGATAAAAATAAGCTCATAGAATCTATGGGTTATCTTGTTGCCGATGGGGGCAGTAGTGAGTCGTGTGCACCTGAAAGCTACATAGCTGAAGCGTATTTCTATCCTGACAAGGTGGGTTGGTCCAATGATCTCGGATTTTTGTTTGCTGAGGCAGGATATTATTCAGAATCGGTTGAACTACTAAGAAAGGTGATTTCTGAAAACCCAGAGAGAACTGTCGCTTACTTGAATATAGCTGATGCATATTGGGGGTTGAGCCAAAAAGATTTGGCTGCAGAGAACTATAAAAAATATATCTCTATGATGCAGCAGTCGGGAAAAGCCATGAAAATTCCCAGGAGAGTTTTAGAGCGATCGTAATAAAAGGGACGGATTTATTTTTTTAGTCCGTCCCGCGGGCAACTCTTAGGGTGAAATTAGGACAGATCACGGTTTTAGTATTTGCCACGAAAAACGTCGTCTGTTCCATTTTTTCCTCAAAAGGATATATAAAGTTGAAAAAATATTTAACTCTATTTAAGCGGCATTTTATTCCGTATGTAGTTTTTGGTTTCGTAGCGTCCAATGTGTTTGCGGATGCCGCACCCACAATA
The DNA here is from genome assembly GCF_014268595.2 of Pseudomonas hamedanensis. Lineage (NCBI taxonomy): Bacteria > Pseudomonadati > Pseudomonadota > Gammaproteobacteria > Pseudomonadales > Pseudomonadaceae > Pseudomonas > Pseudomonas hamedanensis. Next base: position 4,259,170 of record NZ_CP077091.1, read on the forward strand.
GGTGAATTCCATCCTACGGTGGTAGCCTCTTTGGGCGAAGAAAAGATCGCTGTATTTTTTTTGAAAAATAGTCTGAAGGCGATAGCTAAAGAAGAGCATGTTGCCGATGCTGAGATATATTACTCATCATTGAGCTCCGGTAAACCCTCTCTAAACTATGTATGGAAGGTTGAGGGGGATCAGATCGCTTCTGTATTTTTCTACGAGTGGAAGTCCCCTGCGAGAGCCGGAAAATCTATGTTTGTGTTGACAAAAAGAAAATTGTCGAACTCGGCATTTGACGGTTTTGCTTATTCGGTAATGGAGCTTCCAATAAGGAGAGATGGTGGACGTGTATCCTTGCTTCATTTTAGTGGCGATTTGCCTGACCCATCTCTAGATAATTGTATGGAGGGAGCAGATCTGGTTAGGGGAAATAAAGTGGTCTGTGCTTATAAAGATGCGGCGAGCATTAAAAATTACTTTAGCTTGCAGGACAAAAAACATTAAAAGTTGTGTGCGCGCCAATAGAGAAAACGGGGCGGTTCACTTTGAGCTGAATCCGTCCCGCGGAAATGGGGACAGACCACGATTATCCGAAAAACGTAGTCTGTCCCCTTTTTTTCGTTTCTGAGGTCAGCCGGATGATTCGATTAATTATATTGCTTTTGTCTGTTTATAGTGGCGCCGCTTATTCTGGCTCAGCTGAGCATAGCCTATTATGCAAAGAACCTGGTCAGAGTTCTGACGCGGCTAGGTTGACTCTTTCGTTTGAAGAGGAAATCTTTTTTCTTGACAACACTGATCGCGGATGTCGGTCAGATTATGTCGTTAGACAAGCGCAAGGAACGGAAAATGAGTCGATCATATTTTCTTATCCGACGGGTGACGATATGGGCTTAAATGCTCAAATAATGATTTTTGCTGCTCCAGCTAATGGCGGAGAAGCCCACTATATCGGAGATATTCCTGCTGGTGCTTCAGAACTAAAGGATGGAAATTATCAAGATATTCAGCAGGCTGGTGATTCAATCTACGAGAATATCTACCGTGTTGATGGTTCTAAAGTTATTACTTTGATGCCAGGGAAGGAGTTAATCATTTCCGGCGAACAGTGTGTTTATAAGAAAGCAGGTGACGCTGTTTGTCAGAAAATGCGAGGTAGCTTTGAAAAACCTGTGTGTGTCCTTAATGATGGTACGCGTAAAATCCTCGCCGTTGCGAGTGACTGCACAGAGCTGAAAGAAAACCTTTAAGGTGAAATGGGGACAGACCACGGTTTTAGTAATTGCCCGACAACGCGACAACATGGTCTGTCCCCTTTTTTCACGACTACTACCGTGTGTTCATTTACCAAGTCAAAACCGGCACCTTCGAAGAGTTACAGCCGGACTGCGGCGACGACTTCGTTAACCTGCGCGTCGACAAAAAACGCAAAGCGTTGCTCAGCACTTACTGGGAAATGAACATCCCCAAGCAATGCATCACCCGATTCACCAAACGCAAAGTCTGAATGACTCAAGGATGAACAGTGAACCGTTTTGTTTTAACCCTGCTAGCCGCGCTGCTGCTGCCAGTTTCAGCGGCCTATGCGCAGAACGACTGCAGCCATGTCACCTCAAGCCTGGAAATGGTGCCCTGCTCGGAGGCGGCGAAGAAGGCTGCCGATGCGCAATTGAACGTCAGCTACAAGCAGTTGATGACGCGGCTTGAGTCTGACTATCGAACAGATCCGGCGTTGGGCGCGGAGTACGCGGCGAAGGTTAAAGAATCGCAACGTGCGTGGCTGAAATTGCGCGATGCGAATTGCCCTTTGGAGGCATTCGAAATCGAGACGGGGATGCCAGCGCATGTGTTTGCCGTTAACTCGTGTATCGCCAGAATGAGTCGCGAGCGCTCGGCATATCTGGACAAGATCGTCCCTGCTCTTGCATCCGACAAGAGCACTTCGACGGCACCCACCAGAGACGCTTGCCCCTTGGAGGAGTTCGCGCCTTTCCTGACTACGTTTTCCGCCAACAGCGAATCACAACGCCGCCTCACTGCAATGACGGTCAAGTCCCTGGTGTTGAAACCGGTAGCTGGGAAGGATCGAAGTACCTTTGAGCCTTCGACCTCGGGTGTTAGTGGAACAACGTTCACCTATCCGCTGATGGCTGCAATCACACCCGGCAAGACACCTGGGGTCGAGATCGAAGAGGTCGACGACAGTCACGTCAACGTGGTGGATAAGCGAGCGGGCAACAGCAATATCAAGATCTTCAACTTCTCTCGTCAGGCGTGCTGGGTGCTTGAGGGGATTGAGGATTGGTCGATCAGTGAGAAGGATCTTGTCGCGACAGAGAACCCGGGAATGAGCCGCGCTGAGAACTTCTGTTATCAGCGTGCAGAAGCGTTGGGCGGGCTAGGGTTTCTTGAGCAATACCGACTGACTGCGGAGTTGATTGAAGCGTCCTTGGATAACTTTGTTTGCGCTGCAGAGTCAGGTGATGCGCAGGCAAGCCTGTCGGCGGCGAGCCTTAGTCTTTCGCAAATGGCACCTCAGTTAGAAACCCCTAAGGTTGAGGCTTTGTTCAAAGCGGCTTCGAAAATACCAAAGGGTGCGATGGGTTATGCGAAGTTTCTTTGTTCAGGAAACTCCACTGACTATAACGGCCCTTGCCTTCATCCCAAGCAGGCAGAAGAGCAGGTTATTCGGGCGATTACCATGGGCTCCACGGACGCGATGAATTACCTGGCCTCTACCTTTGAGGGTGGGGAGTTAGGAACGAAGGATATATCGCGGGCGTTAGCCTGTTATCAAATGGCGGCTGACAAAGGTGACCAGTTGGGCGTCTTCAACGTGGGGCGATTGGGATCGTCAGCCACGGCGCCGATCAAAGTCAGCCACTGCATTTGAGTTTCGAGGGGCTGTTTGAGGCGGTTTTGCACAAGTTTTTTCTGAATCCCCTACGCTAAAACGTTTAACGCTTGAGCATCTGACGACCCCGATTTTCCTTTAAACTCCCCACCCCCAAGGAACGCGCTCAGGACACGGAATGCCAGCCCCTTCTTCCTCGCTTCGCCCAGCGTTGGTGCTTTGGCTATATGCCGCTGCGATCACGCATATCCTCGCCGGTCTTACCCTGACCTGGGCCGGTGACTCCGGCTTGCTCGATGGCTACCTGCAAGTCCTCGAACTGTCGTTCTGGGGTGCCGATGCGGTTCCCACCGCCGGCCACGAACAACAAGTCTGGTGGCTCGCGCTGTTCGGCGGGACGTTGCAAAGTTATTCGCTGTACATGTTCGCGCTGGTGCACCTGGGCAATCGCTTGAAAGTCGCGGCAGTCTGGGGTTGGTTGATCGCGGGCATCCTATTATGGGCGCCGCAGGATATGTGGCTCTCGGCGCAACAACAGGTCTGGTCGCACGTGTGGCTCGATGGTTTTGCGTTGCTGGTGTTGTTGCCGCCGCTGTTTTGGCTGTACAGGCATGACCGTCAAGGGAAGGAGTAACAGCGTGAAAGTATTTTCGATTCTTCTCGGTTGCTTGCTCTCTGCTGCTTCATCCGCATTGTTTGCTGGAGAAGCGTGCAACCCAGACAGTTTGTCCAACCCGGACTTGATCACCTGCGGCCAGCAATCTTTCGAGAAGGTAGATGGTGTCCTGAACGAGCAATACAAAAAAGCGCTGTCGACTCTGGCTCCTGCGGAGCAAAGCCATCTGAGAGATGTGCAAAAGAACTGGGTGCGCTTCAAAGAATCGTTTTGCGAAGAGCTTTATGAAGCCGCGTTGCCGGGCGCTGAAGCGCCAATCGAAAAGCTTGGGTGTCTGGTGCAGACGACCAATGCTCGGCTGGGAGAGTTGGTCGCTCTACAGACGGGTTTACCGCTGGATGGTTTTTACAAAGCGGCATCCGCGATTGCAGGGAAGGATCGTGAGAGAAATTTAGCGGCCTCAATCGAGCGGCTGGGAGGGGATCAATTCGATGATCCGCTTTGGAAGAAGTACGCAGAAGGGCACTGCCAGATGGCTAGCCGTCTGTTGCGTGAAGACGTCGCCTACTGCGTGGTGAGGATGCGCTTTCAATTACCCATGAACCGCTAAAGGAATGTTCGGTTTGAAATTTTCGTCTGCATTGTTTTCCGCGTTGCTCGCTTTCGTTCCTCTGGCGGCTCATAGCGAGGTCACGACTGAGGTTTTTTGCTTCCGCTCCTACGAAGGCAAACCTATAAATTTTGAATTCAGAACCTATTACGATTCTGTCGCCAAATGGAGCGGTGCTGGCGTCAAGTACAGTAAGTCGAAAAAGGCTATCGGGCTGGTTCATCGCAGTACTGAACAAGAAGAACTCGTGTATGGCCGGCCTTACCAGTACACGACAACTTGGGTTGAAGTAGTTGATGGTGCACTGACAGGTGAGTATCAGATGGTCACTCAGGGTGGCCGGGTTGATGCGATGACGTATACAAATTACAAATCTGCAAAGAAGTATTCGTTTGAAAATGATTACGACGTGGATTCGAAACCTGAAACAGGTTGCCAGTGGTGAGACAGGGAATACTCACGTAGGGGGGCTTAACGCCCCTTTTTTCATATTCAATCAGGCTCTTGAATCATCAGCGGGGAGGCGAGTTGAAAAGATTAGCTTTGGTCGCGTTATTGCTGTGCTCTTTCTCTGTGGCTGCGGGGCCAATGTTCCCGTCCCTCAAGTCATGCATGGAGGCCGACAGCGGCTGTGCGTTGGCGTTGAAAGAAAACCTTCTGGTGGACGCAAAATCCGGGCAACGTCTCTCTGACGAGGCGGAATCGGCCGGAGCAATGAGTGGTTTCTGGCTGTATCGAGATGGCGAGCGTTACATTCTGGAGAACGAAAACTACTCCCAGGCAAAGACGCGTCGTTGGCTGGTTTTTACTTACAACGGCGGAAAAGTAGTACTCGACGGCGCCTATATTTTCTCGATAGACATTGACCCGAACACCGGACCGTACTGGCACGGCTATGACTGTCGAGGTGATGCCCAGCCGTTGGCAGTGCCTACAAAAGAACCCTTCAGTGACGTGGCTTTGGAGGCGTTGTGCGGTGGTGCTGAAAGTCGGGTGGTCTCAGGGAAAGATAAGGCAGTGCCCGTATCAGCCAGGGGGCTGGCTGTCAGTGTCCCCGTTTACCACGCTCGCAACCGTGATGGTTCAGCGACGTACCTGTTTACTGAAATCGATGTTCCGGATCTTTCGAAGCTGGTGTGTTTATCCAATTGCGCCGATGTCACTCAAATATCAGAACGCGTCTCGCAAGAAACAGCGCCATTGCAGGGCGGGCAGGATGGAACGTTGTGTTCCGCCGAGGAAGACATCTACTTCAGCTGTCCTTTGACAGGAGGTAAAACGGTTTCTGTTTGCGCGCAAGGGAATAACAAGCCCACTGCCGGATACGTTCAATACCGTTACGGTGTTCCGGGAAAGATAGAAATGTTCTATCCGCAGAAGAGCGTGCCTCCCAAGGGCAAGTTCTTCGTAGTGGATGCGTCGGAAGGCAGCGTTAACCTGAACAACATCAAATTCAAAAAGGGCCTGTATACCTACCTCGTTAATCAGGCGTTTGTGAGTTTTTTGACGGTGCTCAAGGATGACAAGGTGGTGTTCCGGCAGTTCTGTAGCGCGGGTGGTTATTCATTTGTTAGTCGCGTTGCCCGTCAGGGTATAGAGGCACTGCCTAAAAGCGCTGAAGACTTGAGATAGCGAAGAAGACTGCAGAAAGGGGACTCAACGTCCCCTTTTTTCAACCATCAATCCCGCTACGGCTTCGCCGCCGCGCTCTTCACCTCAATATGATCAAGCGTCCCTTCCACCATCAATCGCACCCCGTCCGCCATCCTGCTCAGGGCCAGTGCAACTGAGCGGCGTGAGCCGTGCAGATCGTCAGCCAGGTCGCAGGCGATGACGCTGATGGACAGGAGGTCTTCGGAGGCGTTGGCCATGAGGGCTTCGGCGTCGGTGCCGGGGGAGAGTTTGAAGAGGCCGGTTTCGCGCTTGGGGTGCGGTTCGGTGGGCGGTTTGAAGTGGTGGTCGAGGGCGCGCTCGGCGGCTTCGTGGAATTTCTTTGATTCCAGAGATTCGTAGGGCGATATGTCCGGGGTTTCCGGGGGATTGGGTGTTGGTTTCTTCATTCGGTCTTACTCCAGTTTCAGGAGCTGGCACCGTTTCGCTCGCACTTCGAAAGGGGTGGCAGCTGTGCATAGGTGTGCAAGACCGGTGGAGTCACCCGGCAGACCCGAAGGCCTCCCATACACAGCAGCCATAACGATCCGCGAGCATAGGAAAACGCTCGGCGAATTGCCATAACCAATGTGTACTCCCGTCGGACTTGCACGTCCGTATCGCCGATTTTGCGGCGACACACAAAGCCTATCCCTCATGACCAATCCCGCCTAGTTCACGGACAGCCCGGCACTTTGCAGGAAATTTCCCATGGATTCGCGGGCGGGAAGATCAAAGGATCGCAGGCTTCGCCAGCTCCTACAGGGATGTGTTTCAACAGGTGTAGGAAAGGTGGATGGTGAGACGCAGAGCGTCTCGGGATGCATTCCCACGCGGAGCGTGGGAACGATCAGGGGGGAACGTTTAATCGTGACTTGGCGGTCATCGTGCGGGTATTGGTCCGCATCCTCTTCCAACAGCGGCAGATACTGGCGTTATCGTCCGAATCCCTTACACTGCCCCGGCCGTTCATTTTCCTTTTGAGGCTGTGCGCATGAAATTTCGTTTTCTTCTGTGGATGATGGGTTTGTTGATGGCCAAGGCCAGCCGGACCAATCCGGCGTTCCAGCAGCAGTTGGGTGACAAGGATCTGGTGTTTCAGCTACAGACGCTGGACGGGAAAGTGGCACGGCATTTCGTGGTCAAGGATCAGCGCATCATCAGCAAGTCCGGCGTGGTGGCGGAGCCGGCGTTTGCGATTGCGTTTAAAGATGCGGGTTATGGCTTTGCGACGATGCAGGCGAAGAACAAGCAGTTGGCGTTTATGCAGGGGATTCAGGACAAGTCGATTCAGCTTAAGGGCAACCCGGCGCTGGTGATGTGGTTTCAGGGATTGATGAAGTATTTGAAGCCGAGGAAGGCGAAAGCGTAAGAAATGGATTGACCAAGTCCAGGCATGCGTCCTGAGTGACAGCGTGCTTTGTCTCGTGAAGCCATAATTCAGGCTCGTAAAGACGCTCGAACTGTCATTTCTGTCAGGTGTTTTGCCTGCGATAGCGATGCTCTACTCAGGTTCCGGTTCCCGCACAGGGACTTTACTGACTTGATGGAGCTAGCTCATGGCACTGGCAAAAAGTTTTTCGACCCCCAAGTCCCTTGATCCGACATTTGCTCAGGACGGCGTGTTGGCCTTACCGCTACCTGGCATCACGGGCGACGAAGCGGGGGCCGTTCTAGCGCTCCCCGATAAAAAACTCTTGGTTGCGATACCTGTCACCGGAGCGGATGCTCCGGTTGCCATTGCAAAACTGAATGAGGATGGCTCGCTGGACGCGACGTTCGGTACAGCAGGCAAAGGTTTCGTTGAAATAGCGTTGAATGGTGCTCGAATCAGTCATGTATCGGGTCTCGAGGCGCTTGAGGGTGGCGATTGGCTGCTGCACCTTCAGTATTTCTCGAACACTTCAAATGACGTTGGCCTGGCACTGGTCCGCCTGAAAAATACCGGTGAACCGGACAAGTCGTTTGGCACCGAAGGCGTGCGGTTTATCTCTTATTATGGCGTTCCCCAACCCGCCAGCATGCCGCGCGAGGCGAGTCACCTGAGCACCAGGTCCTCTCAGACTGCGCAGGCATCGTCGCAGGCAGTGATCGTGCAGGCGGATGGCACGATTATCTTGCTCCATCCCGTGTTCAAGGATGAGTCGCAATTGCCAGTGGCTATGGTCATACGCCTGCTGGCGGATGGCTTGCTCGATCAATCTTTCAATCGTACCGGCTATGTCGAATTGGATATCGGCGCCACCTCGAACACCGCCAGCGGCATCGCCGTTCAAGCCGATGGCAAAGTGCTGCTCTGCGGTTCATATCGGGACGGATCGGGAGGCAACGGAATTTTTGTGGCGCGTCTGGATGCGAGTGGCACGCTGGACAATCAATTCAACAATGGCCTGGCTGTGCTGATTCCCGACGACGAGGGCGAGAACTATCTGCAATCTGTCTCGGTGCGTGAAAGCGATGGCCGGATCGTTGTTGCAGGCCAAGCCTTGCGTAACGGTGTCCGCGGTGGCCTGAGCGCCGCATTTACCGCCAGCGGTGCTGCCAATCTTGTGTTCAATGGTGGCAAACCGGTTTTTTCACCGTTGGTAAAAGGGTTGGCGTGGGCGCAATGCTCGCAACTGGGTGGTTCGATCATCGTTGTCGGTCAGGGTGAAACGGCCGTGGTGACGGCGCGTTTTCTCGCTGACGGAAAACCAGACACGGCCTTCAACGGTACGGGACATGCGCTGTTTGAAGACAGCGCAGGGGACGCCGGTGCGCGAGGTCTGGCAGTGCTGGACGACGGTCGGATCGTCGTCTGTATCGGGCTGTCGAATTTTGCTGATCCATCCATAGTGAAAGGACGGGTCGTGCGCTACCTGGCCGGCTCCGCGACTCGAAGCAACGACCCGACGTTCGGCGACGGCGGCATCCTGAGATTTCCATTTCCCGGGTTCACAGGGTACGACGTGCGGGCGCTGCTGGCGCTGCCGCAAAAAAAACTGCTGGTTGCCGTTCGCCTCTCGACGGCCGGCGCGCCTACGCAAATCGTCCGTCTGCTTGAAAACGGTGCACTCGACAGAGCCTTCGGCGGGCAGACCAGCGGCTATGTCGAGATCAGGCTGAAAGATGACTTCTTCATGAGCCGCATCCTCGGCTTTACGCCACTTAGCGATGGCGGCTGGCTGGTTGTGGCTCAGTACACCGCGGAAGGCGAAAATTACTCAGCGGGCCTGGCGCTAGTCAGGCAGCGCGAGGACGGGCAATTGGAGACGTCTTTCGCAGAACAAGGTGTGCTTTACTTGGCTTACGAGGAGATGGGAGGCGGCGGACATACCGGATTGGCGGAAGAATCTCCAAGCGCTGCTGCGGCGACTGGCACAGCAGGGACTGTCGCTCAACAAGCAGACGAAAAAATTGTCGTCGTCAGTACTGTTGAGGATGTTGCAGGCCGAGCTAAAGGTATCGTTCTGAGATTCGATTCGAACGGTTTACCCGACACGACATTCAATGGTGCAGGCTTTGCTTTCGTGGAGCTTGCAGGCATTTCGTCTGCGGACACCGTCGGGCAATCCTTGGCAGCCCAAACCGACGGTGGTGTGGTGGTCTGCGGTTATTATTTCGCCGCGAGTGCTAACGGCGGCTACGTTACTCGATTCAACACTTCAGGTCAGGTTGACACAGGTTTCGGAAAACACGGTGTGGTGGATATCCCCCAGGATCGATGGATCAGCCTGGACGTTGCGGCAATAGTCGGTGACAAAATCGTTGTGGCCGGCGGTACGCAGGAGCAGGGCGTCATCCAGGGGCTGGTTGCTGTGCTGAATTTCAGCGGCGAGTACAACCTTGTATTCAATGGTGGTCAACCACTGATTAATTCACCTGTTCCCCAAGGCGTCAGATGGCTGCACTGCGTGCCGCGAGCGGATGGCTCAATCATTGTCTGCGGCGGCAGTGGTGTCGGCGCAATTGACGGTGATCTCACTGCAGTCACCGCCCGTTTCCTGGCGGATGGTTCCCGAGACACCTCATTCTTCGGCACGGGATTCACCGTTTTCAATGAAAACGACGGTTTTGAATACCCTTACGGCATGGCCGTAATGGACGACGGGCGCATCGTGGTGGGCGGAGTGTTCTTCACGGATACGGGATATGAGAAAGGCTGGGTGATTCGTTATCTGGACAAGTCGGCATAAGCCGCGCCGGTTGGCACATCGCGGGCAAGCTTCGCTCCAAAAGGCGTTGCTTGCCCGCTTTGCATTCAGCCCTGACTGAACTGCGAGGCCAGTTCCCGCAACAGCACTTCAGCCTCAAGCACTTTGCTGACGACGTCGTTGGCTTTTTCGCGGCTCAGGCCGACGCGTTCGAGCAGTGCATCGGGGATATCTTCATCCGGCCCCGAGCCGATGCCGCGGCTGCGCAGCAGGCGCACGGCCAGGCAGACGAGGTTCGGGTATTCGGCGTAGGCGCCGTCGTAGCTTGGGTCGTGCTGAAAGCGCAGGGCGGTGGCCAGCTCATCCGGCATGTCCCAGTAGCGCATCAGCCACGAGCCGATCTGTTCGCGGCTGATACCCAGCAGGTGTTGCTCGATGTAGCTGTGGCACAGGTGCGGGTTGACCTCCAGGTGACGGCAGATCAGCGAGAAGTGCGGCGGGAACACGTGGGCCAGCAGCAGATAACCGAAGTTGTGCAACAGACCGGCGAGATACGTCAGGCCGGCTTCCGGGCGCTGGGCGCGCGGCATGGCGCGGGTCAGGCCTTCGATGACGGCGGCGGTGTAGATCGATTGCTGCCAGTACGGCGTCGTGTGCTGCGGGTGGTCTTTGGGCAGGCTCAGGGTCTTGCCGAGGGCCAGGCCCAGCGCCAGGTTAATCACCAGATCGAAACCGAGCACGCGGACGATCGCGTCTTCCACCGAGCGAATCTTGCCCGGCGAGGCGTAGTACGGCGATGCGGCCCAGCTCACCACTTGCGCGGCCAGCGCCGGGTCGGTTTCGACCACGCCGGTGATGTCGTCGATGGTGGCGTTGGGGTCGACGCGCAGCTTGATGATTTTTTGTGCGGTTTCAGCCAGCGGCGGAATTTCGATGGTTGCTTCCAGTCGCTGCTGGATGCGCCGCGCGGTGAACGCCTGCACGGCCTGGGTGATTTCCTCGCGGTCATCGTCCGGGCGGTCGAGGTTGGGACGAATGCTGCTCAGGGCTTCGCCGAAGTTGGCGGCGCTGGCCTTGGTCAGCATGGTCTTGAAGTCTTCGCTGCTGATCTCCAGCAACAGGCCCGGCTCGCCGGAGTTGATCAGCAGCTTCGGCTCGCGCAGCAGGCTTTCTTCATAGAGGCACGGCGAGCTGGTCAGCGCCGGCAGGCCCGGCAGCAGGCTCAGGTTGTGTTTGCCGAGCATCTTTTCCAGGCGCTCGGTGGACACTGCAGTGAGACGACGGCCAGTCAGCTCGGCGAGGCGATTGAGATCGAGCAACTGGCTTTGCGGAAACAGCACCATCAGCGCGCCCACGGCATCGTCCAGCAACACCGCTTGCACCTTGCGCGAGGCGTTGAGGCCGTGGTGCTCCAGCACTTCTTCGTAGGCGATACCCAGCTTGCCGAGCAACAGCCGAATAACAGACGGCGCGTGCGGGGATTCGGGGGCGAGAGCTGCGTCAGTCATGGTCTGTATCCGTTTTTGAAACAATGGCAGGAGTATAACCAGCTTGCTCGGAAGGTTCTGTCAGAAACTGCGACCGTGCTCACACTTGGCCATATTGCTGCCCATGCCGCAGCCAGCGGTCGAGCAACGGGCTGACGTGGGTCGGCCAGCGCTCCAGCAATGCTTGCGCGGCGTCGCGCACGGCCGGCAATAAATCGGCGTCGCGCATCAGGTCGGCGACCTTGAATTGCAGCAGGCCGGTCTGGCGGGTGCCGAGCATTTCGCCGGGGCCGCGCAGTTCGAGGTCCTTTTCGGCGATGACGAAACCGTCGTTGGTCTCGCGCATGATGCCCAAACGCTGGCGACCAATCTGCGACAGCGGCGGGTGGTAAAGCAGCACGCAATGACTGACCGCACTGCCTCGGCCAACCCGGCCGCGCAACTGGTGCAGTTGCGCGAGGCCGAGGCGTTCGGGGTTTTCAATGATCATCAGGCTGGCGTTGGGCACGTCGACGCCGACTTCGATCACCGTGGTTGCGACCAGCAGTTGCAGGTTGCCGGCCTTGAATTCGGCCATGACGGCGGCTTTCTCGACCGGTTTCATGCGCCCGTGGATCAGCCCGACTTTCAATTCGCCGAGGGCGGCGGTGAGGTCTTCAAACGTGGTTTCGGCGGCCTGACAGGTCAGCTCTTCGGATTCTTCGATCAGCGTGCACACCCAATAGGCCTGGCGACCCTCAGCGCAGGCGCCGCGTACCCGTTCAATGACTTCGACGCGGCGGGTGTCGGTGACCAGCACGGTGTTGACCGGCGTACGACCGGGCGGCAGTTCGTCGAGGATCGAGGTGTCGAGGTCGGCGTAGGCACTCATCGCCAACGTCCGCGGAATCGGTGTGGCGGTCATGATCAGTTGATGCGGGCACATGCGCCCGCCAACGCCTTTCTGCCGCAGCGCCAGACGCTGCTGCACGCCGAAACGGTGCTGTTCATCGATGATCACCAGTGCGAGATTCTTGAACTGCACTTCGTCCTGAAACAGCGCGTGTGTACCGACCACCATCGGTGTGCCGCTGGCGATCTGTTCCAGCGCGGCGACGCGGTTCTTGCCCTTGAGCTTGCCGGCCAGCCACGCGACTTCAATGCCCAGCGGTTCGAGCCAGCGCTTGAAGGTGATGAAGTGCTGTTCGGCAAGAATCTCGGTTGGCGCCATGAGCGCGACCTGATAACCGGCCTCCAGCGCTTGCAACGCGGCGAGGGCGGCGACCACGGTTTTACCTGCGCCGACGTCACCCTGAATCAACCGCAGCATCGGTTCGTGCTGGCTGAGGTCGTAGGCAATTTCGTTGCCGACTCTCTGCTGAGCGCCGGTCGGGTTGAAGCCGAGGTTCTTCAGGTATTTCGGCGGCAGTTTGGTGGCTTTCGGCATCGCCGGCGCGCGCAGCGAACGCAGGCTTTCACGCAGACGCTGTTGCGATAGCTGATGGGTGAGCAATTCTTCGAAGGCCAGACGATGCTGCGCCCAGTGATGGCCGAGGGCGAGTTCATCGACGTCGGCATCGGCGGGCGGGTTGTGCAGGTAGCGGATCGCGTCGGCCAGCGGCGCCAGTTGGTAGTCGCGGGCCAGCTCGGTCGGCAGCCAGTCGGGCAGGGTGCTCGGTTTGAGCAGGGTCAGGGTCTGCATGCACAACTGGCGCAGGCGCTGCTGGGTCAGGCCTTCGGTGAGCGGGTAGACGGGGGTCAGGGTTTCGTCTACCGGCGGTGGTTCGTCGCCGGTAATGGCACGGTATTCCGGGTGGTAGATTTCCAGACCTGAGGCGCCGGGCCGGGCTTCGCCGTAACAGCGCACCCGCGTGCCGCGTTTGAGGCCTTCTTTCTGCGCGTTGCTGAAATGGTAGAAGCGCAGGCTCAGGCCGCCGGTGCCGTCTTGCAGACGCACAACGAGGCTGCGGCGGCGGCCCATGACCACGTCAGCGCCGCTGACGGTGCCTTCGACCACGGCGTCCTGCCCCGGCCGCAGCGCGCCGATCGGCACCACACGGGTGCGATCCTGATAACGCAGCGGCAGGTGAAACAGCACGTCCTGCAAATTCTCCAGGCCGACCTTGGCCAGTTTCTCGGCCATGGCCTCGCCGACACCCTTGAGTGCCGTCACCGACACTTGCGACAGCTCCGTCATGACCGTGGCTTAACCGGCTTTAACCGGCGCGGCGGGTTTGGCCACCGAGCACAGGCGAATGGAATCGGCGAGAATTTCGATGGCTTTGGGCCGCGGGAAGCTCGCACGCCAGGCAATCGCCACAGTGCGGAACGGTACGGGGGCTGACAGTGGACGCACTTCGATCACGCCCGGGGCGTAGTGATGGCTGTCCACTGCCGACAGCGGCAGGATCGAGATGCCCAGACCGGACGCGACCATATGGCGAATGGTTTCCAGCGAGCTGGATTCGACCGTAGTGTGCTTGGCGCCGTCGTTGCCTTTGGTCAGGGTCGGGCAGGCTTCGAGCACCTGATCGCGGAAGCAGTGACCCTCGCCGAGCAGCAGCAGGCTCTTGTCGTTGAGCAGGCCGGCGTCGATGGTTTCTTTCTGCGTCCACGGGTGCTGGGCCGGCATCAACACGTAGAACGGCTCGTCGTAGAGCTGCAGCGTCAGCACATCGGCTTCGTTGAACGGCAGGGCGATGATGATCGCGTCGAGCTCGCCGTTGCGCAGTTTGTCGCGCAGCACGTGGGTGAAGTTTTCTTCGATGTACAACGGCATCTGCGGGGCGACCCGGTGCAGTTGCGGAATCAGGTGCGGGAACAGGTATGGGCCGACCGTGTAGATGGCGCCAACCTTCAGCGGTGCGGTCAGCTGGTTTTTGCCAGCCTGGGCCAGTTCGCGGATGCCCTGGGCTTGTTCGAGGACCTTCTGCGCCTGAGCGACGATGCCTTCGCCCACCGGGGTCAGGCGCACGGCGCTTTTGCTGCGCTCGAAAATCAGCACACCGAGTTCGTCTTCAAGTTTCTTCACGCCCACCGACAGCGTCGGCTGACTGACGTGGCAACGCTCGGCCGCGTGGCCGAAATGCTGCTCTTGGGCGAGGGTAACGATGTAGCGTAATTCTGTGAGGGTCATAGCAAGCGTCCATGAAGATGCGCGCCAAGCATACCGGCTGCAATCGATAGACGCACGTTATCAGACTGAGGGCTGAGTGCGACACCTGCCGAGGTCGGTTTGCCGCTGGCAGATACGCGAAAGGCACCTTTCGGTGCCTTTTATACTGTCTCCGGACTTGCAGAGATCCCTTGTAGGAGTGAGCCTGCTCGCGATAGCGGTGTATCAGACAGAAAATTATCATCTGACACACCGCTATCGCGAGCAGGCTCACTCCTACAGTGTTTTGTGTCGCATTAGCGGCGGCGTTCGAGCGAGTAAACAAACGGCGCAACAATTTCGATCGAGCCGTCGTTCAGCATGTCAGCCGGCGGCTTGGGCAGCGGTTGGGCGCGGCGGATCATTTCCAGGGTCGCCCGGTCCAGATCGGCGTTGCCGGAGCGGCCTACCAGTTCGAACGACAGCACGTTACCCTCGGCATCGACCACGAAGCGCAGACGGTTCAAGCCTTCCTTGCCCCGTGCCTGAGCGCTGGCCGGGTATTTTTTGTACTTGGCCAAATGCGCGAGCAGGGTGCCTTGCCAACTGGCCTTGGCCGCCACTTGTGCTGGCGACGGACCCGGCGCAGGCTGGGCGGATTTCTCCGTGGGTGCCTGGGTCGGCTGGGTGTCGGCCGGTTTCTCTTCGGAAGGCTTCTCCTTCGGCGGCTCGGGCTGCTTCTTCTCCACTGGCTTCGGCGGTTTGGGCTTGGGCTTCGGCTTGGGTTTCGGTACCGCGATTTCCGCTTTTGGTGCTTCGGCCAGTTTCGGAATCGGCAATTCTTCAACCGGAGCCGGTGGCTGCGGCGGTGTGACGACTTTCGGCGGAGCCGGCGGTGGCGGGGCAGGCACCGGAGCCAGCTCGACCATCATTGCCTGTGGGGGCAACTCGATGGGCGGGCGGCTGGTCCAGTTCAGCGCCAGCGCGATGGCCAGCGCATGAACGCCCAGCACCACGGCCAGGCTACCGCTGTAACGCGTCAGCTTATGGCGCGTCGTGATCATTTCTTGGCTGCCGTCTCAAGTCCGACCAGACCGACCTTCAAGTAACCGGCCGAGCGCAATTTGTCCATCACACTCATCAGATCACCGTAATCCACGCCTTTGTCGGCCTGGAAGAAGATGGTGGTGTCTTTCTTCCCCTGGGTCTTGGCGTCGAGCACTGCACCAAGGGTTTCGGCTTTCACTTCGTCGTCACCGATGTACAAACGCTGATCAGCCTTGACGCTGAGGAACACCGGTTTTTCTGGCCGCGGCGCCGGTTTGGCGGTCGAGGCCGGCAGGTCGACTTTGATGTCCACAGTGGCCAACGGCGCGGCCACCATAAAGATGATCAGCAGCACCAGCATCACGTCGATGAACGGCGTGACGTTGATTTCGTGGTTCTCGGCCAGATCGTCGTCTGCGCCTTCTTTCAAATGCAGGCCCATGGCCGATTACCCCACTTTAACCATGTGCGGCTGCGAGCTGCGCTCAGGCTGGTGGTCGAGGTCGCGGCTGACCAGCAGCAGGACTTCTGCCGAGGCATCGGAGACCTGCGCCTTGTAACCGGCGATGGAGCGGGCAAAGACGTTGTAGATGACCACGGCAGGGATCGCTGCAACCAGACCCAGGGCAGTGGCCAGCAACGCCTCAGCGATACCCGGCGCTACGACGGCAAGGTTGGTGGTCTGGGTTTTGGCAATGCCGATGAAGGAGTTCATGATACCCCATACGGTACCGAACAGACCGACGAACGGCGCGGTGGAACCGATGGTAGCGAGGACGCCGGTGCCGCTGCTCATGTTGCGACCGCAGGCAGCGACGAGGCGCTCGAGGCGGAAGCTGACGCGTTCCTTGATGCCTTCCTTTTCGCGGCTGTTGACCGACAGGCGCATCTCTTCGAGCGCGTCGTGCACCAGCAGGTTGGCCAGAGTGCCTTCCTTGCCCGCGGTGGCGCTGGCTTCTTTGAGGGTGGTGGCTTTTTTCAGTGCGGCAATCTCGCCACGCAGACGACGCTTGGCGCCCATCAGCTCGAAGCCTTTGGCAATCCAGATGGTCCAGGTGATGATCGAAGCGATGGCCAGACCAATCATCACGATTTTCACGATGATGTCGGCGTTCTGGTACATGCCCCATGGCGACAAGTCGTGGGCCATACCTAAGGTGTTGTCGGCTTCAAGGACTTCAGGTGCGTCGGCCGCATCGACAGCCTGCACCGGATCGGTGGCCGCCGGTGCAGCAGCCGGTGCGCTCTGTTCGGTGGCGGCTGGTGTCGCGGGTGCCTGGGCGTCGGCGAAGGCGGCGGTCGGTGCCAGCATCAGGCTGAGCAACAGAGCCGCGACAGCGCTCCAGGCGCGAGGTCGAATGGTTGGCGAAGCGGGAGTTTGATTACGTGTCATGCTGGCCGGACCTGAGATTGAAAAACGTTATTGCTCTTCCAGGCCTCGTGAGGCCGAGAACAAAAGTGGCGTGCATTATTGCAAGTAATTCTTGTTAACAAAAGTAATAGAGTAACTTTTTTTCCTTGATCGCTAGCCGCTCGTCCTGCGCCAGCGCTAGTCTGTGCCTTTCTGATGGGAGTTTTCTGATGTCCGCGCCTTCTGTTTTGATTGCCGGTTGTGGTGATGTCGGCAGTCGTCTGGCCACGCAATTGCTGGCAGCCGGTTGGGACGTTTACGGCCTGCGCCGGGATGTTTCCAGGCTGCCGGAGGGTGTGATCGGCGTTGCCGGGGACCTGTTCAACGAAGAATGCCCGGCGACCTGGCCGGTAGGCGCCGTTGATCATGTGGTTTATTGCGCTGCGGCGACCGATCACGATGAAGAGGGCTACCGCAAGGCTTACGTTCAAGGCTTGCAGAATGTGCTGAGTTGGCTTGGCGACTATGGGCAAGTGCCTGAGCGCCTGGTCTTCGTCTCCAGCAGCAGTGTGTACGGCCAGCAGGACGGCGCGTGGGTCGATGAGACCTCCGAGACTGTCGCGGCCGGTTATTCGGGGCGTTTGATGCTCGAGGCCGAGCAGGTCGCGCTCAACAGCGGCATCCCGGCGAGCGTGTTGCGTCTGACCGGTATCTACGGCCCGGGCCGCGAATGGCTGCTGACCCAAGTGCGTCGCGGTTATCGCGTGGCGGTCGAGCCGCCGCTGTATGGCAATCGGATTCATGCCGATGACGCGGCGGGGTTGCTGGCGTTTCTGCTGGAGAAAGATCGGCAGGGTGTGGCGCTTGATCAATGCTACATCGGTGTCGACGATGCGCCGGCGCCGTTGGCTGAGGTGGTGGGCTGGTTGCGTGAATACCTGGGTGTGACTGAATGGGGGGAAGACGCCAGCGTACGGCGCACCGGCAGCAAGCGCTGCAGCAATGCGCGGGCGAAAGCGTTGGGGTGGACTCCGAAGTATCCGAGTTACCGGGAAGGTTACGCAGCGATTCTTGAAGGTCGCTGCTGACTTTCTGGCCTCGCAAAACCCCAGTAGGAGTGAGCCTGCTCGCGATAGCGGTGTATCAGACACATCGATATTGACTGATACACCGCTATCGCGAGCAGGCTCACTCCTACTGGGGGATTTCTGCGAATTCAGAGACGGTTACTGCTTCTCCAGCAACCACTTGCGCTCACCCGCCGCAAACTGCGGCTGCTCATCCGCCAGCGCGGTATTGACTGCTTGCAGGATTTCCAGCTCCTTGCCCTTGCGCACAAAGATCCAGTTATTGCCCTGACCATTGAGCTGCAGCCACATGCTGTCGTTGCCATTGCTCATCGACGCGCAGTCACCGGCCAGGCACAAGGCATACCGATCCGCGCCCGGCAGGCCGGTCACTTGCCCGTCGGCCTGGAACTGCACGGTGCCGCCTTCGCCCTGACCGCTGGCGATGGTCCAGTTGCCGCCCAGATACGCCGAGTACAGCGCTCGTTCGAAACTGGCACCGATCGGCGCGCCTTCCGGCACCGGGATCTGCGCGCGGTCGAACAGCTGTTCTGGTTCGTTGTCGCTCGCGGCTTGCTGCAGGTGGTTGCCGTCGCGTTTCAATTCGCTGGCAGAGCTGCCGTAAAAATCGACTTTCCAGGCACCGGACTGTTCGCCCAGCAGCCGTCCTTCGACGTTTTCAAAACCGTTGGTGTAGCGGGCCTGACCGGCCTTGGTGTTGACGTCCCACTCCAGGTTCGGGCCGTAGGCCTGCAGCGCTTCGCGCAGGGGGCCGCCCTTGGCGGCGGCATCGATCGCCACCTGGTTGATCCAGGTGCCGCTGATGTCACGGTCGGCAGGGTCGCTGGCGCAGCCGCCAAGGAAGAGGGCGAGCAGCGAGAGAGCTAGCGCTTTGCGCATGGTGGAATCCTTTCAAAACCTTTTCTTGCAGCAGTCGGCGCGACGGTTGAAGGCCGCGCCGTGCGCATCACTCGATGACCAGAATGGCATCCATTTCAACCTGCGCACCCTTCGGCAGGGCAGCCACGCCAATGGCGGCGCGAGCAGGGTAGGGCTGGTCGAAGTACTTGCCCATGATCTCGTTGACCTTGGCAAAGTGGCTCAGATCGGTGAGGAAGATGTTCAGTTTGACGATGTCCTTGAACGAACCGCCAGCGGCTTCGGCCACGGCTTTGAGGTTCTCGAACACCTGGACGGTCTGGGCTTCGAAGCCTTCAACCAGTTCCATGGTCTTGGGGTCCAGAGGAATCTGCCCCGACATGTAAACGGTGTTGCCTGCCTTGATCGCCTGGGAGTAAGTGCCGATGGCGGCCGGGGCCTTGTCGCTGGTGATAACAGTCTTGGTCATGTAGGACTCCTTGTTAGGTTTGAGTTATGCACGCATGCGAGTGATGCGGATCACTCCGGTCAGGGCGCGCAGCTTCTTGATCACGCGAGCCAGGTGCACACGGTCGTGGACGCTGACCACCAACTGCACGACGCTGATGCGGCCATCGCGTTCGTCCATGCTGATTTTCTCGATATTGCCGTCGGCGGCGTTGACGCTGCTGGCCAGCAGGGCGATCAGGCCGCGCTGGTGCTCCAGTTCGACGCGCAGTTCGACGTTGAATTCGCCGGTGACATCCTTGGCCCACGAGAGCTGGATGCATTTTTCCGGGTTGTGCCGGATTTCACTGATGTTGCGGCAGTTGTCCAGGTGCACGACCATGCCTTTGCCCGCCGACAGGTGACCGACAATCGGGTCGCCCGGGATCGGCGTACAGCATTTGGCGTAACTGAGCACCAGACCTTCAGTGCCGCGGATCGCCAGCGGACCTTCCGGGCTTGGCAGTTGCTCGCCTTCGCCGAGCAGGCGGCGGGCGACAACGTAGGCCATGCGATTGCCCAGGCCAATGTCTTCGAGCAAGTCTTCGATCAGTTCGAGGCGGTATTCGGTGAGCATCGCTTTGACGCGTTCGGCCGGGATCTGCTCCAGCGCGCTGTCGAAACCATTGAGGACCTTGTTCAGCAGGCGCTCGCCGAGGCTGATGGACTCCGAGCGGCGCTGCAGTTTCAGTGCGTGGCGGATGTGCGTACGCGCCTTGCCGGTGACCACGAAGTTGAGCCATGCCGGGTTCGGCCGTGCGCCGGGGGCGCTGACAATCTCTACCGTGGAGCCGCTTTGCAGCGGTTCGGACAGCGGTGCGAGGCGGCGATTGATCCGGCAGGCAATGCAGCTGTTGCCGACGTCGGTGTGCACCGCGTAGGCAAAATCGACCGCCGTAGAGCCTTTCGGTAGCTCCATGATCCGGCCTTTGGGCGTGAACACATAGACCTCGTCCGGGAACAGGTCGATCTTCACGCTCTCGATGAATTCCAGCGAGTTGCCGGCACGTTGCTGCATTTCCAGCACGCCTTTGACCCATTGCCGGGCGCGGGCGTGAGTGCCTTTGGGCTGCTCGTCGCCGCTGGATTTGTACAGCCAATGGGCGGCGATGCCGTTGTTGGCCATCTCTTCCATTTCGCGGGTGCGGATCTGGATCTCGATCGGTACACCGTGCATGCCGAACAGCGTGGTGTGCAGCGACTGATAGCCGTTGGCCTTGGGAATCGCGATGTAATCCTTGAAGCGCCCCGGCAACGGTTTGTACAAATTATGTACAGCACCCAGAACGCGGTAGCAGGTATCGACCTTGTCGACGATGATCCGGAACGCGTAGACGTCCATGATTTCGTTGAAGGCCCGACGCTTGCCGCGCATTTTCTTGTAGATGCCGTAGAGGTGTTTTTGTCGACCGCTGACTTCGCCCTGGATGCCGTCGATGGCGAGGCAATGGCCGAGGGATTCTTCGATCTTGTTGACGATTTCCTTGCGGTTGCCCCGGGCGCGCTTGACCGCTTGGTAGATCCGCGCGGAACGCATCGGGTGCATGGCCTTGAAGCCGAGGTCTTCGAATTCGATACGGATCGCATGCATGCCCAGCCGGTTGGCAATAGGCGCGTAGATTTCGAGGGTTTCCTTGGCGATGCGCCGGCGTTTTTCGCCGGACAGCACTTCCAGCGTGCGCATGTTGTGCAGGCGGTCGGCGAGTTTGACCAGGATCACGCGAATGTCGCGCGCCATGGCCATGGCCATTTTCTGGAAGTTTTCCGCCTGGGCTTCGGCCTTGGTCTCGAAGTTCATCTGGGTCAGTTTGCTGACCCCGTCGACCAGTTCGGCCACGGTTTCGCCGAACTGCGCTTGCAGCGCTTCCTTGGCGATCCCGGTGTCTTCGATCACGTCATGCAGCATTGCGGCCATCAGGCTTTGATGGTCCATGTGCATGTCGGCAAGAATATTCGCCACCGCAAGAGGATGCGTGACGTACGCCTCGCCGCTGCGACGGCGTTGACCGTCATGGGCTTGTTCGGCGTAGAAGTACGCTCGGCGGACCAGGTTGACCTGGTCGTTGCCGAGGTAGGTCGATAAGCGATCGGCGAGGGCGTCTATGCTCGGCATGATGATTCCTGCCGAAAGCTTTGACCCCGCGCCGTGCTACGTCGACCAGGCATAGGCTTAGACGGCCTCGTTCGACTCGTCCTCGAACGCTGCGAACAGCGGTTCATCCTGGACGATTTCCTGCTCGGCGATGAACTCGTAGCTCATCAGGCCTTCAGCAATTTCACGCAGCGCGACAACGGTCGGCTTGTCGTTTTCCCACTGGACCAATGGCTCTTTGCCGCCGGTGGCCAGTTGACGGGCACGCTTGGTAGAGAGCATGACCAGCTCAAAGCGGTTTTCCACGTGTTCTAGGCAGTCTTCAACGGTTACGCGGGCCATGGTATTCCTCGGAGCGAATGCAATATGCGCGCTGCCCGGTTGGGCGAGCGGACTGAGCAGTTTAAAAAATCACCAGCGATTAGGGAAGCGCTGATTTTTTGACCAAGCCCTTCAACGCGCTGCAAGCACCAATGTAAAGCGCTTGCAGGCATTTTGGGAAGTGCTGTTTTAACCGAGCAATTCGGCCAGCAATTTGCCGAAACGTACCTGCTGGTGTTTCTGTTGCAGCTGATTGGCGCGGAAAATCGCCTTCAGGTCGTCGAGCGCGTGGGCGAAATCGTCGTTGATGATCAGGTAGTCGTAATCGACATAATGACTCATCTCGCTGACGGCTTCGCGCATCCGGCCGTCGATGATCTCGTCGCTGTCCTGGCCGCGGTTGGTCAGGCGCTGGTGCAGGGCTTGAAGCGACGGCGGCAGGATAAAGATCGAGCGCGCCTGCGGCATCAGCTTGCGCACTTGCTCGGCGCCTTGCCAGTCGATTTCCAGGATCAGGTCGTGACCTTCGTCCAGCGTTTGTTGCAGGCGGCTCTGCGAGGTGCCGTAGAAGTTGCCGAAGACTTCAGCGCGTTCGAGGAAGTCACCGTGCTCGCCCATCTTGACGAACTCTTCGCGGGTCACGAAGTGATAGTTGACGCCGTCCACTTCGCCCGGACGCATGGCGCGGGTGGTGTGCGAGACCGAAACGCGGATCTCTGAATTGGCGTCGGTCAACGCTTTGACCAGACTGCTTTTGCCCGCGCCCGATGGCGCGGAAATGATGTACAGGGTGCCGGTGTGGTGGTTCATGTCAGGGTAGCCTTACTCAATATTCTGCACTTGTTCGCGCATCTGCTCGATCAACACTTTGAGGTTGACGGCGGCTTGGGTGCTGCGCGGGTCGAAGGCCTTGGAGCCCAGGGTGTTGGCTTCGCGATTGAGCTCCTGCATCAGGAAGTCCAGGCGTCGCCCGGCCGCACCGCCGGATTTGAGCACCCGGCGAACTTCGATGATGTGGGTGCTCAGGCGATCCAGTTCTTCGGCCACGTCGCTCTTTTGCGCGAGCATGACCATTTCCTGTTCCAGGCGCTGCGGATCGAGCTCGGCCTTCATGTCGGCGAAGCGGTCGAGGACTTTCTGGCGCTGAGTGGCAAGCATCTGCGGCACCAGTTCGCGCAGCGTCACGACGTCCGCTTCGATGGAGGTCAGGCGCTCATTGATCAGCCGTGCCAGCTCCGAGCCTTCGCGCTCGCGGCCGGCCTTCAACTCACTGAGGCCTTGATTGAACAGGGCCAGCGCGTCGGCGTTCAATGCCTGCGGGTCAGTCGCATCGCCCACCAGCACGCCGGGCCAGGCCAGCACTTCCAGCGGATTCAGTGCGGCGGGATTGCTGATCAGCCCGGCGACGGTTTCCGCGGCGTCGACCAGTTGCGCGGCGCGCTCGCGATCGACTTGCAGGGTTTTGCCGGTGCTTTCTTCGGTGAAGCGCAGCGTGCACTCCAGTTTGCCCCGCGACAGCCCCTGGCGCAGCGCTTCACGCACCGAGCCTTCCAGGTCGCGAAACGACTCCGGCAAGCGCAGGTGCGGTTCCAGATAGCGGCTGTTGACCGAGCGCAGTTCCCAGCTCAGGGTGCCCTGAGCGCCGGCTTTCTCGACGCGGGCGAAGGCGGTCATGCTGTGCACCATGGCGGTGACCTCGCAATGCAGATCGGCGCAGCAGGGTGTTCCGCAGGCGCGATTTCAGTGAATTTAAGCCGACTGGCAGCAAAGGCGCAGGATTGTAGCGCAGTGCGGCGAATGCGCCCAAACACACGGTGTGACAAAGCGCTGCAGCCCGTCGGTTATGCGCGACTCAGGGCCTTCGGCCGTCGGCCAGCGTTTTTAACAAGTGCCCAGGCGCGGTGCAGCGCTCTATAATGCTTGGCAGTTTTCCGTCCTCAGTACAGGTGTCCCTATGAAACGTCCAAGTGGTCGCGTTGCCGATCAGCTCCGCTCGATCCGCATCACCCGCAACTACACCAAACACGCCGAGGGATCCGTACTGGTCGAATTCGGTGATACCAAAGTCATCTGCACCGTCAGCGTCGAAAACGGCGTGCCGCGCTTCCTCAAAGGCCAGGGTCAGGGCTGGTTGACTGCCGAGTACGGCATGCTGCCGCGCGCCACTGGCGAACGTAACCAGCGCGAAGCGAGCCGTGGCAAGCAGGGCGGCCGCACGCTGGAAATCCAGCGCCTGATCGGCCGTTCGCTGCGCGCGGCGCTGGACATGTCGAAGCTCGGCGACGTGACCCTGTACGTCGATTGCGACGTGATCCAGGCGGATGGCGGCACCCGCACCGCGTCCATCACCGGTGCCATGGTTGCGCTGGTTGATGCCTTGAAAGTGATCAAGAAGCGCGGCGGCCTTAAAGGCGGCGACCCGCTCAAGCAAATGATTGGCGCGGTATCGGTCGGCATGTACCAGGGCGAAGCCGTACTGGATCTGGATTACCTGGAAGACTCCGCTGCCGAGACCGATCTCAACGTGGTGATGACCAGCACTGGTGGTTTCATCGAAGTACAGGGCACCGCTGAAGGCGCGCCGTTCCAGCCGGAAGACTTGAACGCGATGCTGGAACTGGCGAAAAAAGGCATGAACGAGATCTTTGAACTGCAAAAGGCGGCGCTGGCTGACTGAGCAGTTTTCACGTCTACAAGGAGAGTGCGATGAGTGATGAGCAAGAGTTACTGCCCAAGCCGAGCCAAGAGGTTCGCCAGTGGGCGATGTTTTGTCACTTGTCCGCCTTGCTGGGGATCTGGATTCCGTTCGGCAATCTGATCGGGCCATTGATTCTGTGGCAGATGAAGCGCGAGAAAGATCCGTTCATCGATGCGCAGGGCAAAGAAGCGCTGAATTTTCAGATCACTGTCGCGATTGCTTCGATGATCTGCTTCCTGCTCATGCTTTTGATCATTGGTTTCTTCCTGTTTGGTTTGCTCGCGATTGCTGCTTTGGTTCTGACAATTATTGCAGGTGTCAAAGCCAACGAAGGTTTCCCTTACCGATATCCGTTCACTTGGCGATTGATCAAGTAACGGTCCGCTGATTTGTAATATTAAAAATGCCCCAGACTTTGTCGGGGTATTTTTATTTGTGCAACTGAATAATTGTTTTTTGTTGTAGGAATAATCTCTTGGCGATGTGCGGTTTGCTAATTATTAATCCATGTTTCGCCATTACACCTTTGGTCACAACTGAACGAGCAAGTGCTTATGCCTGTCCTTGTTATTAGCGTGAGAGGGTTGTTAAAGTTGTTCGTGCGATGTTTCGATTGAAACATTTCGATATGTTCAAGCCATCGACGGTTATTGAATTTCCCGGAAATCAGTGTTGAGACAATCAGCCAATTCACCGGTCGAGCTCAGGTAAACGCTCGCCTCGTGAATATTCAGCAAAGAATAATCCACATGATTCAGCTCGATTTTTACGGCACGCTCGTGGCCGCTTCTCTGGTATTACTGCTCGGGCGCGGACTTGTTACGCGTGTTGGCTTTTTGCGAAGTTACAATATTCCTGAACCGGTAGCGGGCGGCCTGGTGGTTGCCTTGCTCCTGTTGATATTGCGCACCTTTGATATTGAGGTGCGCTTCGATACGTCCTTGCAAACACCGTTGATGTTGGCTTTCTTCGCCACGATTGG